>JAAZCZ010000030.1 GCA_012513005.1 Oscillospiraceae bacterium | reverse complement strand
CTCTTTTCTAAGACGAAAATTTGTCGCAAATGTTTCGCATAAGTCTGCAAAAACATAGATTTCATTTGACTTTTTCGCTTTTATTCTTTAGTTTTATTTTTAACATAGTATATACAGGTTTTGTTTTTTATTCAATAGGCTAAGAAATGCCACTGCACACAAAAAGTTGCGGAATGAATTTTCATTCCGCAACAGTGTTATTAGTAATATTATCCCTTTTCGCTTATGTATGTGCTTGCTCTGTTTTGAATTGTCTCGGCTACCTGCGCGGCTGTTTTATCACCGCTGAAGAATGCTGCCGATTCTTCCTTTACTATTTCCATAAGCTGCTGGTCATACGCGGCAATGGGCGCTGCTGTTTTGATTAGATTCATAATCATCTCAAGTTCCTTTTCGGACATTTGGAACACTTTGACAACTTGATCCTGCTTTGCTCCCACATATGCCAGCATATGCGGAACTTCCTTTTTGCCGCCGGGAGAATCCGGGTCATCCTCATACTTGGGGCTCATTGCCTGTTTTACCTTTGCATCGAAGACCTTGCTGTTTACAGGCAGCCCGAACATCATATTATTCTGGAACTCGGGTGTTAAGAATCTGCGCACAAACTGCCATGCACCCTCTTTATCACGGCAGGAATCGGATATTGCCATGTTGCCGTAGAGTCCTAACGCTCCGCCCGATGCTGTGCCACCCGGGAAACCTGTCACGGTTACTTCACCGTTTAAAACTGCATATATTTTGCGGAAAGCGTTAAAATTGGCTTCGTCGAGGAAAAACTCCATAAACAGCTGTTTTCCGCTCATTAGCTTTTCTTCGGGGGCGGCATATTCAGAATTGTCCACATTGTTCCAGTCAAAGGTCTCGGGGAACATATTTGCAAACTCGAGCATGCCGATAAAATCAGGTGAATTAAAGTTGCATGTGCCCTTTTCCCTGTCTATTAGCTTGCTTGCTCCGAGGTATAGCTGCATTCCGAGGGCGTTTTCCTTAGTGAAGCCCTGACCCATAAGCTCAGCTCCTTCGGGCAGCTTTTTGAGCATCTCCTTTGCTTCCTCAATGTTTACGCTCGTTTTGCCGTCTAAGCTCTTGTTTAACGCCAAGGCAGACATAACATTAAATGAGAATGCAATGGTTCTGAGGCTTCCGTCACGGCTCTTTAATATGTCAAATACAGGTTTAAAAATCGCATCCGTGCCGCCAAGCTCCTTGTCGGCAGAGAGCAGGGGCATAAGGTCTGTTAGTGCTCCGCTTTTAACTAGGCTTTCTGTCGGCATGTTGTTAAGCTGAATAATATCGGGAACATTGCCTGCCGTAATCTCGGAGATTAGCTTAAGCTGACCTGCATTATAGTCGGTATCTGTGTTGTACTCTGAGTAGTCTTTTACTACTATTCTGTATTTATCACTCTGTTTATTGAATTTAACAACCTCGGCTCTGACTGCACTGTCTAAGTATATGGCAGCTAGGCTAAGCTCTGTTTTGGCGCTAAGCTCTGTTTTTTTGACTCGGTTTAATATGGCAAATTCTATATTGCCGGTTCTCTCTCTTCGAGACATAGCATTTTGCTCAGATGGGAAAAGACCGATTAATACTTTGTCATCGCTTCTAAAATGCATAAATGCAACATCTTCACCCATGATATCGGCGCTTACCCAGTTTATTATCTCTTCGCTCTTAGCTTCCTTAGTGTTATAACCTGTGACAGTGTTTTGCCCGCTGATTAAAACATCATAGCCCATGGCTCCGTCTCTCACATCAAAGGCTTCTCTGGGCAGGGCGATATCGGCTTTGAGTTCGCCCTTCTGCACATCAACCGGCTTTAATACACGCTCGCCTTGCTTAAAATCTGTGTATGCAAGAGCTATGCTGCCGTCTGCCATGCTGACTATGTTCTGCACCCAGCCCTTTTCCTCGGGCAGGCTCATTTTGCCCTTAACGCTAAAATCGGCTGCCAAAACAAAAATCTGGGTTTCACCGGCTAAAATAACAAGCTCGCCGGTCGGCGCGATTTTTATTTTGAAGTCATAATATCCCTTGCCTTCGCCGACAATGGTCTCTAAGCCAATTTTGTTTATTTCTTTTCCCTCGGGAGAGAGCCTGCGCAGATAAACCTGCTCTGTGTTTTGATCTTTAACCTCCGCCGAGCCGCTAATAAGCTCAAAGGAGTTCATGATTTCAAGCTTTTCGGCTATGAGGATATTGCCGTCTTTTTCGGTATTTATTGATAAAATTGTGTTGCCTATAACGGCACCCTCGGGCGCATCTTTAAACTCCGGTGCCTTATATTCCGGAAGCTTCTTAACATTAGTTCCGTCTTCGTTCACTGAAATAAGGTAGTCATTATGCATTACTGCAGAGCCCATATACCCGGGCATTTCCCCTTCCGGTCCGGGTCCTTCATCTGACGCGGGAGTGTCTGCATTTAGCTTTTCGCCGCCCTCGTTGCTGCTTGTCGGATTATTTTGTTCGCCCTTCTCGGCATTGCCATTTTGCTCTAACTCTGTAATTTCTGTGGCAACGAGATAGACCTTGCCGTCGTGTGCAGCTGTTAGGGATTTCATATTTTTTATAATTCCCTCTGCTTCCCCGCCGACTTTTATATACTCTGCGATATAGGTGTATTCGCTATCTGTTTTATTATCTCCGCTACTGCCCTTGTCTTTGCCCGCAGTGCCGCAGCCCGACAAAATCAAAACTGCAAGAAGCAGAGAAATTGCTATTGTGCCCGGTCCTTTTTTTCTTTTCATTATAAAACTCCCATTAATATAATATTTTTTCCCAATATCATACTTAAAGAGAATACACAAAAATTATGAACACTTCAATAATTTTTGCCTTACAAATTTAGTAATAATTGAAATAATATTAATATGCCGCCCGACTACTTTTGTGTAATCGGGCGGCTTTGCTTATCTGTTCTGTTATGTTTTTCTTGTTTCTTGCCGACTTACTTGTAGCTAATGCTTTGCAAAAATTCGCTAACTTTTTGCTGCGCAGCCATAGCTACCGCTTCGGGACTTACTGTGCCGCCAAAAAACTCCTTTGCCTCTTCCGCTATTATCTTTGATATTTCCTCGTTGTAGTTAAACACGGTGACTGAGTTTTCTATTGTTTTTAAGATAATATCCCGCTCTGCCTCCGTCAGTTCGTAAATTTCAATTCTCTGCCCCTCACTCTGTCCGTAGTTGCCGAAAAGATGCGGCACTGCCTTTTTGCCGTCGGGGGAATCGGGGTCATCAGCGTACTTAGGGGTCATTGCATCAGTCAATCTGCTCTCAAACATCGCTTTATTAACGGGAATGATGGCGGTCATAGTTTCATCCGACTTTTCACTTAAAACACTGCGCAAAAACTGCCATGCGCCGTCTTTGTCTCGGCAGGCATTTGACATACCAAAGCCACCATTAAACTCAATTGTCCCGCTGTTTGCGAAGCCGCCCGGTATTCCTGTTACGACCAGATTTCCTTTTAGAATATTATATACATTTCGAAATTCATAGAAGTTTTCATCCACAATCGAAAGCGGCATGATAAGCTGCTTCCCCTTGATAATTCGCTCTATATCTGTTTCGTGTGCTCCGAAGTCAAAGTGCTCCCAGTCGAAGCTCTCAGGAAACAGGTCGGCAAATGAGAGTGCTGCTGCAAATTCAGTGACGTCTATATTAACTTCTCCCGTGTCTCTGTCTATGAGCCTGTCTATTGACGCCTTCATTATCGCAGTTATTGCGTCTTCCTTTGTCATGCCCAGCCAGAACAGCTGACCGTCTGCCGGCATCTTTTCTATAAAGCTGCGTGCAACATCTGTACTAACTTCGCTATTATCGCCTTCGTTGTCTTTTTTTGCTATCGCCGTGCTTATTATAAATCCCGAATACACGGAATAGAGCTTGCCGCTCGGGCTTTGCATTTTAGACAGCACGGAGGGCAATATTGCATCCTTGCCGCCCAGCTTCTCATCTGCTTCAAGATACGGCATGAGGTCGGAAAGTAGCCCCGCGTTAATAAGCTGCGGCAGTGAGACTGAGTCAGTGTCAAAAATATCCGGTATTTTGCCCGCCTTCAAATCTTCCGTCAGCTTTTTTGCGCCTGCTAAATAATCTTCCTGCGTATTATATTCGCTGTAATCCTTAACAAATATTCTGTATTTTTCGTTTGCGCGGTTAAATTTGAATACTTCATATTTTTTCTCGTTACTCATGCCGCAGCTGAGTAATAGCAGCTCGCTTTTTTCGGGCAGTTCGGATTTGTCTTTTTTTGTGAGAACCGCAGCGCTATATTTTAAAGCAGCCTCTTCATCTAAATCGCCTTCCCAATTCGGCTCATCTGTTATGCAGAATATTTTGCCGTTTGGGAAAGCTGCAAAGAGACTTACTCTAAACACAAGCACATCGCTGTTAAGCCAGCTAAGCAGCTTTTTGCCGCCGTCTTCGCCTATCTTATACCCGTATACTGCGTTATCTGTTGTGTAAAGAATATCATACTCACCGGCGCCGTCTTTTACTTCTGTCGCCTGTTTGGGCACGGTTTCTTCTTTGTCGCTTCGGCTTGCATTTTCAAGGTCAAGCGGAATCAGCACGCGCTCGCCGCTCTCTACCTTGATGTTAAATATGCTTATCTTGCCGTCGCGTGTTTTTATTAAGCTGTCTATCCAGTTTTTATCCTTGGGAAATTCTATTTCTCCCTTTAATTTAAGCTCGGAATCAAACACAAAAACCTTGCCCATATCCCAATTAAGAACGGCAGTGTTGCCCTTGTCATCAGTTTTCATACGGGCATCCAAGGCTCCTTCTGAGCCTTTTAGCATAGAAAGCTCCTCAGACTTTATTTCTGCCCCTGTCTCAGCCAGCTTGCGCAAAAATAACTTTTCATAAGTTTCGCCCGCAGCTAAGCTGCCCTCACCCTCGCCGACATTCTTTAGCGAAACCTTTTCGATTATATAAATAAAGCCGTTTTCATCGGTAGATAGACCCAAAACCTCGTTTTCCTGCTTTGTGCCGCCCGGCATCTCGCCGTAATCTGTCTTTTTATAATCGCTTAGCTTTGTGCCGCCGCTTCCATCCGAATTTATTGAAACTAATATATCCTCAAAAACAGGAAACTGCGTGGGCTTCATTTCCCCTGACTCTTCGCCCTCTTCAAATGAGGGCATCATAACCTCTTCATTTCCGACTTTGTCTACTGCAACAAAGTAGAGTCGGTCTTTTATTATGCCGAAATGCTGTTTTATGCGGGCTGGCTGCATGGCGCCTTCGATTTTTAAATCACTGTATGAAGCTGCATAAATGCTGCCGTCTGAGAATATATCGCCCGCAGCCGTTATGTTTCCTTTGCCTCCCGGCTTTTGGCTGCCGGTGTCGCTTGCCGGGCTCGTTAATGCAGTCTCGCCGGTTTTTACCCCACATGCGGATAATAATATCAGCAGAGAAAGTATGGCGGCTATTATTGCTGCATATCTTCTTCTTTTTAACAATTCTTTGCCCTCCTTATATTATAAGAGCTTTTGTTAATAATTTTTGCCGTTTATTTGCTCAATTATATACTTATGCGGGCTTTGAGTAAAGCCCGAGGAAAAAACATGAATTTAAAAAAATATATTTTACCTATTGACAGCCATATATATTTTAGGTATAGTCGGCTACTATGAGTCCGGTAAGTTTCTGATGCAAAACGGCTTATCAAGAAGGAGCATACTAATATCTCAGCTATTATCAGCTGCCATTGCCTCTGCTGTTATCAGCATTTGTATAGTCGGCTTTGAGTTTTTGAGAATCAGCTTCTTTTCGGATTATGTGCATTCTTTCTCGGTATATCGCTTATTGGGTCCGGAGGCTTCGGGGCTGACCGCTACACTTGGTATGCTGCTTTATGTGTTCTTACTGTCTGCCTTTGCTTTTCTGCTCGGCTTTGTCACATATCTGATTTTCGCACGGCTACCAAAGGGCACAAGGGTCATATTCGGTCTCTTGTTCGGCGCTGTCATGTTCGTTCTGCTGCCGATCTGTGACAGAATGTTTTTCGGCTCGTATCTCTCAAAAAATCTCATTTCCTTTTTCAGATGGCTTGGCGCTATGCCCTCACACATGAGCACCTTCCTCGCCGCCGCCTCAGCCGTGCTGGTTCTTGTGTCTGCCCTCTTGCACAATAGAATAGACCTCTCCGGTGGCTTAGCGGTTAAATAAGCGGATTTAGTAAACTAATAAGCACAACACCGCCCTGACCTAAATTGGTCAGGGCGGTGTTTACATATTTAGCTGCCGTTTTGGGCAGGCGACCACAGGTCGCCCCTACGTACCCCAGCAGAGATTTTGCGTTATTTTACAGCCCAATCCCTGTTTAGCACGATGTAAAATAGTGAGCATTTTGTGTAGTTTAGCCGTAGGGGCGGGGCTCTGCTCTGCCCGTCGTTGCCCGGTTCAAATCCACCGTTTAACCTCGTCTAAATACTCGTTTTGGCTAACAAAGCCGTGTAATACGCTGTATATATAACACAAAACCGCCCTGTCAGGAAAAACCTGACAGGGCGGAATAACTATTAAATATAAAATTTAATTACTTCGCAGCTGCGTTAATTTTGACTCCGGGACCCATTGTGGATGCCGTGACACAGCTTTTGATATACTGACCCTTTGCAGCGGCGGGCTTTGCCTTTATGATTGCTGCTATTAATGTGTTGTAGTTCTCTGTGAGCTTCTCAACACCAAAGCTGACCTTGCCGATGGGGCAGTGAATAATGTTTGTCTTGTCCAAACGGTATTCAATCTTACCTGCCTTGGCTTCAGAAATTGCCTGCTCGATATTCGGGGTGACTGTGCCTGCCTTGGGAGAGGGCATGAGTCCCTTGGGACCTAAGACCTTACCTAAACGGCCGACTGTGCCCATCATGTCGGGAGAGGCAATGACAGTGTCAAACTCAAACCAGTTTTCGTCCTGAATCTTGGCTACGAGGTCGGCGCCGCCTGCAAAATCTGCACCGGCTGCTATTGCATCGTCTACTTTCTCGGGCTTGCAGAAAACAAGTACGCGAACGCTCTTGCCTGTGCCGTTGGGAAGTACGATTGCGCCACGGACCTGCTGGTCTGCGTGACGGGAGTCAACACCGAGGCGGACATGAAGCTCGACTGTCTCGTCGAACTTTGCTTTTGAGGCCTTGCATACGAGTTCAAATGCCTCGCTCGGGCTGTACTGTGTCTGTTTTTCTATGAGCTTTGAGCTCTCTTTATAATTTTTACTTCTGAACAATTGTAGTTCCTCCTAAAAATGTGGTTCGTCGGAGATTAATCCTCCCACGTTAGAGGCCGGCCTCAGTCGCCTATAAGGACGCCCATTGAGCGGCATGTGCCCTTAATCATAGCCATTGCGGACTCGATGCTTGTGCAGTTTAAATCCTGCATCTTCTTTTCCGCTATTGCGCGGATATCTGCCTGGCTTATTGTTGCAACCTTGTCCTTCTGGGGGACGCCGGAAGCCTTTTCAATGCCGCAGGCCTTTTTTATTAGCAGTGCTGCGGGGGGTGTTTTTGTTATAAATGAGAATGTACGATCTGCATAAACTGTGACGACAACGGGAATCATCATGCCCATCTCGCCCTTTGTGCGATCGTTAAATTCCTTTGTGAATGCGCCTATGTTTATTCCGTACTGACCGAGTGCGGGACCCACAGGGGGTGCAGGTGTCGCTTTACCGGCAGGAACTTGGAATCTTGCATATCCTACTACTTTTTGTGCCACTAGTAAGCACCTCTTTCAATCAAAATTATTCCGCTTCTGCGGAGGGTGCAACCTGATCAAGCTCTAAATCAACAGATGTTATTCTGCCGAACATAGAAACCGCAACTCTAACGCGGTCTTTTTCGGCTTCTAATTCCTCAACCTTGCCGAGGAAGCCTTCAAGCGGCCCGTCTGTGACCTTAACCGTGTCGCCGACATTAAATCCGAGTATGACCTCGTGGTGCTCTGCACCCAGGTCAATTGCCTCTTGGTCGGTTAGGGGAATTGCCTTGCCGGCTGTTCCCACAAAGCCTGTTACGCCTCTTACATTGCGTACAAGGTGCCAGCTTTCGTCTGTAAGGTTCATCTTAACCAAGACATAGCCGGGCATTATCTTGCGCTCGTAAGTTTTTTCGCCCTTGTCGGTGCGTTCCGTAACCTGCTCAACAGGTATCATTGTTTCAAATATAAGCTCTTGCAGCTTGCGGTTTTCTGCGGCCTTCAAGATGGCCGACGCGACTGAGTTTTCGTATCCGGAGTATGTGTGCAGCACATACCACTTTGCCAAATCCGACATCTCAGTTCACCAAGCGTATCAGACTCTGAACTCCAAGTGATGCGAGCTTGTCAAAGCCCCAAATTACTATTGCGGAGCTAAACATCATTGCCAGTGAAATTCCGGTGTTGTTCAAAATCTGCTTAGGTGTTGGCCAAATAACCTTTTTAAGTTCGCTTTTCATTCCCTTAAACCATTTGGCAACACTTCTTTTCGATTTACGAGAAGAGTCCTCTTTCTTGACAGGGACGGCACTCGGTTTGACGCTTGTGGTTTTGTTCTTTTCTGCCATAATTATCAATCCTTTCCGTCTACTTTGTCTCGTTGTGGACTGTGTGCTTGCGGCAGCGCGGGCAGTACTTCTTAAGTTCAAGACGCTCAGTGGTGTTCTTCTTGTTCTTGAATGTGAAATAGTTGCGCTCCTTGCAATCTGCACAGCGTAGAGTGAGCTTTACTCTTGCTCCAGCAGCCATTTTCGGCACCTCCTTACTATATTTGCCGCTAAATGCGACAGGTAGCCTCCCTATTTTTGCCCTAATAGGCACGAAAAAACCGCCTGTTTGGCAAAACAGGTAGAAGAAGTATAGCACGCTACTCATTATAAAGTCAAATGTTTTTAAGCGGTTTTTGCAGATTTTACTGTATTTTTGTGCGTTAGCAAAAATTTACCCCTCTGCAAAGGTTTTTTACGCGTTTGCAGAGGGAGTTTGGCCTTATTATCGGCATTGTTATTCTATTATATGCGCAAATCCTCTACCTTTGTTTCTGTCTTTCCGATAAACATTACATAGTAAATAGGCAAGTAGGTTATTTTGCCTTTTTCTTCCACCTTACGCTCGTTTGACAACACAATTGCCGTTTTGGTGTGATAAGTCTCGTTTTTTGCAAAGGTATTGAGTGCACTATGCACTGTGTAGTCTTTTCCTGATTTCACTTCGATAGGAATAACTGAGAGGCTACTGTAATCGTCAATCAAAAAGTCAACCTCGCCCTTTTGCCTGTTATCATAATAAAAAAGTCTGTATCCCTCAGAAATAAGCTCAGTTGCCACAACCGTTTCATAGACTGCGCCTAAATTAACGCTTTTCTCATCGTCAAGAATTGCGCTTGCATTGCTGCCGTATAAGATTCCCGACAAAATTCCTACATCATTAAGATAAAGCTTCAGCAGGTTTTTCCCCGAAGACTGGATAAGCGGAAAAATGGGATTTGAAATTGCCTGCACACTAAGTGCAATCCCTGCACTGACAAGATATTCAAATTCATCCTCATAATCTGCGAATGTCTTGCCTTTTTTGTTTTCTATGCCCTGCGCAATGACCCTCTTCTTTTTGTTTTCCATATTAGAGGGAATAAGATCGTAGATTTTTCTTATTTTAAGCTTATTTTCCACGTCATACTTAGCAGCATCTGCTGCATAGTATTCGTGAACTTCAGCCTGAATCTCTCTCACAAGTTGAATGTTATTGTTTTCTATGTACGAATTTACGGCATCCGGCAGACCACCCACAAGCAAATACCTGCGAAAGTAGTCCAGCATTTTGTTGTGCATAGCTTCGTCGAGTGCTTCTTTATTCTCAAACTTCTTTCTAAGCTCAGATACTGTAAATTCGCTTAGTTTGTTTGCATAAAGAAATTCCTCAAAATCAAGGGGAAACATTCTGACCTTGCTAATGCTGCCCATCGGGATAGAGCTTGTTTCAGATAGCGTTACCCCAAGCAAAGACCCGCTTGCTATGAACGTGAATCTATTATCCTGTGCCAAAAATTTGAGCATAGTGAGCAGATGAGGATAAGCCTGAATTTCATCAATAAATACAAGAGTATTGTGTTTTTCTTTCATTTTGTCGCCCGCCGACATGCTCAGCCTGAGATAAAAGTCGCTTATTGTCCTTGTTTCAGCAAACAGACGATCACCCAGAGAATCCTCAATCATGTTGATTTCAATAAAGTTTTTAAATAGTTTTTTTCCGACATGGCGAATTATGTAGGTCTTGCCTACCTGCCTTGCACCATCAATCAAAAGAATTCTGCCGGAATCTGCTTTCAGATGCGCTTCAATGACTCTTTCTATCTTTCTGTAAAGCATAGTTTCTCCGCCTTTCTGACTTTTCAATAGAATTTTAACATAAATTTACCCACTTTTCAATAGAAATTTGGGATGAAAAAAGCCACTTTTCAATAGATTTTGCCCCTTGTTTTTATGACTTTTCAATTTTATAGCTTAAACTATGGTGTTAAGCAACGATTCATTCAAGTGTTTAGCGGGATTTCATTCAAGTGTTTGGCGGATTTTCATTCAAGTGTTTGGCGGATTTTCATTCAAGTGTTTGGCATTTTATATAAAAAAACAGCAGAGCTAAAAACTGCTCTGCTGCTTAATACTTTTTCTGTGTTTTCTATTTTTGCTAATTTCTGCCTGATTTTATGCCTTTGCGCTCTCTAAGTATTTATAGACAAAGGCGGCAAGAGCAGCACCTACAAGAGGTCCGACTATAAACACCCAAAGAGATGCTAAGGGCGCGGGGTTTCCTGCTACTGCGGAAATAACGGCAGGTCCTATGCTCCTTGCGGGGTTAACCGAGGTACCTGTGAGACCTATTCCCAAAATGTGCACAAGTGTGAGAGTAAAGCCGATTACAAGTCCGGCAAAAGAGCCGTGCTTTGCCTTTTTGCTGGTTACTCCGAGTATGGTGATTACGAAGATGAATGTGAGTACGACTTCAACCAAAAGCCCGGCAAAAGCTGAGCCGCCGACTCCCGCAAGCCCGTTTGAGCCGAAGCCGCCTGTTTTGTCTGCCACAGCGCCAAGATTAAATACTGCTCCTAATACTCCTGCGCCGGCAAGTGCGCCCAAGCACTGAGACACAAGATAGCCCACGAAGTCTGAGACGGAGAGCGAGCCTGAAAGCAGGGCTCCGAGGGAAACGGCAGGGTTAATGTGACAGCCGGAAATATTGCCTATGCTGTATGCCATTGCCACAATAACAAGACCGAAGGCAAAGGCGGTGAGTATGTAGCCCGACCCGCTTGCAGCATCAGTGCCGACGAGCATGGCAGTGCCGCAGCCCAAGATAACTAAAACAGCCGTGCCGATAAATTCAGCCAAATATTTTTTCATTATTTACTTTCCTCCTCCTTTTTCTATTGACCGATGGCTATCGGCATTATATCATCAAATCACATAAAATAAAAAAAAGAGGTTATATTTTGCAATATCAAGAAGCATTAGATTATATAAGCGAAGCTGCCGTGCCGGGCAGTATACCCGGGCTATCTCGAACAGAAGCTTTATTAGCCAATCTCGGCAGCCCGCAGGATAGGCTAAAATACATCCATGTTGCCGGCACAAACGGAAAAGGCTCCGTGTGTTCATATTTGCAGTCTGTGCTGACTGCGGCGGGCTACAAAACCGCTCTTTACACCTCCCCGCATTTAAGCAGAATAAATGAGCGATATAAGATAGACGGAAAAGATATTTCCGATACCCGCTTTGCCGAAATAATAGAAAAAACAGCCAAGGCAAATGACGCTTGTGGCAGGCAGTGCACCGAGTTTGAAATTTTAACCGCCGCTGCTTTCTTATACTTTGCGGAAGAGGGTGCCGAGGTCTGCGTTTTAGAAACCGGTTTAGGCGGCAGGCTCGATGCTACGAATGTCATTAAAGCCTATGACTGCGCAGTTATTACAAACATAGGTCTTGACCACACCGAAATTTTAGGAAGCAGCTTAGCCGAGGTTGCAGGTGAAAAGGCAGGAATACTAAAGGGCGGGCTTGCCGTTTCCTACGAAGCTGAGCCCGAGGTTAAAAACGCGCTTTGCGATGCCGCCCTTAAAACCGGCACAAGCCTCGTTTTTGCTGATTTTGACGAGCTTAATTCACTTGTCGCCTCCCCGGGCAGTCAGAGCTTTATATATAAGGGCGAAAAATACGAAATCTCGCTGCAAGGTGAGCATCAGATAAAAAACGCAGCCTTGGCAATCGAGGCAGTAGCGCAGCTTAGGCACGCGGGTTATAAAATAAGCGAAGCTGCGCTAAAGGGCGGAGTTTTAGCTGCCAAAAACCCGGCAAGGTTTGAAATATTATCTTCTGACCCCGTTTTTATTCTAGACGGTGGGCATAACACTCAGTGTGCCGTAGCCGCTGCAAAGGCGGCAGAAGACTACTTTCCCAAGCTCAAAAAGACTGTGATAGTCGGCATTATGGCAGATAAGGATGTTAGCGGAGTTATTGACGCTCTCGGAAAAATTGCAGATAGCTTTGTTGCTGTCATGCCGCAAAACGGCAGAGCTATGCCGGCAGAGAATCTGAGAGATTTTATTATAAGCCGCGGGCACAGAGCTACAGCAGCAAAAAGCATTCCCGAAGCAGTTAATATAGCCACTGTTACTGCTTTAAATAATGACGGTATCGTGCTTTGCATTGGCTCTTTATACATGGCAGGCGAGGTCAGGGAGTATTTCGGCTTATAGCAAATAAATTTTTCGATGCTCGATAAGTGTTTTTGTCACAGAAGTATTATTCTGGTATTATATAATTAACTAAAATATTAATATAAAAAATATAAATCGGAGGTTTTAATATGAGAGTTTTGGCAATTGATTTAGGCGAGCGCAGAACAGGTCTTGCCTTTTCAGACATAGGCGGCAGAATTTGCGGCGCTGCTTTTTCTGTTGAGCATTTTAATAAGGATGAGCTGCTCAAAAGGCTCAATCTTGAAATCGCTTCCAGAGGTGTTGAGGAGCTTGTTTTAGGGCTGCCACGCAACATGGATGGCACAGAGGGCGAAAAGGCAAACGAGAGCCGCGAATTTGCAACAGTTTTGGAGGAAACCTTCGGTCTGCCCGTGCATCTGCGCGACGAGAGACTAACTACGGTTGCAGCACACGACATTCTTCGCAACTGCGGCAACAAGGAAAGAGCGCACAGAAAGAATGTTGACGCTGTTGCAGCTTCTCTTATTCTAACCTCGTTCTTAGACGAGAAAAAGGTAGATTATTAATAATCTAAGCAGTTAGCCTATTGGCTGTATCGCATAATTATAATTGCGATACAGCCTTTTTTTATCTTTCTTATGCTTTCCTGCAATAATTAACAAGTTAGTGTAGACATTTACATACGCTAAGTGTTATTATCACCCTCGTGAAGCATAATTATTACAGATTTCCGAAGGGAGCAAATATGCAGCGCAAGGTAATAAAGAATACAGCAACAGGAGCGTTAAAAAAGCTATTCTCAAAAGACCGCATCACAGGTCTTGCAATAGCTGATCACGGCTTTTCAGTTATAATGGAAAAAAGCTCCGCAATAGAAATTCTTTTTGAGAATCTATCGGCAGCTAAGGTCAGCTTCTTTTTTGACGCATTAACACCATACAGAACACTCACATTAATAACTCACGCAGGCAAGGAATACACACTCAACATAGACCCCTATTCGGGCGAGCTTGAGGATGTTTTGCAGCATTTTGCAAACTATCAGCTCCCCGGCGGCATTCCCGAAAATATTAACGACATTGATATTAGTTTGCTTCCGTATGCTAAGCTTCGCGGCGGCAAGCTGCTTGTTGAAAATAAGGGCAGCATCACAGAATATCCTTGGGATGAGCTTGAATACTACCGCATTGATAAGCCGAGCGAGACAATCAACCTGAAATTTAAAAACAAAAAGCTCTTTGTGACTTTTAGCGCAGTTAACGTTACAAATCTTTGGCTGTTTTTGCAGATTTTGGGGCGCCACGCCAAGGAGCAAAAGCAGTATATATAGCAAATATAAGAGTCATTTTCCCGCAGGCTAAGCCGTTTTAGCCTGCGGATATTTTTTGCTTGACTTCCCTTTTTCACTCCGTATTTCGGCATATATATTAATAAGGAGTAAATTACATTTTGCTTGTATGCAAATTGCTAACATGATATAATGCAGTAAGCTCGGAAGGGGCGTTGCCCGTTTCGAAAATATAATTTCAGGAGGACTTTTATATGAAAAAAATCCTTGCACTTGTTCTCGCAGTTGTCATGATCCTGGCTCTCGCTGCATGCGGACAGCCCGCAGCTCCGGCAAAGCCCGGCGCAGAAGGCGGCGGAGAAGCCCCTAAAGACGACGCAATAATCAAGAAGGTAGCACTCGTAACTGACGTGGGAACGATTGACGACGAATCGTTCAACCAAGCTACATGGATGGGCGTTGAGACCTGGTCTAAGGCAAATAATGTTGATCACATCTATTATCAGCCCACAGAGAACTCAACAGATGCACGCACACTCTCCATCACACAGGCAATCAAGGAAGGCGCAAATGTTATTGTTCTGCCCGGTTTCCTGTTTGGACCCAACGTGCTTGATGTCCAGAAGCAGTATCCCGATGTCTATTTCCTCGCTGTTGACGTGGGCGAAGGCGACTTGACCTACGACTACGAAACATATGAGAAGCCGGCATCTAACGTTGTTTGCCTTACCTTTGCAGAGGAGCAGGCAGGCTACTTAGCAGGCTATGCCGCAGTTGCCGACGGCTATACAAAGCTCGGCTTCTTAGGCGGAATGGCAGTTCCCGCAGTTGTTCGCTACGGCTACGGCTTTGTTCAGGGCGCAGATGCAGCTGCTCAAAAGCTCAGCAAAGAAGTTTCAATCGAATACTACTACAGCGGCGTTTTCCAGGGCGATGCCTCTATAACAGCTCGTATGGAGGGCTGGTATAAGGACGGCACAGAGGTAGTCTTTGCATGTGGCGGCGGCGTCTACACATCTGCTGTTGAAGCTGCTCTTCAGCACAACGGCAAGGTAATCGGCGTTGATATCGACCAGCACTATGTCGGCGAAGCAAAAGACCAGAACGGCAAACCGCTCTATGCTTATAACCCCTTTATTTCCTCTGCTATGAAGCAGCTTCAGAACGTCACAGAGGCAGTTTTGCAGGCACTTCAAGAGGGCAATTGGGAAAACTACGGCGGCAAGGTCATGACATTCTCCCTTGCAGAGGGCGATTATGTCGGTCTTCCGACTGCCGAGGCATCCTGGGGCTTTAAGAACTTCAAACTTGACGACTACAATGCACTTGTTGAGTCCATCAAAAAGGGCGAAGTCAAGGTAGACAACAATGCAGACACAACAGTTAAGCCCACAGTTTCAGAATTTACAAAGGTCAACTACATAGCCTAGTTATTAAACACATATTAGGCTTTTTATCCCGGCCTTTAGCCGGCGCAGTGGCTATTGTCGCTGCGTCGGCTTTTTAGACTTTATTACCGAGGCGCAATGCATGAACTATCCCGAGCTTTTACTCGCATTTTTTAATATTCCCGAAGTTGCCGCCCTGCCAAAACCCGGTGACGGCGGCACAGCTGCGCTTATTTCCGGTTTGCCGGCAGCAGCCCGTGCCCATTTTGCGGCAGGTTTGCACGCAAAGCATAAAAAACCGCTTGTGTTCCTCTGCCCCGATGATGCTGCAGCTAATGAAGCTGCCGAGTATTTGCAGGGATTTTTGGACACGGAGCCCGGGCTTATCCGCAGCCGTGATATCATATTAAACGACGCTGATGCCGTTTCCCGAGATGCAGAGCAGGGCAGAATTGCAGCTCTTTTCAGCCTATACACCGGGTCTCAGCTAACGATTATCACAGCCGCGGGCTTAATGCAGAGGGCAATACCCCCCGATATGCTGCAAAAATGCTCATTTACCCTGCAAACGGGAGATAATATATCCCCCGAGGACGCTGTTTATTCTCTTATGCGTTGCGGCTATAAGAGAGCTGAGCTTGTTGAGGCTACAGGTCAGTTTTCGCTGCGCGGCGGCATACTCGACTTTTATTCCCCGGGCAGCTTATATCCTGTTAGGGCAGATTTCTGGGGTGATGAAATTGATTCACTGGGCTATTTTGATGTTTCAAATCAGCGCAGGATTAATAATATAGAAAAAGCTATTGTGCTGCCTGCTGCCGAGACCTTGGTTTCGCTTTATAAGGGCGGGGTTTCGGCTCTCTCTAAAAAGCTAAACGACTTGGGGCAAAAAAGAGAAAGCCGTGAAAAAGGCTCAGGTGCCACACTTCTGTCTGACGCAAGCAGACTCTCACTCGGTGCGCAGCTTAACACGGCAGATAGGTATGCACCTTTAATCTACGGCAAAATTTCAACTGCCATAGACTATTTGCCGTCAGACTGCATAATAGTTATGGACAGCCCGGGCAGGTTTTCTGAGCGTGCCCGTGAGTATGCAGCAGAGCTGTTAGATGAGTTTGTTGCCGCATCAGGACTGCTAAATGCCGACTTAAAGCACTCGGATTTTTGCTATGCACCCTCTGAGCTTTTTTCTAAGCTCTCCGAGTTTTCTCTTTATATGGCTGAGGCTGTTAAGATAGGCTCATATCCTATTGCGCCTACTACTTCTCTCGGTATCACGGCAAAGCAGCTGCCGCCTTTTCTCGGCAACGCCGGGCAAGCAATCTCAGATGCCTCGTATTACAGAGATGCAGGCTACAGAACGGTTTTGTTATCCTCTGAAAAACGCAGGGCAGACACGCTTTTGTCGCTTTTTGCCGAGGCAGGTATACCCGTTTCATATGCTAAGTCTCCGGCTTCTCTACCGGCACCCGGCACCTGCCTTATCACAGAGGGCGGAATTTCTCAGGGCATAGAGTACCCGGAGCTAAAATTAGCCCTGCTCTCTGACCGCATGTTAATTGCCGCTTCGCAGGCTAAGCGTGAATTAAAATCAAAAAATCCAAAAAGCCGCGATACTGCAATAGACTCGTTTTATGACCTTTCTGTGGGAGATTTAATAGTACACAACACGCACGGCATCGGCAGGTTTTCCGGCATGCAGCAGATGACAGTTGACGGAGCTGCCCGCGATTATGTGAAAATCTCTTTTGCCGGCACCGATATACTTTATCTTCCTGCTACTGCTGCTGACTCTGTTTATAAATATGTGGGCAGCGGGGAGCACACGGCAGTTAGGCTCTCTAAGCTCGGCGGGGCTGAGTGGCAAAACACAAAGTCAAGGGCAAAGGCTGCCGCAAAGGATTTGGCAAAGGAGCTAATCGCTCTTTATTCAAAGCGGCTAAAAGCCAAGGGTCACGCCTTTTCACCCGACACGCCGTGGCAGGCTGAATTTGAAGACAGCTTTATATATACACTCACCGATGACCAGCTAAGTTGCACTAATGAAATTAAAAGAGATATGGAAAAAGAGCAGCCGATGGATAGACTGCTCTGCGGAGATGTTGGCTTCGGCAAGACAGAGGTAGCGATGCGCGCTGTTATGAAGTGCATTATGGATGGCAAGCAGGCAGCTCTTTTAGCTCCCACAACGGTTTTGGCAGCCCAACACTACAAGACCGCAGTTTCGAGATTCTTCGGTTACCCGGTCAACATCGGGCTTTTAAGCCGCTTTGTGAGCCGCAAAGAGGCTGCTAAGACAGTTTCAAAGCTAAAAAGCGGCGAGTGCGATTTTATAATCGGCACACACAGTCTTTTATCTAAGGATATCGGCTTTAAGAATTTAGGGCTTTTAATAGTAGATGAGGAGCAGCGTTTCGGAGTCGGGCATAAGGAGCATATTAAGGCAATGTCGCACGGGGTTGATATCCTGTCTTTATCAGCAACTCCCATACCCCGAACGCTCAACATGGCGATGAGCGGTGTGCGCGACCTATCTGTTATAGAAGAGCCGCCCGAGGGCAGGCTTCCTGTCTCCACATATGTTATGGAGCATGATATGCAGCTTTTGGCAGACGCCATGCGCCGTGAGCTAAAACGCGGCGGGCAGGTATATTATCTGCACAACAAGATAAGCAGCATAGATAGGGCTGCTGCTAAGATTTCCGCAATCATTCCGGAAGCTACAATAAGAGTTGCGCACGGTCGCATGGGCGAAGACAGACTCTCCCGTGTTATGGAGGATATGGCAGAGGGCAGAGCGCAGATACTCGTCTGCACAACGATAATCGAAACCGGAATTGACATTTCAAATGTCAACACCCTTATTATCGAGGATGCCGATAAATTAGGGCTTGCACAGCTGCATCAGCTGCGTGGCAGAGTCGGCAGGTCATCAAGACGGGCAAGTGCCTATCTGACTTATAAAAAAGACAAAATAATCTCCGAAATCGCAGAAAAAAGGCTCACCGCTGTGCGGGAATTTGCCGAATTTAACTCCGGTGTTAAAATTGCCATGCGGGATTTGGAGCTGCGAGGTGCGGGCAATCTGCTGGGCGCTGAGCAGTCGGGGCATATGTTTGATGTCGGCTATGATATGTATATTAAGCTTTTGCGTGAGGCTGTCTCCGAGGAAAAGGGCGAGAGCGTGCCGAAAATCGCAGACTGCTCTGCTGACCTTGCTGTCACTGCAGGTATTCCGGAATCTTACATCGCAGCTTCCGAAATGCGCATGAGCTTCTACCGCCGCATAGCCCTTATTCGCTCTGACGAGGATTCTGAGGATGTTATCGACGAGCTGCTCGACCGTTTCGGTGAAATACCGCCGCAGACAATGGCATTAATCAGGGTCGCTTGCCTGCGAGGTCATGCAGGCAGGGCTGGAATAACAGATATATCGCAAAAGAGCGGCTCATTAATCTTCACACTCGAGAGCATTGACGCTATAAAGCTCACAAGCCTCTACGAAAGACCCGAATACAAGGGCAGGCTGAAAGCCGAGCCTGGCAATGTGCCGCGAGTTTCACTCAGACTAATGCGAGGTCAAAAACCCCTCGACACAGCAGAAAAGTTTACATCTGATTGGGGTTTTAGTTAGGCTAAAGCTGTGTTATAATAATTTTTTGATATTAGTAATGAAATATCAAAAAGTCTAAGTTTAGATAATAAGGAGCAACGGATGAAAAAAATAACAAGTATATTATTAGTGGCAATTATGATAATCGCTCTGCTGTCTGCATGTGCAGATGCAGGTGTGCGCGAGTACAGCCCCTCCCCCGCCCCCTCTGCTGCTGCAGCTCCTGCTGCCCGTGAATACAAAGACGCCTATGCAAAGTACCCGGCAGATGAAAAGGTGCTCACAATAAACGGAAAGAGCGTTTTGTGGGACGAGTTTTTCTATTGGCTGCACAACAGCCTGTCAAGGCTTGAATCCTATGTCGGTGCTGTTAAGCTCTCTGCCACATCTCCCGTGGATGCAAATATCACAAACGAGGAGTTTGTAAATAACAACATCAAAGAAATCCTGCTTGCATACCATGTTTTGGAAGAAAAGCTTGCCGAAAACAAGGTTAAGCTGACTGACGAGGACACTAAGAAGCTTGACGAAATTCGCGCAGAGGACATTAAAAAATTCTGTGGCGACGGCAAAAAGGAAGAGGATCTCTATACTGAGCTTGAAAAGATGTTCGTTACACCCCGTGTGTATGAGTATGTAAACCGCACTGCCCTTTTGCATGCCAAGGGTCAGGAAGAGCTTTTCGGCAAAAACGGCGAAAAAGTCAGCGATTCCGACATAGAAGCATTTGTCAAGGAAAAAGACTATATGCACGCAAAGCACATACTCCTATCGTTTAAAGACAAGGAAAATAAGCCCATCAGCGATGAGCAGAAGGCTGAAAAGCTAAAGCTTGCCAAGGAAATATTGGCAGAACTCTCAGCAATCAAAGATAAAGACGAGCTAATTAAGCGTTTTGATGCTTTAATGCAGGAAAAGAGCGAGGATCCCGGCAAGGAGCACTTTAAGGAAGGCTACACATTCACACCCGGCACAATGGTGCCCGAGTTTGAAAAGGCAATAAAGGAGCTAAAAGACGGCGAAATTACTGCTGAGCCTGTCGAGAGTGTGCACGGCTATCACATTATTCTCCGCCTGCCTGTCGGCGGCGATGACCAGATTATGCAGGGTCAGAGCGTTTCCACACTGCGCAGCGCAGTTGCCAGAGACGCCTATGATAAGCTCATAAAGAGCTGGACAGAAAGCGCAGAGGTCAAATGGGAGAGCGCATTTGAGAACCTCAAGATTGCAGAACTCTTTGGCGAAAGTGCCGATAAATAGGTTTTATAGCAAATCAATATAATACCGGAAATAATATATTATCCCCTGCCGCAAGGCAGGGGATTTTGCGTATATTACAGCGTTTTATGCTGTCTCTCCCGCGGGTTTTTTGCATTTTGGTGAAGGCTCACTCAGACGAGGGGGCTGTCATTTTTAATGCCCGGGGGAGTGAAAAGCCCTTGGTATTGCTGGGTTTTTTGATATTTAGTGCACAGGCGACCGCAGGTCGCCCCTACGTTTCCCAATGGAGATTTTTGTGTGTCTTACAGCCCAATCCCTGTTTAATACGATGTAAAATAGTGAGCATTTACAGTGGTTTTATCGTAGCGGCGACCTTCGGTCGCCTTCGTTTCCCCTTCTCCGCATTTCCTGCTCGTCTGGGTTCATTTACATATATGGCACGGACTTTACCTCGATTTAACAATACTGCGCTTTTATGTTTTACATTCGCTTCTTAATATTGGATATGTTTAGACGAATAAGAACATAAAAGGAGAATAATAATGAAAAAGACACTAAGCCTTGCATTAGTCGCTTTGCTTGCAATTTTGCTGCTTGCCGGATGTGGGAGCAAAACATCAGCCTCAGGAAGCGTTGCCACTGACGGTTCAACCTCTATGGAAAAGGTAATCGGCGCACTCGGCGAAGCCTGCACAAAGGAAAACAGTAAAATTAACTTCACATATAACCCCACAGGCTCGGGCAGCGGAATAACCGCAGTTTTAGAGGGTCGCTGCGATATCGGTTTATCCAGCCGCAACCTCAAAGACGAGGAAAAGGCAAAGGGTCTTTCTGAGACTGTTTTGGCGTACGACGGCATTGCAGTCATAGTCAGCCCCGAAAACTCTGTTTCTGACCTTAGCTTAGAGCAGATAAGCAAAATATACACAGGCGAAATTAAAAACTGGAAAGAGGTCGGCGGAGCCGATGCAGCCATAGTTTTAATCGGCAGAGAAGCCGGCAGCGGCACTCGTGACGGCTTTGAGTCTATTACAAAGACCAAGGATAAGTGCCAATATCGTCAGGAGCTCACCTCTACCGGTGACGTTATAACAAGCGTTGCGCAGAACCCCGATGCCATTGGCTATGCTTCACTTGCCTCAGTTAAAGACAGCATAAAGGCACTTTCAGTCGGTGGTGTAGCGCCCTCGGAAGCAAGTGTTAAAGACAAGACCTACGCAATACAAAGAGACTTTGTTTTAGTCACCAAAACAGACTCCACGCTCTCTGACGCCGCCGCAGCGTTCTTTGCCTTCATTACATCCGAGGCAGCAAGTAAGATAATAAGCGCAGCCGGAGTCGTGTCTGCCAAATAATTAGCACCCCACTTCTTCCCCCAAAAAAGCTGAACGGCGATGCCTTAATTTGAGGCATTGCCGCTTGGCGGAATGAAAGGCTAAAATGAAAGCTACATCAGACAAAAAAACTAAATGCAGAGAATATAATACACGGTATCTTCCTGGTTTTGGGGCTTATAACTGTTTTTAGCGTACTGCTTATAACGGTTTATCTTGTCATCTCCGGCATACCCGCCATTCTTGAAATCGGGCTTTTTGACTTTCTCTTCGGCAGCCGTTGGGCATCTGCCGCCGCTAATCCGGAATTTGGGATTTTGCCGTTTATTTTAAGCTCAATCTACGGCACAGCAGGCGCACTTATTCTCGGTGTTCCAATCGGTTTTTTTGCCGCTGTCTATATAGCCAAGTTAGCTCCCAAAAGGTTTGCCGATTTTGCCGGGCATATAATAGGGCTTCTTGCCGGTATCCCCTCTGTTGTATACGGGCTTGTCGGCATGCTTGTTTTGGTGCCTGCTATAAGAAACATATTCGGCATACCCGACGGCTCAGGTCTTTTTGCCGCTATAATCGTGCTTGCAGTCATGATACTGCCGGGCATAATAAAGGTCTCTGTCACGGCTATACAGGCTGTGCCGGAGGATTATGAATTTGCCTCACTCGCCTTAGGTGCAAACAAGGCGTAACGAAGGCGACTGAAGGTCGCCGCTACGATTGAATAATAAGATTTATGTTCTAATTTGCATCTGTCTAAACGGGGATTGCCCAACCAAAACTTCGCAAAATCTCAGTTGGGGAAAGTAGCGGCGACCTGCGGTCGCCTACTTAATTAAGAAAAACTTCGGTGTGGACTCACCTTATATGTAAGCCTGCCCCACCTCTTTTGGCTTATTTTGATCCTTTGTAGGCCGGGTTTAGGTATTAGGCTGTGCCTTGTGTTCCCCTCTCGGATTATATAGGGGCTTTTTGTACCCCTCTTTGGGATTATAGGAGCTTAATAATTCTGAAACTTTTGTGTCCCCCTCTGCGGCTATAGGCAGGCAGGGCAGACTCATTTGTCCCCCCCTTTGCGATAGGAGGTGAGAAATCTTTGCAGTCTTGTGTTCCTCTTTCCGATTAGTAGAGCAAAACTAAAAGCAAAAAACAAAAAAAGAAAGGACAGTGTAAAAATGGAAGAAAAAGACATGTATTTAGAAAATGAGGAGGAAAAAGACATATTAGAAGACCCGGAACTTGACGAATTTATTCTGGAAATGGCTAAAATGATGCAGGCATACGACAGCATGCCTGCGGTGGTAGTTCCTCAAAAACTCGCTTCGGTGCTGGAAACGCAGAGCATAGTAAAGAGGATTTTTAGTGAGAGGGATGTTTTAATAAGCTGCAATCTTTACGAGCCGTACAAATCCTGCGGTGCTGTCACACTTGAGGGAAAAAAGCTTAACTTTGGCTCACCGGAGGAATTCATGAGGGCTTTTGATCTTTGCGACAACTTTGAAGCCTTCCCCCTGCTAAACGGCAATATACAGGCAAACTTCGGCTTTTGGGGGCTTGCCGAGCCCATAGTTTAGAGCCGCAAAAATAATAAATAAAAGGAGTACAAAATGAGAAAAATTAACTGCTTTGATGTTGTTTCAGAGGTAGTCAGCGAAGCTGGCAATCAGTTTTCCCCGACTTGGAAGATTAAAGAGGCTGATTATAAAATCTTAGAGCAATACTGCCAGTACATAGACAGGCTGGCAGATGAGTTTGAGGCAGAATACTACGCTGTTGAGGTCTGCCCCTATGATAAGACTGTGAGCATAAGTGTTGAAACTCCGGATATAAGCATCTGCGAAAAAGAGCACTACTTTTTTAGCCTTATTAAAAGAACTGTTCGCTTTGGGTTTTCTTCTTCAGAAAACGGAAGCCTTCTCACCCACTTTGTGTTCCCCCGCCTTTGGGAGAGGGTTTCCGAGCTTCCGCTGCATATTTTTGGTAGGTAATTAAATAAACTTGGTGAAAATACACAGGCTGTAATGTATAATTAAAAAAATAAGAAAAGAAGGGGCTTATGTTATGTTTAATGTAAATCACCCGGCGCTGTTTTGGATGGCAGGTATTGTTATCCTCTATGTGCTGGGTCAGTCTGTGTTTTTCTCCTACAAAGCCTACAAAAGAGCCTTGGAGCTCGGTATCGAGAGGAAAAAGCTCTTTTCAATCATGAAAGGCTCTGCGGTTTTCACAATCGCTCCTGCTATTGCAATCATAATCGGCATGATAACGCTCTCGCGGTTTTTGGGTTTAGCTCTGCCTTGGCTGCGGCTTTCAGTTGTGGGCGCGCTAACCTATGAGCTGCCTGCTGCTACCACCGCCGCCTCTGTTTTGGGCATTTCGTTATCCGAGCCAATCAGCCTTGCCAAGGCATTTTCTGTAATCGCTTGGGTTATGACCTTGGGCAGCTTTTCGGGAATTGTTATTGTGACATTCTTCTTTCCGAAAATCGAAAAAGGGCTTGTGAAAATCAAATCCAAGGACGAAAAATGGGGCAACATTTTCATGGATTCGCTCTTCATCGGTATGATAAGTGCGTTTTTAGGCATGATTTTCTCCGGTGTAACAAGCGGGCTAAAGGGCTTTATTCCCATTTTCGTCATGCTGTTTTCCGCTTGCCTCATGATGATTTTCGGCTATTTCGTAAAAAAGAAAAATATCGGCTGGCTATCTAACTACGCCATGCCGCTATCGATGCTGGGCGCTATGATATTCTCAATTCCGCTTAGCTCTTGGATTGGAGGTTAACGCACCATGAGTAATTACGAAAAGAACATACACCGATGGGGCAAAATTTCCGGCATACTCGCAATTTTGATGTTTACCTCTTTTCCACTTTTCTTCAGCATTTACTTTGATGCCTGGCCGAATTTTATGGATGTGTTGCAGGGGCTTTTGGGAATTGTCCCGATTTTCTACACAGTCGGCATAATCGAAGCCTTCACCTATGCACCCATGCTGGGCGCCGGCGGCTCATATCTGAGCTTTGTCACGGGCAACATAACAGCGCTAAAAGCCCCCTGCGCAATAAATGCCATGCAGTTTGCAAAGGCAGAGCCCGGCACAGCCGAGGGCGAGGTTATATCCACACTTGCAATCGGCATTTCCTCAATTGTCACAACAATAATACTCTTTTTGGGCATGATTCTATTGGCTCAGCTCACCCCGATATTGGAATCTGAAATCTTAGCCCCCGCCTTTGCCAATATTCTGCCGGCTCTTTTCGGCGGGCTTGCGGTTGTGTTTATATCCAAAAACTGGAAAATTGCAGTCGGACCTACTTTGCTCATGATAATTATATTTATCATAAAGCCCTCGCTTGCAGGAGCTGTCAGCGTTTTAGTGCCAGTCGGCGCTTTATTTGCAATACTGCTCTCCCGCTTCCTCTACAAAAAGAACCTGCTGTAAAATTTTCTCAGCTAATAAAATTAATCGCCTGAATTTTTCGGGCAGCTCTTGAAAATTGGGGAACTTTTTTCTTTCTTTTATGCTAAAAAGTTCCATACAAGAATATATCTAAAAGGCTCTCGGCACAAAAGTGTGCCGAGAGCATATTTTATTATTAATTGCTTTTTATCTTTCCCGTGTGCCGGGTTCCCAGAGCTTTGGAACCTCATTAGGAAATTCTATTAAAACTCCCTCCTGAGTGAATAAATCGTTAAAATCGCCGTCTCTCACAATAATATCAAATTTTAGATTCTCCGGTTTTTCTATGCCTGCCTCCGTAAAATCATCCTTGCCTAGGTAAAATGTAACAAACATCTTGCCGTGGGCTAAAAGCCCCTCATCCGGAAAAAGCGTTATCCCTCTTTGCTCGGTGCCGTTCCACAGTTCGTTTCTGTAGTAAAAGCTTACTTTATTATCTGTGTCGTTTACTGCAAACATCCTGACTAAGTATATATCGTCAGTTTTATCTACTTCCTGATCCATCGGCAGATACACGGTGTCTATGTAATATAGCTTTATTCCGTCTCTGTCGATTATAAGCGGCTTTGATGCTATGCCGTCTATATTTGTTTTTGTGCCTGAGTTTTCGGTTTTAATCATTGCTGTTTCAAACTTATCTAAATGTTCATTGGTTCCGGCCTCTATTACTACGCATTTTAGTTTGAAGTCACCGAGCCTGCCTCCGAAGCCAAGCTCCTGATATATGATGTAATCACCATAAATCGGCCGAGAACAGTAGTTTCCCATAAAAAACAGCTGGTTTGTATCCTCATTTCCCGGCTCCGTATACAGCACCCTATCAAATACCGGTATCTGAAATCCGTCCTCTGTAATAAGCTCCAGGCAGCTTACCCACACTTTTTTGGAGCTGTCGTTTTTGGTAATAAAGCGCAGTACCGGGTCTGCACCGAAGCCTTTAAATGCCTGCGCATTGTCCTCCGGCTCAATCCAAACGGTAACGCCGTCTTTGTTGTAGATTTCCTGTTTTTCGAATTTCGGCGCAAAGTCATAGAAGTTCGGCTCTGACTTGGTTTCCGTGCCGCCTTGGCTCTTAGAGCCGCTATCTCCTGCTCCGCTTCCTCCTGCATCTCCCGCTTTTCCGCAGGCAGAAAAGATGCTCATAAGCATTACAAGCAGCAGAACTATGCTAAGTACCCTAAACCTTCTTTTGCTCTTATACACAGCTTTAACCTCCTTTTATTATCATCCTCATTTTGCCTGCTCTTTGCAGGCTCATCCTGCTACTATAATAATCCTAATTTTGCGACTTGTAACCTACCCGTTCGGGTAGGTTTTGCTGTTTTCGACGGGTTTTTTGCAAATATTTTTTCAAAAAATAATAACCGCCCTGCCGTGAGAATATAAATCTCTCGGCAGGGCGGGCGGTATTAATAGTTTTTATATATTACTTGTTATCATTAGTATCTTCCGCTTTTTCAGAAACTGCGGGGGCAGCGCTAACTTTTGCTGCGCTTTTTTTATCTGACGCTCTTTGAATCAGCTTGACTATCTCGACTATGGGGATAATGCAAACAGAAAATCCGACTGCAATTGCATATTCGCTCAGGCTTACCTTTGTGAAGCCGAACATATTCGCCAAAACGGATATCTCGCAGACTGCGGTTGTGGATATTATGCTTGCAAGCCCGGCTTTCAGCAGCGCGCTGTTAACGGTTTTTAGGCTAAACAGGCTGCCCCGCAGACTTCGCATATTAAAGCTGTGGAAAATTTCTGCAAATGACATTGTGATAAATGCCATTGTCATTCCGTGCGCGCTCTCGGCAATTTCCCATACGCCGGATTCTAAGAAGTGACCCACAAAGTATGAGGCGATTGTGAGCGCTGCTATGAAAAAGCCCTGATAGCCTATGTCAAACTTAATGCCGCCGAAGAAAACGCCTTCGTTACTGCCTCGCGGCGGTCTTTGCATGATGCCCGATTCCGCATCCTCCATGCCGAGTGCAAGAGCCGGGAAGCTGTCTGTCACTAAGTTTATCCAAAGCAGATGCACCGGTTTTAATATAGTAAAGCCCATTATTGTGGCTACGAAAATGCTTATTACCTCGCTTATATTCGAGCCGAGCAAAAACTGTATCGCTTTTCTGATATTGTCGTATATGCGCCTGCCCTCTTCAACAGCGCCGACTATTGTTGCAAAGTTATCGTCAGCCAAAACCATATCGGCAACATTCTTTGTGACATCAGTGCCGGTTATGCCCATGCCCACGCCGATATCGGCAGCCTTTATGCTGGGCGCGTCGTTGACTCCGTCTCCCGTCATGGCGGTGACACAGCCCTCATCCTGCCACTGGCGGACTATTCTCGTCTTGTGCTCCGGCTGAACTCTGGCATACACAGAGATTTCTCTAAACTCTCTTGCGTAGGTCTCATCGTCCATGCGGTCTAACACTTTGCCCTCGATTGCCCTTGTGTTCTCGTCTAAAATGCCAAGCTCCTTTGCTATGGCAACTGCTGTGTCTATATGGTCTCCGGTTATCATTATGGGTCTTATTCCGGCTGCGCGGGAGACCTCAATCGCCTTTTTGACCTCGGGGCGCACAGGGTCTATCATGGCGCAAAGCCCCAAGAAGCATAAATCATGCTCTATATTCGAAGGCTCTGTGTTTTCCGGCATTTCGTCTCTAAAAACTATTGCTCCTGCCAAAACACGCAGGGCTCTGTCTGCCATAGATTTATTAACGCTTAATATTTCGCTTCGTTTTTCTTCTGTCATGGGGATAATTTCCCCATTATCATAGAAGCTTGTGCAGCGGTCAAGCAGCACATCGGGCGCGCCCTTTGTGTACTGAATTATGCCTTTTTCGCTTTTGTGCAGGGTTGTCATGAGCTTTCGCACACTGTCAAACGGTGCCTCGCCGACTCGGGGCTGGCTTTCTTTTAGCGTGCCCTTTGGCAAGTCCATGTCGTGTGCAAAGTTAACAAGCGCGCACTCGGTAGGCTCGCCGACTGCTATGCCGTTTTCGTCCTCGTCTGCGTCAGAACATAGGCTCATACATGTTGCAAGCAGCTTTGTGTCTGTGCCGTAGGAGTCTACCACTGTCATTTTATTGAGTGTGAGTGTGCCTGTTTTATCCGAGCAGATAACCTGCGAGCAGCCCAGAGTCTCAACAGCTGTGAGTCTGCGGATTATTGCGTTGCGCTTGGACATGCGGGTAACGCCGACCGACAACACAAGTGTAACAACGGCGACAAGCCCCTCCGGAATTGCGGCAACTGCAAGCGAAACGGATATCATAAACGCATCGAGTACAGTGCCCACGCTAAAGCCGCCGGCTCTTATTATCTGAACTGCAAAAATGATAACGCAGATTCCGAGCACAAGCTTTGTGAGGAAGCGAGAGAGCTGCCCCAGCTTTTTCTGCAGGGGTGTCTGCATCTCCTTTGTGTTGGCAATTGCCTCGGCTATCTTGCCCATCTCCGTGCCCATGCCGATAGCGGTAACTGCAGCCTTGCCCCTGCCGTAGACAACGGAGCTGCCGGTGTAGACCATATTTTTCCTGTCACCGAGCGGCACTGCGTGCCCCTCGCCGTCCTCTTTTAGTGCGCCTGTCTGCTTGGTTACGGGCAGGCTCTCACCTGTCAGTGCTGCTTCCTCGGTTTTAAGCCCTGCAGCCTCGAGTAGCCTTGCATCTGCCGGCACAGAGTCTCCCGCTTCAAGCAGGATAATATCGCCCACGCAAAGCTCCAAGCTTGGAATTTCCTTGGGTCTGCCGTCACGCAGAACTCTTGTTCGCGCAGCAGACATCTCCTGCAAAGCCTCAATCGCCCGCTCTGCCTTTTGCTCCTGATACACGCCCAAAACAGCGTTTACGATGACAACTGCAAGTATGATAATTACATCCGCAAAGCCCTCGTGCGCAAAAATCGAGACTCCCGCACTCACAAGTGCCGCGGCTATTAATACTATAATCATAGGATCTGCCAGCTGCTTTAGAAATCGTTTTAATAGAGATTCCTTAACAGGGTCTTTTAGCTTATTTTGGCCGTCTCTTTCGAGCCTTAAAGCCGCTTCCTCCGATGAAAGCCCCTCAGAGCTACTGCCGAGCTCCTCTAATACCGCATCAACATCGCTGCAATAGTGTTTCAAAAAATCCACCTCTTCTAAAAAAAGACTCACGGGCAGGCTACACCTGCCCATGAGTCTGGTTAATTAATGCAAGCCAGACTGCAAAGCTAATAGCAGCCATGGTGTTGACTTACAACCGCAATAGCGGCAAACTACTCCCCCACGGGTTAACTGAGATTATCATTATATATATAAATTGTCAAGCTATGTGCAGGATATAATATCAGGCAGCTTATAACCCGGCTTATCCTCCCAGAAAACTGTGAGTGTGCCGCTTTTAACCGATACCTCGCTGCCTTCTGCTAGCATGCAGTTGCTCACGCCTATTGGATAGTCGGGTGTTATAGTCAAATCCGTTTCCTCGTATAGTAGCCCGGAAAGAAAAACACCGCTGCACTTGCCCGAAAGAGCAAAAACAGATAGCGTGCCGTCATACCCGGGAGGGAAAAGCAGCTTTTGCTTATTAAGAGCCGTGTACACATAGCCCTCGCCTATTAAATAAGCCTGCATGCCGCGGTTAGCAGCCCAAGTAAGACATTGGATATTTGCAATGCCGTGGTCGGGTCGTGTTCCCCCGGTGCCGCCGAGAATATATATCTTTTTATAGCCCAAATCATAGGCACGGCGCAGGGCATAGAGCATATCCGTGTCGTTTTTGACT
>JAAZCZ010000150.1 GCA_012513005.1 Oscillospiraceae bacterium | reverse complement strand
TAGAGGGATAGTAGTCGCCTATATTGGTGACGATATCCTGGTGATCATGTGCAATAAACTCATCAGCGTCTAATGCAGTTCCGCGTGCTGTTGCAATTGCGCAAGCCTCGCGAATAACGGAGTGGAAGAGCTTCTGACCATAAGGATCTGCCTCAACCTCGCCGATTTTAAGGCGCAAAACGGCGCAAACTGTGTTAACTGTGGAGTTGACTATTACCTTTTTCCAAACGAAGGTATAAATATCGTCTGCACGCCAGTAAGCGTCGCAGCCACCGTCACGGTAGGCTTTCAGCATATCCTCGCAAACAGCGTCATTGCGCTCTGAGCGGGTTATAGCACCAAAGTTCATCTGAACTCCGCCTGCCGGTGTGGATACGCAGTGACCGGGTGCACGAAGAGCAGTGCCTAAAACACCGGAGCCTATAATGCAGCGCTCAGCAGGGAAGAATTTCAGCAGGTTATCATCATTTCCAAGACCGTTAATAAGCGAGCAAACAATTGTGTTTTCTCCGATAAGAGGCATAGAGTCGGCAATTGCCTGTTCAAGCTGTGTCGCCTTAGTCATGTAGATAACGCAGTCAACAGTGCCCTCAGCCCCTGCTGCCTCTGCAGCTGTCTTGTATGTTCTAAAGCCGGTCAAAACCTCGGTGATGTCTCTGTAAACGCCGTGTTCCTGCAGATGGATAGTAAAGGTCATGCCGTCTTCGGCAATCTTCTTCATATGCTCCTCATAGCGGTCAACCAAGATAACATCTGCTCCGCCCTTACGCATATAAGAGGCAAAAACACTTCCTGCAGCTCCGGATCCGTACATTGCAAATTTCATTTTCTTACTCCTTTTTATATATTTTTACTATAATAATTTCCCGTTTATTCGGGCAATTTAACGCCAAATTAGGGACAATACAAAGGCCCCCTACAATCTATTATTCTGTTAATAGTCTAACATAATAGCTAAATCGGTGCAATACGGTTTTTAGCTACAAAGAGCATTTTGACTACAAAAACACTGTACAAAATAACAGAATTATTAGCATTTTATTAAAGCATAATCCGAGCGCCACTAATAGGAGATTATTTTTTTTAGCTCAAAAACCAAAAGCTTAGAACTTAAAGAATGACAAATAATATAAAGTATTAAATACTTAGAGTATTTGCATGGAAATAAGTATAGGACATTTTAATGAAGGCTTATTATTGACACAATCTAAGAGAAAAAATAAAGGTATATATTTTGGTAATATGAATTTACGATTAACGGCAAATATAGCCATATTGTGCTCAGTAGAACAAAAAAGACAGAATTTCATAAAATACACTAAAGTACTGCAATCCACAAAAACACAAGAAGGTGCCTGAGTGTGCAATCATAAACCGCCACATTCCGGCAAAACAGCACCTCAAAGAGACTATATTAAGGCAAAATGCAATTATCACGGCTCAAAAAGCCACAAATTCAGGCAAAATGTCAAATTGCATAAAAATTTACAAAAATGCAGATTATTACAGGGCACATTGCACAAAAATGAAAAATTGAGCAGCTAAGAAACTATAAAGCATTGACTTATTTTGAGTATTCAACTATAAGTATATTATCCGTGTTAACATTGTGTTAACAATATTTTATTATCTACTTTTGAGCTGAGCTAAGTAAAGAACAAAGCTTGCCGCTCAAAAGAATTAAGTGGAGAGGTTAGACTAAATGGAAGACAAAACAATGCTAAAGGGCACATGGGCTGCCGGTTTTACTGTTGCATCAATATGGTTTGCTACCCACGTCGGTGGCGGCTTTGCAACAGGTAACCAAATCATTCAGTACTTCGTAACCTATGGCTGGACAGCAGTGCTGTTCTCCGCAACTGCAATGGCTCTGCTTGCATATACTATATATGTAATTATGAAGTTTTGCCGCATGCGCGACATCACAAACTACAAAGATGCATATCGTGAGCTATGGGCACCGTACAGCTGGATGGAGTACACATTTGAAGTATTCTACTTCATCATCATCTTAGCGGCAGTTGCTTCTGCAATCGCAGGCGCTGCAACTCTGCTAAACGTAAACCTCGGACTAAACTATGTGCTGTCATGTGTAATAGTTTCTCTTATTCTCATAGTTCTGTCAATTTTCGGAGTAAAACTCATTATCACAGCATCAACAGTACTATCAATTCTTATCCTGATAACAACAGCAATAATTATTGTTGCCGGTCTTGCAATGAACCCGGGCGGCTTTGATCCTGCTGTTATGAAACCCAACAACACAGGAATGGCAATTTGGAGAGGTATAATCATCTATGCCGGATTCCAGTGCGTTTCAATTCCGGGCATGATTGCCGGCGGAACCACACTCACAGGCAAGGGCGTAAAGAAAGCCAGCATCTTAGGCGGCATCATGAACGGCGGAGCACTTGCCCTGTCTGCATTAATGCTACTTGGCTGGTATCCCCAGATTTTAGATGCCAAGATGGCACACCTGCCCAACCAGTTTGTAGTTAACAATCTGGGCATCAAGATTCTGGCGATTTCTTATTCAGTATTACTGTTCTGCGCCTTTGTTTCAACCTGCGTAACACTGATTTACACACTGGTAAATCGCTTTGATGATAAGTTCTTCCCGAACACAATCAAAGAAGTCAAGGTTCGCCGCACTATCATTGCAGTAATAATTATTTCAGTTTGCATGAGCCTTTCCTTCGTCGGACTTTCTAATATTATCAAATACGGCTATGGCTATGACGGATACATTGCAGTATTCTTTATCATGATTCCGACAATCATAATCGGAAACATCAAGAACAAGAAATACGGCAAAGAGCATCCCGAGAGTCTGCTCAAATAAGTAAGCAAATAACATAAAACACAAAAAACTCGCGGTCGTTAAGATCGCGAGTTTTTGCATGCATATAATGATATTAAATTTACAGCATCTTTTTAATCTTTCTTATATCCTGCCCTCGAAACGGCAGGCTCAAATACTCGCCCTCAATTCTCGAGAGTATCTGAGGATTATATTTAGCTTCAAGCTCCGAAAAGCTGTAATTTGTACTGATTATTGTCGGCTTTTCGCCAATCAGTCGG
>JAAZCZ010000149.1 GCA_012513005.1 Oscillospiraceae bacterium | reverse complement strand
TAGAGGGATAGTAGTCGCCTATATTGGTGACGATATCCTGGTGATCATGTGCAATAAACTCATCAGCGTCTAATGCAGTTCCGCGTGCTGTTGCAATTGCGCAAGCCTCGCGAATAACGGAGTGGAAGAGCTTCTGACCATGAGGATCAGCCTCAACCTCGCCGATTTTAAGGCGCAAAACAGCACAAACTGTGTTAACTGTGGAGTTGACGATAACCTTTTTCCAAACAAAGGTGTAAATGTCGTCTGCACGCCAGTAAGCGTCGCAGCCGCCGTCACGATAGGCTTTTAGCATATCTTCGCAAACAGCGTCATTGCGCTCTGAGCGGGTTATAGCACCAAAGTTCATCTGAACTCCGCCTGCCGGTGTGGATACGCAGTGCCCGGGTGCACGAAGAGCCGTGCCGAGTACGCCGGAGCCTATAATGCAGCGCTCTGCGGGGAAGAACTTAAGCAGGTTATCATCGTTGCCGAGACCGTTTATAAGCGAGCAAACAATTGTGTTTTCTCCGATAAGAGGCATAGAGTCGGCGATTGCCTGTTCAAGCTGTGTTGCCTTTGTCATGTAGATAACGCAGTCAACTGTGCCCTCAGCCCCGGCTGCCTCTGCAGCTGTCTTGTATGTTCTAAAGCCGGTCAAAACCTCGGTGATGTCTCTGTAAACGCCGTCTTCCTGCAGGTGAATGGTAAATGTCATGCCGTCTTCGGCAATCTTTTTCATATGCTCCTCATAGCGGTCAACCAAGATAACATCTGCTCCGCCCTTACGCATATAAGAGGCAAAAACACTTCCTGCAGCTCCGGATCCGTACATTGCAAATTTCATTTTCTTACTCCTTTTATATATTTTTTAATATAATAATTTCCCGTTTTTTCGGGCAATTTAACGCCAAATAAGGGACAAACCCAATGTCCCAAATAATCAATCACTCTGTTAATAGTCTAACATAATAGCCTACACGGTGCAATACGGTTTTTAGCTGCAAAGGAGATTTTACAGGCAAAAAGGCTGTACAAATTAACAGAATTTTTCTCACAATTTGCAGTCAGATTCTTTAATAGCTTAAAGCAAGATTATTTTTTTCGGCTCAAAAATAAGCTCGCACAAGATTAAAGGACGACAGAAAATTTAAAGATATTGATAGCGATAGTATTTGCATGAATACAGGTATAGGACATATTAATGAATAAGTATTATCCAAAAGTTTAGTAATCTAAGACCCACAAGCTATAGCGGAAAAAAGGGGAGGCAGACTGCCCAAAAAAAGGCTGACTATTGCTAAGATTGGAAATACAAAATATATAAGTTTTATCTTCCGGGGCAGGCAAAGAGTAAAACCCACAAAAACACAAGCAGATGCCTGTATTAATAATCATAAAAAGAGGTATTTTATCAAAACAGCACCTAAGACAGATTATATTACTGAAAAATGCAAATATCACGGCTCAAAAAGCCACAAATTCAGGCAAAATGTCAAAATGCATAAAAAATGCTAAAAAAAATAATGCTAGCTTAGCTCTTTGCACAAAAGTCTAAAAATGACCAGATATAAAACCATAAATCATTGACATATTTTGAGTATTCAACTATAAGTATATTATCCGTGTTAACATTGTGTTAACAAAATTATAAACTACTTTTGAGCTGAGTTTATATTAATAGTATGGCTTGCTGCTCAAAAGAAATAATTGGAGAGGTTAGACTAAATGGAAAACAAAACAACGTTAAAGGGCACATGGGCTGCCGGTTTTACAGTTGCATCAATTTGGTTTGCAACCCACGTCGGTGGCGGCTTTGCAACAGGTAACCAAATCATTCAGTACTTCGTAACCTATGGCTGGACAGCAGTGCTGTTCTCTGCAATTGCAATGACATTGCTTGCATACACCATATATGTAATTATGAAGTTCTGCCGTATGCGCGACATCACAAACTATAAAGACGCATACCGTGAGCTATGGGCACCGTACAGCTGGATGGAGTACACCTTTGAGGTATTCTACTTCATCATCATCTTAGCGGCAGTTGCCTCTGCAATTGCAGGCGCTGCAACACTGCTAAATGTAAACCTCGGACTAAACTATGTGCTGTCCTGCGTAATCGTTGCGCTAATTCTCATAGTTCTGTCAATCTTTGGGGTAAAACTGATTATCACAGCATCAACAGTACTTTCAACCCTCATTCTGATAACAACAGCAATCATAGTTATAGCCGGTCTTGCACTGAACCCGGGCGGATTTGACCCTGCTGTTATGAAGCCGAATAACACCGGTATCGCAATTTGGAGAGGTATTATTATCTATGCCGGATTCCAGTGCGTTTCGATTCCGGGCATGATAGCCGGCGGTACCACACTCACAGGCAAGGGCGTAAAGAAAGCCAGCATCTTAGGCGGCATAATGAACGGCGGAGCACTTTCCCTGTCTGCATTAATGCTCCTCGGCTGGTATCCCCAGATACTGCAAGCTGATATGGCAAAACTTCCCAACCAGTTTGTAGTCAACAACCTCGGCATCAAGGTTCTGGCAATTGCCTATGCAGTACTTCTGTTTAGTGCATTTATTTCAACCTGTGTAACACTAATCTACACACTTGTAAATCGCTTTGATGATAAGTTCTTCCCGAACACCATCAAAGAAGTCAAGGTTCGCCGCATCATCATTGCAGTATTAATCATTTCGGTTTGCATGAGCCTTTCCTTCATAGGTCTTTCACCAATAATCAAGTACGGCTACGGCTATGACGGGTACATTGCAGTATTCTTCATCATGATTCCGACAATCATAATCGGTAACATCAAGAACAAAAAATACGGCAAAGAACATCCCGAGAGCCTGCTTAAATAGTAAGCAAATAACATAAAACACAAAAAACTCGCGGTCATTAAGACCGCGAGTTTTTGCATATAATTAATAGTTACAGCATCTTTTTTATTTTTCTTATATCCTGCCCTCGAAACGGCAGGCTCAAATACTCGCCCTCAATTCTCGAGAGTATCTGAGGATTATATTTAGCTTCAAGCTCCGAAAAGCTGTAATTTGTACTGATTATTGTCGGCTTTTCGCCAATCAGTCGG
>JAAZCZ010000148.1 GCA_012513005.1 Oscillospiraceae bacterium | reverse complement strand
CCTTCGTATGAGCAGTTTGATTTTATATTCAGCAGTGCTGCAACGCCGTCAAACAGTCTTCCCATTCCGGAGCATTTATTTAATCTGCTGCTTGAATTTAAAAGAGCTGATACCGCGCTTTGCTCAAACTCGCTGACATCTGAAAATTCTATCGCGCTGCCGATTTCATTTAGCATTGATAGCCCCAATCGCCAAATTCCCTTGACTGCCTTGTCGCCGCCCGGCATGCTAATCTGCCTTATGCCGGCTAATCTCTTAAAGTCCCTATAGCCTCCGATAAGAAGCTCAGATCCCCAAGCGTTGCCGTCTTCACCGTAGCCTGAGCCATCCCAAATTAGACCTAAGCAGTCTTCTACTATGCCGTTATCTGCCATACAGGAAGCTAAGTGCGCGTGGTGGTGGTAGACTTTATAAAGAGGTATATTATCCTGCTTTGCTCTTTTTGCTGCGTAGTCACTCGAAAGATAGTCAGGGTGCATATCGCAGGCTAATAGCCTAGGTTTTATTTCGAAAATACTTTCAAAGTGCTCTATTTGTTCTGCATAGCAGTTTAGAGTTTCTATGTTCTTAAGGTCGCCTATATGCTGGCTTTGGAAAAGATGATTTCCCTTAGAAAGGCAAAATGATGCCTTTTGTTCAACTCCGCAGGCAAGTATTTGATTTACGCTTTTTTCTGTTATTATCGGATGCGGAACATAGCCTCTTGACCTTCTTAAAAAGTACTCTCTGCCGCCATATTCTCTTAGAACTGAGTCGTCACAAATTGTGAGAATTTCTCTGTTGTGCAGTAAAAGTGTATCTGCTATGCCTGAGAGCTTTTTTTCTGCCTCTTCATTTTTGTGCACAATCGGGGTGTCACTTAGGTTTGCGCTTGTCATTATGAGGCTGTCTATTTCGTTTTCGGCTGCAAATATTAAAAACTGAATCGGCGTGTAAGGAAGCATAACCCCTATGCTGCTGTTTTCGCTTATGTGCATGTATTTTGCTTTGTCTTTCTTTCTTAGTAGCACAATAGGTCTTGCAGGACTTTTTAGAAGCTTAGCTTCAGCCTCGCTAATAATGCAGTACTTTTTTGCTGTTTCAATATCCCTGCACATTAGTGCAAAGGGCTTTTCATCCCTGTGTTTTCTCTCTCTTAGCCTGATTACAGTTTCGCTCTTCAGATTGCAGGCAAGATGAAATCCGCCGAGACCCTTAATTGCCACGATTTTACCCGCTTTGAGATCTGATACTGCCTTTAATATCGGCTCATGGGAATTAATTTCGCTGCAATCTGCGCTTTTATACCAAATAGCCGGTCCGCAGTCGTGGCAGCAGTTTGGCTGTGCATGGTATCGCCTGTTTTCTATGTCGCTAAACTCAGATAGGCACTTATCGCACATGGGAAACTCTGACATTGATGTGTACTGTCTGTCGTATGGCAGTGATTTAATTATAGTAAAACGAGGTCCGCAGTTGGTGCAGTTTATAAACGGAAAATCATGTCTTCTGTCGCTACTGCTAAAGAGTTCTGACAGGCAGTCATCACAGGTGCAGGTATCGGGTGAGAACAGGGCTGTTATGCTGTCGCTCTTTATGCTGCTGTGAATTTCAAAGCCTTCATAGTTTGGTATTTCGCTAAGCTTTTCGCTTTTAATAAATTCAATTAAAGCTAAGCTCGGAGGGTTATTTTGCAATTTACTTAGGAAAGCCTCGATGCTTTCTTCTTGGCCAACAAGCTCAAGTTCGGCACCGAAGTTTGTATTCCTCACCCAGCCTCTTAAACCGAGTTCTTTTACAAGCCTGTGTACAAAGGGCCGAAAGCCGACTCCCTGCACAATTCCCGCTACTTCTATTCTCCGCCCGGAAATGTTTTCTGTCATCTAAGATTGCCTCAGCAATTCGAATAATTGGTAAAATTATATAAAAAATGGCCAATTTTGTCAATGAAACCGCTATATGTAGTTAAAATAACGAATTGATTAATAGTTTAACTTGATTATCACCAAATTAACAAAAAATTCATATATATGATATTTTACATTTTATTTCCGAGATTGTCAATCTTATAACAAATATTGAGAAGCTTGACATCTTAATTGTCAAGACATATGTTACACTTTGAGAAAAACTCCAGGACCATTTGGTTAGGACTTTTGAAGTTAAGAACAGTCTTAGCTGTACTGTTGTACATTCTCTCGTGTTTGGCAACTTTATCTATTAAGTCTTTTTCGCTGCTAAAAATCTCTTGGCCGTAGAGAATTTTAGCATCCTCTCTG
>JAAZCZ010000029.1 GCA_012513005.1 Oscillospiraceae bacterium | reverse complement strand
TGGTGTTTTTGGAAAAGGGCGCCATGCAGATAGCCTCGCAATACGACTTAAACGACTATGCCTCGGGCATGATAAAGGGCGTTTTGCTGTTTTTCATACTCGGTAGCGAGTTTTTTGTGAGATATAAGATTGGCATTCGAAAAAATAAAGCCCCAGCGGAAGAGGAGGTGCCGGCATGACACAGGTAATAGCACTGCTTCAGGCATCTGTTGTATTCGGAACGGTTATACTCTTTGGCGCAATGGGAGAAATTCTCACAGAAAAATCAGGGCAGCTCAATTTAGGCGTGCCCGGCATCATGTATATAAGCGGAATTGCGGGGCTTGCAGGAGCATTTTTCTATGAGTCAGCATCAGCTAATCCCATAGCGGCGGTGGGGCTTATTATATCGCTCTTGTGCGCTATTTTAGCTTCACTTTTGGCAGGACTTATATACAGCTTTTTAACTATAAGCCTGCGAGCCAATCAGAATGTCACAGGTCTCACGCTCACAATTTTCGGCTCGGGAATAGCAAATCTCTACGGCGGAATTATGAACAAAATGGCGGGCGGAGTCGGTCAGATTTCCGTTCGCACAACAAGCAGCGCATACAGGGAGACATTTTCGTTCTTAGATGAGGTGCCACTTTTATCACAGCTTGGATTTATGGTGTATGCCGGAGTTATCCTCGCGCTTCTGATGAGCTATTTCTACGGCAAAACAAGAAGTGGGCTAAACCTGCGCGCAGTCGGCGAAAACCCGGCAACAGCAGATGCCGCCGGCATTAATGTTATTAAATACAAGTACTATTCAGCCTGCCTCGGAGCGGTTATCTCGGGGCTTGGCGGACTATATTATGTAATGGACTACACGGCAGGCACGTGGTCTTCTGACGGGGGAATAGAGGCGCTCGGCTGGCTGGCTGTTGCACTTGTCATCTTCGCCCGCTGGAAACCTGTGAATGCGATTTGGGGCTCGTTTTTGTTCGGATTTTTATCCCGAATGTACCTGTATATCCCGGGGCTCACAAGGTCAACTATTGAGCTATTTAAAATGCTGCCATATCTCGTAACACTCTTAGTGCTTGTTATAGTCTCGCTCAAAAAGAGCCGCTTAAACGAGCCGCCCTCAGCGCTGGGGCTATCGTACTTCCGCGAGGAGCGGTAATTTAACTTGCCGGCAACTTGCCATGGAATAATAAGTGGAATAACGGAAATAGCCATGGGTACAACATGTTGTGCCCATGGCGTTGTTTATACAATAAATGCAGCTATTTAGTAACTGATGTAACTTGCTTGCAACTTGCTGAGTTACTGATTTGGTAATTATACAACTTGGTATTGCATAATAAAGCTACCAGTTTTCAGTCTCCAAGAACTGCTCAATATTTTTGTGGATTATTCCATCCCGACTAAAGTCAAGGGTATCCATGCTGACAACATATTTTTTGTAGTTGTCAGGAATTAGACCAAAAACTCCAAATTCCCTATTGATAGTTTCACTGCTTGCAAGAAGATAGGAAACCTGAACATAAATAACTTCCTTTGCTCGGCTTAGTATAAAATCTATCTCTCTTCCGTCTATATTCCCAACGCTTACGCTGTATCCCCGACTCAAGGCCTCAATGAGAACAATGTTTTCCAAAATTAGCCCAATATCTTCAAGAGGATTTGCAACGAGGGGCAGACGCAGCCCGTGGTCAACTATATAGTATTTTTCTCCGGAGGTCAGAAGCTCTTTTCTTTTAATATCGTTGTTTTTTATCGGATAGAACAAATATGCATCTGCGCAGTGTGACAGATAATTCAAAATCGTCTCGACCGAGACTTTTCGATTTACGGATTTGAAGTATTTCTCAATTGATCGGGCAGAAAAAGACTTGCCGTTATTTTGTATCACATAGTTAATTAGCCTTGAAAGGAGGTCAACATCCCTTATTCTGTTGCGAGCCACAATATCCTTTAGGATTACAGAGTTGTAAACATCATTAAGATATGTAAGGCAGGTTTCGCGGCTGTAGTTAAGGCGGCTTAAGAATGGCATCCCTCCGAAATGTAGGTACTGCTCAAAGCTTTGCCCGCTTTGTTTAAACTCAGAAAAGCTAAGAGGAAAAACATTAAAAAGCACATAACGACCGGCTATGTGGGTTGCAAGTTCAGATGACAAAAGCTTTGAGTTTGACCCAGTAATATAAATATCACAGTCATATGTTACCCTATATGAATTAATGCTTTTTTCCCAGCCTTCAACATTCTGAATTTCATCAAAAAACATGTATATTGTCCCGGATGTATTCTTCATGAAGTCCGCCACATATGAATCTAAGTCTCTGCTGTTTTGCAGACTAAAGTTAAGATGACTTTCGAAATTGAGCATGATATATAAAGAGCCGTTACTTACAAGCTCATCTTTAATTTGCTCAAGCAAAACTGACTTGCCGCTTCTCCTGAAGCCGGATATAACCTTAATAAGATCGGTATTATAAAACGGTCTTATTTTTTTTAAGTATTTTTCTCTGGTTATCATAGCCTACCTCCTGATGCTCTGCTAAACAGGGTGTTTTTAAAGCTGTCGATTATAATAGACAATATACCGCAAAAGACTCATCTTGTCCAGTATAATCGACAAAATATCCAAAAAAGCTTAATTTGTCCGTTATAATCGACAAGAGCGTCGGAAACTCACTTTATCACGAAGATCTTTAATAATATTAGAATAAAGACAATTTATATTTAAACTTGCTTTTGTGGAGTAATGGCTCTGCAAAACACATAAATACAAAGATGATTCTTGCTATTGTTGGGCTATTTTGATATGTTCAACATATAGTTGACGCGGGAAAGAGAATTAAAATCTAAAAAGAACAAAAAGGAGGAAAATCGTGTGTAAAAAAAGACTGACTCTAAGGGCGTTTTGCCTGATTATCAGCATGATACTGCTCCTATCGCTGCTTTCAGCCTGTGGGGATAAGCCTTCGGAGAATACAGGTGTGGGGGAAAGCGGCAACTCAAAGCCGAGTGAAGGTCAGGAGGAATCGGGCAGAGGCTCCGGCAGACCCAACGAGTTTATACCAAATTTCAAAGAGCAACTGATTTATGAAGATGATAACATTGCAGTAAAAGTGCAGCCTTATGACGACGAGAATGACGACTATTTGCAGTTCCAAAGCAGCGCCGTCTGCGCCTGCGCACAGCGAGGCTGTTACAGGTGATAAAACAGAAGGAGACAATAAAAACGAGAGCGAAAAAGACTTTGTGCCGAAATTTGAGGAGCAGCTTATTTTAGACAGCGAACTAATTAGTATCAGCGCGAAAAATGTAAACGGAAAGAGACGCGCCGATGAAGTAATATTATTGAGCCTGCAGAATAAGACAGATAAGGAAATGGTGTTTTTCCCGACCTACCTTATAAATGAGGCAGGCATGGTTTTTCCGCTATATCTGTCGCAGAATGTAATAGGACCCAAGGAGGAGCTTGCTAGTGTTCTACACTTTGCCGGAGACTATTTTTCAGGGGATTTAGCATACGGAGCCTTCTCATACTATCAGAGCTTGGGCTTGGGGGATGCGCTGGGTGATTTTAGGCTTGTAATGACCGCACACGAGAAAAATGGAGAGGACATAAAAGAGCTTGCAAGGATTGAAACGCTCACTGTAAAAACCGAACAAAGCGGCACCGAGGCAAATTTAGAGAACATTCATGCAAAAGAGAAGGTATTAGACAGAGAGGAAATTACTATCTATTTTGCAGATAGCTTTAGTATCCCGGGCGAAACTGCAGATGATAATACATATATTGTGCTTTTGTACTGCGAGAACAAAAGCGGAACAGATTTTAGGCTTGTCACGGCAAAATATAAATATAATGATAAGTTTACAGACGATAGCACAGTTATTGCACAAGAACTTTTAGCAGACACAAATTCGTTTTATAAGCTTTATTTCAGAACAGGCGAATTTGACAAAAGCGGAGTAGAAACGATAGAAAAAATAGAGTGCGACGCAGGTGGCTTTATGCCCGAAAAAAAGGAGGTATTATTCTATGAAAACCGAGTAGTCATAAATGTACCTCAGCCGTGGAGAGACATTCGCGAAACTAGCTAATAATGCAGAGCTATTTATTTAGGTGGGGGAAATTATAAAGAAAGGAGGCGATAGCGCATGAAAATCAAGTTTTGGCATATTCTCCTTGTTATTATACTCGTTTTGGCAGTGGTGGCGATATTTCTTATAACAAAAAACCCCATGCCGAAAAATGCAGACAGCATAAGCATAATAAACGGCAAAACAGGAGAGACAGTTGAGCTAAAAGGCGAGCAGAAGGGCGAATTTCTAAAAGAGCTTGGGGCAGTAAAAAGCAAGTTTAAAAAGATTTACTTTGCATCAGCCGGCTATGCTTATAAAATCGAAATCACGGCAAACGGGAAAGACAGCAAGATAATAGTTCATAAGAACGGCGAGTTTTCGACAGATCTATTCACATACACTACGGAATCTGACCTCGGCGCAATAATAACGGCGTTTATCGAAAAAACTAAACCGGCGCCGTAGATATTTTTATTTTTACAAAAAGCGAAAGTGAAACAGCAATA
>JAAZCZ010000147.1 GCA_012513005.1 Oscillospiraceae bacterium | reverse complement strand
TCTTCGTCTTCCTCGTATTTTTTCAGCATCTTAACCGTTACTTGGCTCTCTTCATCGTGCACTTTTCTTAAGTAGGTACGCAGAAGCTTTTCAAAAACAATTTCATTTGAGCGCAGGGCTGTTGTGAAGTACACAAGGCTTTTTTCTAAATTCAGCAGGCTTATCAATTCTTCGTTTTTTGAAGACCTGTGCAAGTGTTTTTCTATCTCGGTGGACTTTTGTCGATTTCTTTCAGTCTGCTTAGAAACAGCCTTGCGTTATTGTACAGCAGCTGCAAAACAAATCTTGTGCGCTTATGTGTGGCAGGTGCTATTTTTTGCTTTATAAACTGCTCAACAAGCGTGCTTTCTTTAAGCGATACTGTGATAATCGCCTTTTCTGTGACTAATATGCCAATCGGGAGTGTATTATAAACAATCTGCGAATTTTCTGAGGTCGTGTAGGGCATGCTGATTAAGATTAATACCTGATCATCATAGGCTTCTATACGAGGTCTTTCTTCTTCATCTAAAGGAGCTTTAAGAAGGTCAATATCCAAATTAAAGCAGTCGCAAAGGGTCGTCAGCTCCTGCTCCGTCGGGTTATTTACATCTATCCAAATATTCTCGTCTTTCAGCGAGTTTACTTCTGTGAGCTTATTTTCGATTGTTTTATATATCCTCAGCATTATGCCACTTCCCTCTTAATTGCAAGATATTAATTGCGCGGGTATTGCTGTTATTGCTTTTTTGATTATCTGATGATTTATAAATTACCCACAGATACAGCTATGTCAATTTTGAGCTTTATATTCTGAGTTATCAGATTAGTTATCCTCAGCTAATTTTGAATCTCTTTGCTTTTTGCGCCACAATAAATAATAGGTTACTGCAGCTAATGCCAAAATAAAGAATACTGCCATGCTACCCTCGGGTCCGAATTTATCGCCGCTTATGAGCTTATTGTCGCCTGATTGAGTAAATTTGAGAAAGGAATCTCCAAACTGATTACCGCTTACCTTTTTGCCGAAGAAGGTTCCCTGCATATAGTTCCAAGCTGCATGAGCCGCTGCTGCATGCCACAGGCTGTCTGTTGCATATACCATTAGTGAAAACAGAACTCCAACTGTAAAAATATTGACAATAGCAAAAAAGTTAATTCCTCCGTTAATCAAATGCATTATAACAAAAAATATTGACGGCAGGATTATGCTTGGAGCTATCCCCCATTTGTCTTTTATTACACGCTGCAGCACACCTCTTGACAGCAGCTCCTCCTCGAAGCTCTGAACTGCAAATGCCGGAATGAATATAAGAGTGTCGATTAGCGAGAGCTCGCCTCTGCCTGCATATGTGCTTGTTTTTGTTATGACTGCTATTAGCATATATGTGCCAAAAAGCAGCGCACCGACTGCATAGCCACTTATGCCAGCAGCTGCTGCACCCTTACTGCCAAGCCAAAAATCCGACGCCTTTCTTTTTAGCACAAAACGGGCAAACAAAAGTACAATTGCAATTGTGATTAGCTCCGAAAACAGAGAAATCTGCGTGTATCTTGCTCCGTTTTGCTGCCAGACTGCATTTGCAATTTTTGCCCCAACATTTGATGAGAGAATTTTTGCTGCTATGTAGACCGCTGCAAAGGCAAGTGCTTTTAGTATTTCTTTTAATGTTTTTTTGCTCATATAAACCGCCTTAGAATTTTTCGTAATTTGTATAAGAATTATACCACAAAATATACTTGTAAAAAACAATACAAATATTATTAAATAATTTTTATAGAAAAGCGGAGCTGTTTTGTTCAGCTCCGCTTATGTTGATAAAAACATTCGACAGTTTGTTTATTCTTGTGGTTTCATTGTGGGGA
>JAAZCZ010000146.1 GCA_012513005.1 Oscillospiraceae bacterium | reverse complement strand
TCCCACTCAATTGTCGCCGGGGGTTTCGGGCTCATGTCATAAAGCACACGGTTAACACCCTCGACCTCGGCAAAAATCCTGTCGGATATTTTGCTCAGAATTTCCCAGTCAGGCACCCAAACAGAAGCCGTCATAGCGTCAACAGTGTTCACAGCGCGGATAACAACAGGGAAAGCGTCAGTGCGTTTTCCGTCTTTTATTCCGGTGCTGGTTATATCCGGCACAACGGTAAAATACTGCCAAATCTTGCGGGAAAGCCCGGCAAGCTCAAACTCCTCACGAAGTATAGCATCAGACTCACGCAGAGCATGCAGCCTGTCTCTTGTTATTGCACCTGTGCAGCGAACACCAAGCCCGGGGCCGGGGAAGGGCTGACGCAGCACCATCGAATCAGGCAGACCGAGAGCAGTGCCGATAACTCTGACCTCGTCCTTATAGAGCAGTTTAACCGGCTCAACAAGCTCAAAACGCAAATCTTCGGGCAGCCCGCCCACATTGTGATGACTCTTAACAGAAACAGACTCAATAATATCCGGATAAATTGTACCCTGAGCCAAAAAGTCAATATCCTTTAGCTTAGAGGATTCCTCCTCAAAAACAGCGATAAATTCGTTGCCGATGACCTTTCTCTTTTCCTCGGGGTCAGAAACGCCCGCAAGCTTATCTAAAAACCTATCGGAGGCATCCACATAAATAAGATTCTCGCCCAGCATCTCGCCAAAAACAGAAACAACCTGCTCAGACTCGCCCTTGCGCATGAGTCCGTGGTTAACATGCACGCAGTAAAGCTGTTTTCCGATTGCACGAATCAGCAGCGCCGCAACAACAGAGCTGTCAACTCCGCCGGAAAGTGCAAGCAATACCTTGCCGTCTCCGACCTGCTTTTTAATTTCCTCCGCCTGCTTAGCGATAAAGCTGTCTGCAAGTGCTTTTGTGGTGATACGCTCCATATCAGGTCTAACGTTTGAACTCATTTTCTTACCCCCGAAAAAATATATAGATTACTTTTCATGCAGGAGCTTATTAAGCTCCTCTAAAAATGTGTTGATGTCTTTGAATGAACGATAAACCGAGGCAAAACGCACATAAGCGACCTCGTCAACGCTCTGCAAGCGATGCATCAGCATCTCGCCGATTTTGGCAGTGCTGGTCTCACGCTCAAAACTGCTCTGAAGCTCCTGCTCAATATCATCAGCAATAGCTTCCAGTGAGGAAAGGGGAACCGAACGCTTCTCACAAGCCTTCAGCATACTGTTAACCAGCTTACTCTTGTCAAAAGACTGCCTGCTCCCGTCGCGCTTAACAACAACAAGCGGCAAACGCTCAATGTTCTCATAGGTAGTAAATCGCTTCTGACAAGACAAACACTCGCGCCTGCGTCTGATAGTCGAATACTCCTCGGCAGGGCGAGAGTCTATGACCTTGCTTTCAACAAAACCGCAAAAAGGGCACTTCATAACATTCCCTCCAAAATATTAATGCTTGCAGCCAAAGCCACAAGAGATTTACAAGATATAGTGCTTATTAAATAATATTCTACCATATGAGGAAAACAGTTTCCATAACAAATTGCGGATATAAGCAAAAAATCTATACCTCCGCAGCCTCAAAAAGCATATTTATTATCTCATCTTTTGTATAGAGCCTGTTAATGACATCCAAAAGCGCATTAGTAGACAATCGAGCAGGCAACTTAAGCTTAGATTTTAGCTTATCTCGCATTTTTGAGCTGTCAGCACCGCCGCTTAAACCCCAAGCAAAGAAGTCAGCCTTGGTGATTTTTTCAGACTTTTCCCCTGACTTACCCGCCAATTCTTCGCATGTGGCACCGGCAGCAATAAGCGCATCAATAATAACGCGAGGCTCCATGCCCTCAACGCCGATTTTACCCTCTTTTGATGAAGCGCTTTTGCGAGCTTCCTTGCCATAAATATCCGGAATATAGGCGTTTTTAATCAAATCCGGAGAAATAGAGCCTTTTAGCATATCCCGAATCATAAACCCGGCACTGTCGCTGTCGGTCAGTATAATAATCCCGCGCGCCTCGGCAAGCCGCCTGATTAAATCGAGCTTAGCGCGGTCATTTCTGATAGCAAAACCGTTTGTCTCAATAATCAGCGCATCCACAATCTGAGACAAGGTGTTTTTATCATATTTGCCCTCAACAACAATGACCTCACCAATTTTCATCATCGCCGCCTCCGACAGTATAATAATAGATATTAATCAGCAAATCCAAAAGAATATCACGGCTGTCTCCGCCGCTGCTTTTCAGCAGATAATCATGCTCTGTGCAAAGCTGCACGCACCTTGAGAGCGAGTCTAAGCTAAAATTCTTTGCAGAACTCAGCAGAGGATTTGCCAGCCAAGGCTTGCCGCAAATTTTTATCAGATAATCACGACCGAGATTTTCGTCAATTGTGAGCCGCGCGGCATAAAGGTCACGCATATGCATGCCGATTACCGCCAAAATCATAATAGGCTCATCTCCGGATGTGATAAGGTCGTTTAAAATAGCAAGAGCGGCACTAAAATCCCCGGCAGAAATCCGATTAGTCATATCAAAAACCTTAGCAGATGTAATCTTGCTGCCCAGTCTGTCAACATCACTGTCAGTCACAAGCTCAGCTTTTGTGCCTGCGGCAATTTTCTCAATTTCGCCTATAAGCCCGCTCATCAAATCTCCGCTGTTTAATATAAGCCTGTTAGCGGTAGAAGCAGAAACAGACTTCCCCAAGGCTGCAAACCTGCGAATAATCCAGTCAGTCAGCTTATACTCATCCTGCGGCGCAAACTCAATAACAGAGCCGATTTTTTTAATATTCTTGCAAAGCCTCAGCCGCATATCAGGCTTTTTGCCCGGGTAAGTAATAAAAACTATTGTGCAGTAGTCGGGAATATCAGAGATAATAGCCTCCAAAGCCGCCATCTCACGGTCTTTAACAGCAGCCGGGTCAAAGCCCCGAATCTCAATAAAACTGCGCTCAGACATAAAAGGCATAGCATTAACGGCATCGGCAAGCTCATCCATATTAAGCTGCTCAGCATCAAAGCGCCTGTAACAAAAGTCGTTGCCCCCGTCGGGCAAGCAGACAGAACGAAGCTTAGCGGTAAACTGCTCTCTTAAATAATCCTCATCACCCCAGAGCAAATAAACCCCCAGCGCACCGTTTGTATTAAGCTCCTTTATTAGAGCGTTATAATTAAATGTGTTTTTAGCTGCCATACTAATTTTTTATCCTAACCATAATATTTCCGTGCAAATCTGTTCTTAATATCTCGGCGCCGAATGATTTAAGCCGATGCAAAACCTCATCTGTGGGATGCCCGTAGCTGTTATTGCCCACAGAAATAGCGGCAAGCTTAAACCCCAAGGCAGATAATAGCTCATCAGAGCTTGAATATCTCGACCCGTGATGCCCGACAACCAGCATCTCAGTGCCATCTAATGAAGCACGGCTAAGCAGCCTGCGCTCCGCCGCCATACCGATATCTCCGGTAATCAGCGTATCATACTCACCCATACTAAGCCGCACAACAATGCCTCTTTCGTTGTTATCTCCAAAATCAGCAGGTGAATACATTTTAACGGCAATATCCCCGGCATTTGCAGAGGCGTTATTTTCCCCGATATAATAAATATGCGTGCCGTATTTTTCGCAGGCAGAGATGATTTCCGCTAAAAGCCCGTCTGAATCATCAGTATCGGCAGACAAAACCAAGGTGTTAACCGAAACAAGAGATAAAAGCCGAATAACTCCGTTTGCGTGGTCTGCGTGCAGGTGAGTCAGCACAAGCATATCAGCAGCTTTTTTGCCATGCCCGAGTAAAAAGGCAGAGGCAATATCACCCGCATTTTTCATAAACCCAACCCCGCCGCAGTCAACTATTACGGCATGCGAGGGCGAGGAGGCAACAACGCAAAGCCCCTGCCCGACATTAAGCACATTAACCGACTTAGTATTCTGCTCCTCATAGCGGATAAAAGCCAAAAGAAGCACAAGAGAAAGAAAAACAGCAAAAGCGCCGAGATTAAGAGCTGATTTAATTTTTCTGCGCAGCAGATACGCAATTATTATAACAGCATAAAAGAAAATTAACCAGTAAACGGCGGCAATATTTGCAGTATACAAAGCCGAATACGGAAGATTAGCAAAGAATTTACTGCAAAGAATAATAAAATCGGCAAAAAGGGAAACCAAAATGCCCATAGCCTTACCCAAGGGTAAAAATAAAGCCCCGAATATAACAGACAAATAGCCGCCCACAAAAGTAAGCGAAACTGCCCAAATAGCAGCTAAGTTACTGAAAATCGATAAAAGCGAAATATGCCCAAAATACACGGCAACAAGCGGCACAGTAAAAAAAGAAGCGGCCAAGGAGCCCGAAACTCCGGCAAATACATAGCCGTGCAAAAAGCGTTTCAGCCACGCGCTACCGTTTTTAATTTCAAAACGGGAGCAGAGATAATCATAAATCCGAGGCGAAAACAGAATAACCCCTGCCATCGCAGCATAAGACAGCTGCAAGCTTAAACTGCCGACAGAATAGGGATTAATAAACAGCATTAAAAGTAGCGGAAAAGACAAGGTTGTAATTCCGTCAGGCTCCCTGCCTAAAAAAGAGGCGATTATAATCAAAATAAGCATGACAGAAGCACGAATAACCGAAGCCGAAAAACCCGACATCAGCGAAAAAACAATAACAAGAGGAACCGCAACAATCCCCGCCCGCCTTTTGCCGAAGAGCAAAAGCAAAAAGACATAAATAAAAGATACATGTAATCCGGAAACAGCCGCAATATGCCGCAGCCCCGAAACAGATAAAGAGTAGCTCAAATCAGAGCTATTGTTCAAATCCTCAGCATCTCCGATAAGCAGAGCCTTAACAAGAGCGGCAGTCTCGGGCTTATATATTATGTCAACCATTTCAGAAACCCCGCGGGCAATAGCCTTAGGGAAATACAAAAAAGCAAGACCGGATTTTCCGCAAAGCTCGGGCTTGGATATTAATTTTGCCGAAATACCGACATTCTGCGATGAATAGCGGTCACTTAAGCTCAGAGAATCGGAATTTTGAGTGCCGAATTTAAGCTCACAGGAGATAATATCCCCGGGCAACAAATCGGGCATAAGCCCCCCGTAGTCATAAATCCTAACAGTTATTTTAGCACCGGCATAAGAGGGAATGGTGACATCAGTGCGCGTTGCCTTACCGCTTTGCCTTTTGTAGTCGGTAACAGTTGCCTGCACAGCTGCTGTATTGCCTCGCAGAAATGAAACCGGCTTCAAAAGAGTCTCGTTTTGCAGAGCAAACCTTGCAAAGCCCAAAGCCAGACCAAAAGATAAGAGCAAAATATAAGCCTTCGCTTTAAACTTAAAAAACAATAAGCCCAGTGCCAAAAATGCGAAAAATCCGCAGAACAAAACTAATTTATCTGCGGGCAGAACATAATATGATGCCAATGTCGCGGCAGCAAAAGAAAAAGAAAAAATAGCCAGCTTTCGCAAATATTTTGCTCCTAAAAATAGAATAAGCGCTTAATAATACAAAACAAGTCCATGCGAAATTAATCCGCATGGACTTTTAAATCAGCAGACTATTTGTCGGCAAAGTTTAAAAAGTAGTTCTGAACAACAATAATAGGCGTGCCCTTGTCTCCGCTGCCGCTTGTAAGGTCGCAGAGCGAGCCGATTAAATCAGTGAGCCTTCGGGGGGTAGTGCCCTCAGATGCCATAGTAGCCTTAAGGTCGCAGTCTTTATTTTTAATAGACTCACGCACAGCCTGTGTAAGCTCCTCGCCGGATAGCTCCGGGTAGTCGTTATCAACAAGATATTTAAGCTTAAGCTCATTTGGCAGACCGGAAAGCCCCTCTGTAAACCCGGGGCTGACAACAGGGTCAGCAAGCTCCCAAATCTTTCCGACAGGGTCCTTAAACGCTCCGTCACCGTAGACCATAGCCTCAACTCTAACGCCTAAACGGCTGCTAAGCTCAGCGGAAATACCCTCGGCAACCTCCTGCGCGTTTTTAGGAAACAGCTTAACAGTTGTCTCTGTTGCCTTATTAGAGCCTAAAAGACCGTAATCCGGGCAGTATCCGCTACCGCTAACAGGCTCATGCAGTATATCGCAGAGAGTCAGCAAATTTTTTCCGCCGGCTTTTTCTATCCTGCGCTTTGTACGCTCGCGGGAGTGTATGTCGCAGCAAATAATATTGCTTGCATAATTAAGAATAATTTCCGGGCGATTAGAAAATATAATTTCAACCTCGCAGCCCTCTTCTTTTACGATAGATTCATAAAACTCAACATAGTCAATGCCGGTAAAAGGGTGAGCGCAGTTGCCGAACAGCCTTCTGAAATCAGAGACAGTCAAAACGTCCTTATACGGGTCAATATCGGCAGCGTCCATATCATCAAAGCTAAACAGATGATTGCCGACCTCATCAGAGGGATAAGACAGCAAAATCACAAGCTTCTCACAGCCGCGGGCAATGCCCTTCAAGGTGAGCGAAAAGCGATTTCGGGACAAAATGGGAAAAACAAGCCCAACTTTGCCCTTGCCGAATTTGCTCTGCACATCTGCGGCAATATGATCCACATTAGCATAGTTGCCGTCTGCGCGGGCGACAACAGATTCGGTAACAGCAACAATATCCCCGTCACGCAATAAAAATCCGTCCTCATCCATTGCGTGCAAAACTGAATCGGTAACGATTTTAATAATATCGTCTCCGCTTTTAATAATCGGGGCTTTAATACCTCTGGATATTACTCCGGCCATGTTTTTACCTCCAAACGAAATCTGACAACAAATATAATATACTTTTCGGGCTTTATAGTCAATAAAAGAGAGAATTTAGGAGTAAAAAACATAAATTCATAGGTTTATTTATAAAGCAGCTATAATGATTGAACAGAAACAGAATAAATGATAATATAAGATATTATTGTTTTTCAGCAAAAGGCAAAAAAATAATCAGATATGATTTGCAAGCCCGTTAGAAAACTCGCGGGTTTAGGCATAAAGGCAAAGTCCGGAAGAAAGAGGGGGGTGGCAAATATGGAAAGAGTCGATCTCAAAGAAAAATTAGATCAGCTGCTCGAGGAGCGGAAAATAAAGCCGCTGCAAAACGAGCTTGAAGACATGTTTGCGTTTGACGTTGCGGAGTATTTAAGCGAGATAGGCGAAAAAGACAGCCTCAAAATGGGCAAGGTTTTCCGTCTGCTCACAAAGTGCAAGGGCGCCGAGGTCTTTGCAGAGCTTGACGCACCCGAGCAAGAGGTAATAATAAACTCAATAACCGACACAGAGCTTGCAGCAATTGTTGAAGAGCTCTATGTTGACGACGCTGTCGACATGATGGAGGAGCTGCCGGCGAATATAGTAAAACGAGTCATGCGCACGGCAACCCCGGATACCCGCGCGCTCATAAACCAATACCTCAAATACGAAAACAACTCGGCAGGCAGCATAATGACCGCCGAATTTGTGGACCTCAAAAAATACATGAATGTCCGCGAGGCAATAGCCCGAATACGCAGGATAGGCGAGGATAAAGAGACAATCTATGTCTGCTATGTCACCTCGGCAGACCGCAAGCTTGAAGGCGTTGTGTCGGTAAAAAGCCTGCTCTTAGCTGATGATGAAGATATTATCGAGAGCATAATGGACGAGAATGTAATCTCTGTGCACACAACAGACGACAGAGAAACAGCGGCAGAAGCAATCTCAGACTACGACCTTCTCGCAATCCCGGTAGTAGACAACGAAGACCGCCTTGTGGGCATAATAACAGTCGACGACGTAATAGATGTAATTCAGCACGAGGCAACAGAAGACATAGAAAAGATGGCGGCAATTTCACCGTCTGATAAACCATATTCAAGAACAAGCGTAACAGAAATGTGGAAGAGAAGAGTGCCGTGGCTACTTTTGCTCATGCTCTCTGCCACCTTCACAAGCATGATAATAACAAAATTCGAAAACGCTTTGGCTGCCTGCTCTGTGCTTGTCGGCTTTATTCCCATGCTCATGGATACAGGCGGAAACTCAGGCTCACAGAGCGCAACAGCGATAATAAGAAGCCTCTCATGCGGCGATGTCGAGCCTAAAAACACTGGCATGATAATCTGGAAAGAGCTTAGAATTGCGTTTTTATGCGGCGCTGTTTTGGCAATAGTAAACTTCGGCAAAATGCTGCTTGTAGATAATATGATACTGGGCAATGCAGCGGTCACAATTCCGGTTGCAATAACTGTCTGCACCTCGCTAATGCTTGTTGTAATGTTTGCAAAATCAGTGGGAAGCATGCTGCCCCTTGTTGCAGAAAAGCTGGGCATAGACCCAACAGTAATGGCAAGCCCGCTCATATCAACAATAACAGACTCACTTGCACTTGTTGTGTATTTCACGCTTGCAACCTTTATTCTCAGAATCTAAGAGGCAGTAAAAATGAACGAAACACTCACACAAATGGGCCTTTTAGTATGTATGATGCTGGTGGGAGTCATATCAGCAAGGCTAAAACTGACAGACAATGTATTCAACAAATCAAATTCACCGGTAGTAATGAATGTGCTGCTGTCCTTCACAATATTTAACGCAACAATAAACACCAACGCAAATATAGGCATTGCGCAGCTCGGCAGAATCATACTCTTTCAAACTATCTCACTCATAATTTGCATGCTTATGGGGATGGCAGTCGCCAAGCTAATGCGACTAAAAGGCGCAGAAAAGGGTCTTGCACAGTTTATGATAACCATGCCCAACACAGCCTTTGTGGCATTCCCGGTTATCTACTCGGTGTACTCTTCAACAGGTCTTTTCTATGCAAGCCTCACAAACATTCCCTTTAACATAGTGGCATACACAATAGGTGTTGCAATGGTAAGCGGAAACATAAAGCAGATGCGTTTTAGGCAGATACTAAGCTTTCCCTTAGTTGTTGCGCTTTTCTCCGTTATTGTGTTTCTAAGCGGAGTTAAGGTCCCGGAGTTTATTAAAAAGTTCAGCTTTACAATGAGTCAGGCAACAGTGCCGATGTCCATGCTCATAGTCGGCACATCGCTCGGCACAGTCTCGCTAAAAAACGCTCTTGCCGACTGGCGGGTGTATATCCTCAGCTTTGTCAGGCTAATAGTCTGCCCGCTTGTAATCTGGTTTGTAATGCGGTATTTTATAACAGACCCGATACTGCTCGGCGTTTTAGTTATTTTGGCATCAGCCCCGGGGGCAATGCTGCTCACGATTTTCGCAGTCCAATACGACAGAGACGAAGGCTTTGCCTCAAAATGTGTGTTCATAAGCACAATATTCTCAGCGGCAACAATGCCGCTTATGATTTGGCTTTTGCTAAAATAATAATTTAGAATACCTAATATTTTCAAAAACGGATGCAGATAATAAAACCTGCATCCGTTTATCATTTCAGAATATCAAAGCAAGCAATTACCTAAAAAATAGATAATAACGGCAAAAGATAAATTTTCATGCGTAGGAGCCGCCTTTGGCGGTCCGCAAAACAGAAATGCAAATTACCTGCAATGTCCGTAAAACCGCATAACAGCGGACAATCTCTAAGCCCTCCTCGGACTCATAAGGCAGCTTTTCCAAAGGAAAAATCGGGATAAGAGACCGCAGCCAAAGTCAATTAAATTAAAAAATTGAAAAATTATTAAAAAACATATAAAATAAAGCACTATAAAATGATTATCACATTTAAATAACTACTAAGCTGTTAAAAAATGGAGGTGAACATATGCAAGATAATAATGCTTGGTTTGAGCAGGTATACAGAAAAAACTATGCGCAATTACTAAAGCTCTCTTATTACACACTAAACGACAGGCACCTCTGCGAAGATTTGGTTGAAGATGTGTTTTACATACTACTAAAAAAACAAGATGAATTAATGCCGCACCCCAACATAGCGGGCTGGCTCACTATCACACTAAAGCATCTAATATATGACGAGCTAAAATCGGCAAAGCATCGGCTTGAATTGCCTCTCTGTTTCGAATCCGACAAAGCAGCATATGATGCCTATGAAGAACCCCTAAGCAGCATCCTGCCCGAAGGTCTGCGACCCAAGGAACGCGAAATATTTATTCTACTCTATGAAGAGCAGCTGTCATATGAGGAAATTGCATGCAGGCTCGGCATAACAGAGGCAAATTGCCGCGCAAGGGCGTATAGAGCAAAGGCACATTACAGGGATTTAGCAGCAGACAAAACATAGTATAAAAATAATTTCAATTATTATATAAATTTTTTTATTTTTTTGTAACAAAACGGCCTTCTGAATCAATATATGTATGAGGGGGTATTTATTATGGCTGAGAACAAAAAGTCAAAACCGAAAAAAGCCGAAGCCGGCTCGAATATTATTAGCTATAAACAGCATGCAGACGAAGCGGCAGACAAGATAGAAAGCTACTGGCAAAACGCAGATGAATACAGCTACAACCCGGAAGAAACGGAGTGTCTTTTAGCCGAAATTGAAAATGAGTTTCCGCTGTCAATGCCGATTGACACAGAGGCATCGTTGCGCAAATTTAAGCAGAAGCACGCAGAGCAGTTTACTGATACAAGGCAAAAAAGCCCAAAACGCAGAGGAATAAAAGCAGCAATTGCCTTGGCGGCGGTTTTGGCAACAACATTTTTCGGCATGATTGCGGTGCAGGGCTTTGGCTATGATATTTTTGGTGCAATAGGCAGATGGACAAATGAAACCTTCAGATACGTGCCAAAGCAGACCGAAAAGGCAGAAACCCCGCTGCCCATTCCCGCAGAAAAAATAGAAGAGGAATTTGCAAGCATGCAGGAGGCACTGGATAAATACAAAATAACAGCGCCGATTTTCCCCAAATATATACCCGAGGGATATACGCAGAAAAGGGTTTTTGCATCGTCAGTTCCAACAATGCGGACAATAGGTGTAACATTCTTTTTAGGGGAAAAACTACTTGCGGTCACTATACATCAGCATGAAAAAAGTGAGCAAATGGGATACACCATTTTTGAGAAAGACGAAAGAGACATGATAATATACGAAGCAGGCGGAATTCCTCACTATATCATGCACAACAACAAATTCTTAACTGCAACATGGATAGCAGGGGATAGGCTTATGTGTGATATTGGAGGAGCAATCAGCGTTGAAGAAATGAAAAAGATAATAGACTCGATTTATGAAAGGTGAATGATTTATGAAAAAGTATTGTATACTCACAGGGAGCATAATAAACCGCAATGCGAGATTGACGACAGAGGTGAAGTGCCAATGAAACAACACCCGTTTTATTATGTTTGGTATGCATTATTTGCAATAAACTCATTGTTTAGTCTTTTGCTTCCGATTGGCTTTTTCGTAGGTTTGCTCAAATGTGTACACGCAGCGGCAGTTTCGGGACAGAAGGAATTTAATCAGTACCTCAAAGATAATTACAAGGTAATTATCTTTACAATATTCTGCCTGCTTGCAATGCTCTCAACTGTATATGTAAATCTATATACCGGGGCATAATAATTGCAAGATTTTGGAAAAATAGCAATAAAAAAACGGCGGTCTACCAGCAAAACCCCTCAAATAACTCACTATTTCACATCTGCCTAAACGGGTATTACCCAAGTAAAACCTCGTAAAACCTCCCTTGGGGAACGTAGCGGCGGTCTTTGACCGCCAAATTTCCGTAGCAAAAATTACCTGCAATTTAGGTCAAAACGGCAAAACATAGATTTTCAGTCGTAGGGGCGATTTGAAATCGCCCGCCCAACGGCATCTATATCACCCTGCAATTTAGATAAAAACGGCAAAGCATAAATTTTCAGTCGTAGGGGCGCGGGCTCTGCTCCGCCCGGAATAAACAGTAAGTATTACATGCAATGTCTGTAAAACCGCATAACAGCGGACAATTTCCAAGCCCTCCTCGGACGAGGAGGGTGATTTTACCTTTGGTAAAATCGGGAGGAGAGATAGAGATTTTACCAAGAAACGAAGGCGACCAAAGAAAGCTTTATTCTTCTGTTGTTATCCCGCCCCGGCATTATGCCGAAAACACCCCATAATATTGCGGTTTTTGCCCTAAATATTAGCATTGTTTGGCAAAATATATAAAAATAGAATATTTTAGAAAAACTTGTCACAAAACGGCCTTCTAAATCAATATAAGCTTAGAGGCAAAAATTTTGCTTCAAATCTTAAAGATTTCAAACTTGTTTGAACATTATATGTAGATATATCATAATTATTACAGACTTTTTCCATACTGCACATAAATATACATAATTCAGGTTTATGGAATAAAATTTATTTTGCTAAAATTATTAATAATACGTATATATTACAGAAAAATTCAAATAAATTATTATATGCTATGAAAGTTGATG
>JAAZCZ010000145.1 GCA_012513005.1 Oscillospiraceae bacterium | reverse complement strand
TATTCATATGAGGCGAGAGAGCCTGTTGTGGATGTTGTTAAGACTCCTTTAGTAAATACTCTCTTTATTAATATCTTCGCCACTTTTTTAGCCCTCGGAATTTCTATTCCGCTGGGTATCTACTGCGCTGTTAAAAGGGGGAAGACTGCCGATCAGGTTGTGCAGATAATCACTATAGTCGGATATAGCCTGCCTGTTTTCTTGACTGCGATTTTATTTATTTGGATCTTTAGTGCTGTACTCGGGATTTTACCCCCGAGCGGCATGAAAACTCCCGGCACTATGTATACGGGATTTAAGTGGCTTTCTGACCGCATGTATTACATGATTTTGCCGCTAATGGTAATGACCTTTACCTCTCTGGGCGGCATGACAAGATATGTAAGAGCTTCGATGATTGAGGCACTTTCTATGGACTGCATACGCACCGCAAGAGCTAAGGGTCTGCGCGAAAAGACAGTTATTTATTCGCATGCCTGGCGTAACGCCTTGATTCCTATTGTCACCTTGGTTGTCGGCTGGTTTATGGCGCTGTTCTCCGGCTCACTCGTCGTTGAGAGCACCTTTGCCATTAACGGCATGGGCAGGCTTATGATAGGCTCGCTCAGAAGTGCAGACTTTGATGTTATTATGCTTATGCAATGTTTCTATGTGCTGCTCGGTCTTAGCGGCAACTTAATTATCGATATTCTGTACGGCTTCGTGGATCCGCGTGTCCGCGTGAGTAAGTAAGGGGGGGCTTAGCAGATGAATAAGAATAATTCTTCTGAAAACAAAAACAAAGGTTCCGCCTTCGGACGCTTTTTCGGTCGCTTTTTCTTCGGCGCAGGTCATAAAATTGCGGACGAAATTGAGGAGCGGGCAAAGGATGCAGATAGCATTGAGGAGATAATCAGCCCGGGTAAGCAGATTCTTATTAACTTTTTTGAAAGAAAGCTTGCTGTGGGTGCGCTCATCGTTGTTATGATTATGTTTTTAATTGTGTATATCGGGCCTTTGGTCATGCACAACTATTCAGACTCATACACCTCAGTTACTCAAAAGAATGTACCTCCCGGGAGAAATATGATGTCTGTACCCCGTGAGCTTGCATCTGATGTTAAAATGATTGACTCCTACGGCACTTTTTCTGTTGGGCTTTCCAATTCCGGCAAGGTTTATGTTTGGGGTCAGACTAAAATAGGAATAACGGGTCAGGATGCCTCCAATATACCCGAGGAAGTAAAAAACGCTAAAATTGCCATGGTGACAGCCGGAATTGACCATATTGTCGCAATCGGCGAGGACGGCAAAATCTATGGCTGGGGTAACTCCAGGCAGGGTCAGTTCGGTGTCTCCGAAGACTTTGAGAGCAATCCCAACATACAGATGATGCCGAGGGAGCTTCATGAAAAGGGCATTGATGTCAGCAAGATTAAAAAGCTTGAATCGGGCTTCCAGTGCACAGCGATATTGATGAATGACGGAACACTTCATATTTGGGGTAACCGCCATGCATATGCCAACATCGATAACTTTTCCGTTGAGGGCTTAAAGTTTAAGGATATAGGCTTTACTCTTAACTATGTTGTTGGCGTTCCCGAGGCGGGAAATATGGTTTACACCGGCTCTCGCGGTCTGTTCGGCATGTTTGCCGCAAACTTGGGTGAAACCCCCGAGAAGCCTGCTGCCTTTTTGAAGGGTCGCACAATTGAATCGATTAAGGCTACAAGCTCAAATGTATGTTTGCACTTGTCGGATAATTCTATCTGCTTTGCAGGTGACTATCCTGCCGGCACTGTTTCTGCCCCCTCACTGCCGGAGGGTGAGCATTTTGTGACTATTGATTCCGGCACGGGTCATTACACAGGGCTTACTAACCTCGGCAATGTTTATAGCTTTGGGGATAACACATGGAATCAGTCTAAGGTACCCAATAAGGCTGACGGCGCTTCAAAGATATTTGCATGCTCAATGCAGAGCTACTCTGTTAATGAAAGCGGCAAGCTGCTTGCTAAGTGGGGACTTAAGGGCTATTTCTTCGGAACTGATACATACGGTGCCGACGTGTTTTCCAGAATAATTGCCGGCGGTATGATGACAATGACAATAGGCGCAGTCGCCGTTATTATCTCCTCTATTATCGGCATTATTATAGGCTGCCTTTCCGGATATTTCGGAGGCAAGACCGATATTATACTTATGCGTGTGCTTGAAATCTTCTCTGCCATACCGTTTTTACCCTTTGCACTCACACTCTCGGCTGCCATGACTCAGCTCACAATAAGCTCTACGATGCGAATATTTATTATTATGTTCATACTCGGCATACTCTCGTGGCCGGGCATTGCAAGGCTTGTGCGCGGACAGGTGCTGCTCACAAGAGAGAGCGAATATGTTGTTGCGGCTCAGGCTATGGGTGTTAAGTCATCTAAGATTGCGTTTAAGCACATACTGCCCAATATTATTTCTGTTATCTTAGTTACGCTCACGCTTGATTTTGCAACCTGTATGCTGATTGAGTCTACACTTTCTTACCTCGGATTCGGTGTTCCCTATCCGAAGCCGAGCTGGGGCAACATGCTTTATGGCAGCAATAACTCCACAATAATCAAGAACTTCTGGTGGCAGTGGGCGTTCCCTGCAATTGCCTTGGGAATATCTACCATATGCATCAACATAGTGGGCGACAACCTGCGTGATGTTATGGATCCTAAGGCCAGCATAGAAAAGTGAGGAGAATAACATGCCACTACTTGAAATAAAAAAACTACACACATTTTTCAGAACTAAAAAAGGTATTGTTAAAGCTGTTAATGACGTCTCTTACTCAGTTGAGTCGGGCAAAACCATGGGTATTGTCGGCGAGTCGGGAAGCGGAAAAAGCGTTTCGGCTATGAGTATTTTGCAGCTGCTTGATGCTAACGGATATATTGCAGAGGGCGAAATCCTGTTTAAGGGCACAGATTTAACAAAGCTCTCTGCCGAGGAAATGTATCAAATCCGAGGCAACGATATCTCGGTAATATTCCAAGAGCCTATGACCAGCTTAAACCCCGTTTTCTCAGTTGAAAGACAGCTTTCCGAGCCGTTTATGATACACCAAGGGATGAGCAAAAAGGAGGCTGCCGAAAAAGCAGTCGAGATGCTGCGCGATGTTCAGATACCAAACCCGGAGGCAGTTGTTAAGCAGTATCCGCACCAGCT
>JAAZCZ010000028.1 GCA_012513005.1 Oscillospiraceae bacterium | reverse complement strand
TACCACAAAATATACTTGTAAAAAACAATACAAATATTATTAAATAATTTTTATAGAAAAGCGGAGCTGTTTTGTTCAGCTCCGCTTATGTTGATAAAAACATTCGACAGTTTGTTTATTCTTGTGGTTTCATTGTGGGGAATAATATTACATCCCTTATTGAGGAGTTGTCTGTAAGCAGCATTACTGCTCTATCCATGCCGATGCCCATTCCGCCGGTGGGGGGCATGCCGTGCTCTAGGGCTAAGATGAAGTCTTCGTCCATCATACCCGCTTCCTCGTCTCCGCTCTCACGGAGCTTGACCTGGTCTTCGAATCTGAGTCTCTGGTCAATCGGGTCGTTTAGCTCGGAAAAGGCATTTCCAAATTCGCAGCCGCAGATGAATAGCTCAAAACGTTCTGTGAGTCGGGGTTCGTCTTTGCATCTTTTTGACAGCGGTGAAACATCCACCGGGTACATTGTAATAAATGTAGGCTGCACTAGGTGCTGCTCTACAAGCTGGTCAAAGCATTCGTAAAGAGCGTTGCCCCATGTTTGGGGTATGTCTTTCATGTCAACCTTTTTAGCCTTTACAAGCTCTACTGCCTCTTCGTCTGTTTTAATCTCGTTAAAATCAAGACCCGTGTATTCTTTTACGGCGTCAATCATGGTGATCTGCTTCCAGCCCGGGGTCATGTCTATTTCGTTTCCGAGCCAGTTTAGCTTATAGCTTTTGCAGATTTCAATAGCTGCTGACGACAGCAGACCCTCTGCTATTTCCATCATGCCTCTGTAGTCTGTGTAGGCTTCGTACAGCTCAATTGTTGTGAACTCGGGGTTGTGCTTTGTGTCCATTCCCTCGTTCCTGAATATTCTGCCGATTTCATAGACCTTGTCTATGCCGCCGACTATGAGCCTTTTGAGGTTTAGCTCTGTGGCTATCCTAAGATACATATCGAGGTTTAGGCTGTTGTGATGTGTTATGAAGGGTCTTGCAGTGGCGCCACCTGAAATTAGGTTTAGTACAGGAGTTTCAACCTCCATGTAACCTAAATTATCTAAGTATCTTCTGGTGTGGGAGATAAAGGCACTGCGGACCTCAAATGTGCGCCTTATTTCCGGATTCATGATTAAGTCTAGGTATCTCTTGCGGTAGCGAGCTTCCACATCAGTTAAGCCGTGGAACTTTTCGGGCAGGGGTCTTAGTGACTTTGAGAGCAGTGTCACAGTTTTGCAGTGCAGGGAAATTTCTCCCATCTTTGTTTTGAAAACTGTGCCCTCGGTGCCTATGATATCGCCTATATCGTATTTACGAAATTCTGAGAATGTCTCTTCTCCGACATCATTAAGACGGACATAGATTTGCAGCCTTGTGCCGCTATCCATTATATCGGCAAAGATTGCCTTGCCCATTCCCCTTTTTGCCATGATTCTGCCGGCTACGGCAACATCCTTGCCCTCTAAGGATTCAAAATGCTCTTTTACAGCCTTAGCTGAGGCAGTTTTATCGAATCTTGTCTGCTCATAGGGGTTTTTGCCTGCTTCTTGCAGGTCGCGCAGCTTATCTCTTCTTATTTGAAGCAGCTCGGATAAGCTCGGCTGCACTTCCTCTTGCTTTTCTTTTCTTATTTCTTCGCGGCTCATTTATTGCTCCCTTATCAGTTAGTTACAGAAAGTATACGCAGGTGAATTTCGCCTGCGGGAATGGCTACCTTAACATTATCCCCGACTCTTTTGCCGATAAGTGCGTGACCTATCGGGCTTTCGTCTGAGATTCTGCCTTTCATCGGGTTTGCCTCCTGCGAGCCGACAATGTGAAACTCTTTTTCTTCGTCTGTCTCTGTGTCTTCAATACAGACCTTGCTGCCGATTGAAATTACGTCTTGAGCATTTCCCGATGTCTCTATTATTTCTGCATTGTCCAGCAGAATTTGCAGCTCTGCTATTTTTGAATATAGCTTGCCCTGCTCCGTTTTTGCCTCGTCATATTCGCTGTTTTCGCTGAGATCTCCAAAAGAGCGAGCTTCTTTTATCTGCTCCGATACTCTTTTTTCCTCCACAGTTTCAAGATAATGAAGCTCTGCGCTTATTTCGTCAAAGCGCTCACGGCTCATCTTGTACTTTCTCTCGGCTAACATTTGTATCTTCCTCTCAAATGATGTTTTTAATAATTATATATACTATATTTTAGCTTGCTAATTTTAGCAGTACATTTGAAACAGCTGCATCGAGCTGTGCGTCTTTTTTATCGGTCATCGCTACGACTACATCCGGGTTTAGTCCGCCCTGAGCCGACAGATCCACTCTCTTGGGAGTAAGGTATTTGTTATTTGAAATATGCACAGCACTGCCGTCTGAGAGTTTTACGGTTATCTGGCTTCTGCCCTTGCCTGTTGTTTTTTCGCCAACTACACTCGCCCATCCATACTCGGAAAGTGCTGCTGCGAAAAATTCGGCTGCAGAATATGAGTTTTCGTTTACAATTACTGCCATCGGGACTTTT
>JAAZCZ010000144.1 GCA_012513005.1 Oscillospiraceae bacterium | reverse complement strand
TGGAGTTTTTATCTGCTGAAAGGCAGACATTAGACCGCGTACTTAGCATGAATCTTCCTGAGGTTGACTATTTTATTAAAAATTTCATTCCCGCCTTCGAGAAAAACCTCGACGAGCTGGGGATTATGAGATAGGAGATAGAAAAATGAAAGCCATAGTTTCTGTTATAGGGCGAGACAGAGTCGGCATTATTGCCGAGGTCAGCGCTCTTTGTGCATCTCTTAAAATTAATGTTCTCGACATAAGCCAAACAGTGCTAAGCGATTATTTTACAATGATTATGCTTGTGGATATGACCTTGTGCGATATTCCCTTTTCTGAGCTATCAGCTCTACTCAAAGAGGAAGGCGAGCGCAGCGGGCTTTCTATCAGCATACAGCGCGAAGAGATTTTTAACGCCATGCACAGAATTTAGGCTTTTAGCTATATTATTAGAAGAGGCTTTAATTATGATAAACAGAAGTGAAATTCTGCAGACAATTGAAATGATTTCAGAGCAGCATCTGGATATCAGAACTGTCACAATGGGCATCTCCCTGCGCGACTGCGCCGACAACAGCATAGATGCCTGCAGCAACAAAATTTATAACAAGCTCTGCCGTATGGCAGGCTCGCTGGTTTCTGTTGCTGACGAGATTGAGGCTGAATTCGGCATACCGATAATTAATAAACGCATATCGGTAACTCCGATTGCCATGGTTGCAGAAAGCTGCAACAGCTCTGACTATACCCCGATTGCCACCGCCTTAGACCAGGCGGCAAAGGAAGTCGGCATAGACTTTATAGGCGGGTTTTCTGCCTTAGTGCAAAAGGGCGCAACAAAGGGCGACAGAATACTCATGGAATGTCTGCCTAATGCACTTTCTAAAACAGAGCTTGTCTGCGCCAGTGTGAATGTTGCCAGCACAAAAGCCGGAATAAATATGGACGCTGTTTCCGAAATGGGCAGGATAATAAAAAAGACGGCTGAGCTAACAGCAAAAAAAGACGGCATCGGCTGCGCTAAGCTTGTTGTTTTTGCTAATGCCGTTGAGGATAATCCCTTTATGGCAGGTGCTTTCCACGGCGTCGGTGAGCCTGAATGTGCAATCAATGTGGGCGTTTCCGGACCCGGTGTCATCTGCAGCGCACTTAGAGGCGCGAGAGCTCTGCCCTTTGACGATGTTGCTGAAACTATTAAGAAAACAGCATTTAGAATAACCCGCATGGGTCAGTTAGTGGCTCAGGAGGCGTCTAAAAGGCTCGGCGTGCCCTTTGGCATAGTTGATTTGTCCTTAGCTCCCACACCCGCAATCGGCGACAGCGTTGCTGATATTTTAGAGGAGCTCGGGCTGGGCATAGTCGGCGCTCCCGGCAGCACGGCAGCTTTGGCAATGCTCAATGACGCAGTCAAAAAGGGCGGCGTTATGGCGTCATCTCACATTGGCGGGCTCTCCGGAGCTTTTATCCCGGTTTCTGAGGATGCGGGCATGATTAATGCCGCGCTAAACGGCGGGCTTTGCATAGAAAAGCTCGAAGCCATGACCTCTGTCTGCTCTGTCGGTCTCGACATGATAGCAATCCCTGGCGACACGACAGCAGCAACAATTTCTGCAATAATCGCCGATGAGGCTGCAATAGGAATGATAAACAACAAGACCACGGCAACAAGGCTGATTCCCGTGCCGGGCAAAACAGTCGGCGAGACTGCCTACTTCGGCGGTCTGCTCGGAAAAGCACCGATTATGGCGGTAAACCCCGCCTGCACAGAGGCATTTATAGCCCGAGGCGGCAGAATCCCGGCACCCATGCATTCGCTGCGAAACTAAAAGGAGTGTAATAAAATGGAACAGGCACAGAAAGACAGAATAAGTGAGCTTACAAGAATTTCCCGTGAAAGAGAGCTGAGCGCAGAGGAAAAAGAGGAGCGCGAGATGCTTCGGGCTTTGTATTTAGCTGATTGGCGCAAAAGCACCACAGCTGTTTTAGACAACACATATTTAGTCGACGAAGAGGGCAACAAGAAAAAACTCGGCAAGAAAGACTGATTTTTTAGTATTAGGATTACTATAAATAATAGCAGCAGGCTGTGTCATGTGGTTTTGACACAGCCTGCTTTTTATTGCGGTTTTCTCCATATTTTGGAAGGCTCCCTCAGACGGTGTTAGCTTTCGGCTAAGCCGTCCGGGGGAATGAAAACCCTTGGTATTGCCGGGTTTTATGATGTTTGGTGCACAGGCGACCGCAGGTCGCCCCTACGTTCCCCAAAGGAGATTTTGCATAATTTTTTTTGCGACAATCCCTGTTTACCGCTATGTAAACTATTATATTAATCTTATGGTTTAATCGTAGGGGCGACCTTCGGTCGCCTTCGTTACCCTCGTCCGAGTGGGGCTTCCATATTTAAGCTGTTGATCCGATTTACGAACATTTAAGGTAAATAACTCTGCGGAAATTTGGCGGTCACAGACCGCCGCTACGTACCCCAATGGAGATTTT
>JAAZCZ010000005.1 GCA_012513005.1 Oscillospiraceae bacterium | reverse complement strand
CTCCCACATGTATGACTCATATTCCTCTCGCATGGACTGGCTTTGAGTCTCACCGAAGCGTCTTTCAATGCTGTTTATAAGTCCCTCAAAGCTCTGTCTGAATACACCTGTGCCTCTTGAAGTTTTGTATCTTAAATCAAGTTTTTTATTGCCGGTGCCGTATAGTATCACATTTATTATCTCTTTCGGCAAATCTTTTACCGGCGTATTTAGGCTAAATCCGTATTTTTCGGCAAGTGCTTCATAGTACATTCGGGCTATGCTGTCTCTGTTTGTTCCTGACCAGCCCGGCGCCTGTATTGCACCCTCGTTTATTGAAAGGCTGTCGTCTCTGATTATTGCATCCGCATCTGCCCTGCGCAGCGTGCCGAGACCTGAGCAGGTCGGGCATGCGCCGTATGGGTTGTTGAATGAAAAAAGTCTGGGTGTGACCTCCTCCATTGATATGCCGCAGTCTTCACAGGCATAGTTCTGCGAAAAAAGCCTATCTTCTTTATTATCCGGAAGGTTTATTATCACTGTACCGCCGGATAGATTTGCCGCGGTTTCCACGGAATCTGTGAGCCTGCGATTTATACCATCTTTTACTATAAGCCTGTCTATTACTATTTCTATGCTGTGTTTTTTATCTTTTTCAAGACTTATTTTCTCTGTCAGCTCATAGAGATTGCCGTCTACCCGAACTCTGGCATAGCCTGATTTTGCCGCATCTTCGAAAATCTTGGCATGCTCGCCCTTGCGGCTGCGTATAACAGGTGCCATTACCATTATTTTTGTGCCGTTTTTTAGATTCAGAACTTGGTCTACTATCTGGTCTATTGTCTGTCTTTCTATCTCCTTGCCGCATTTTGGGCAGTGAGGTGTGCCGACTCTCGCCCATAAAAGTCTTAGATAGTCGTAGACCTCTGTCACCGTGCCGACAGTTGACCTGGGGTTGTGCCCTGTTGTTTTTTGATCTATTGAAATCGCGGGTGAAAGTCCTTCTATATAATCCACATCGGGCTTTTCCATCTGCCCCAAAAACATTCGGGCATAGCTGGATAAACTCTCAACATAGCGACGCTGACCCTCTGCATAGAGCGTGTCGAATGCAAGGCTCGTCTTGCCGCTGCCTGATAGCCCCGTCATCACTATGAGCTTATCTCGCGGAAGCTCTACATCTATGTTTTTTAGGTTGTTTTCTCTTGCGCCTTTAATTAATATGCTGTCTCTCATTTGTCTCCCGTAGTCTCTGTGACTTTATTAATTGCTGTTTGTGCTTATTCTACTACTTCCAGTAAAAAGCTTACCGGGCGAAAGCCGTCGTTACATGAAATCATGGCAGATTTCTCATTTTTCATCCAACCGTCAAAAAAGTTTCCCCCGCCATTTGCCAAGGTTTCCGCAAAATACGACATGCTCTGCCATGCGCTTAGGCAAAAATCCTGCGGCATTTCTCCGCTGCGCGAAATAAACACCTGACCCACCTGCATGCAGCAGGCATCTTTGATCGGATTTTCATATTTTTCTATCAAATCTTTGTACTTTACTTTCCTTAGCACTGTAATTCTTACATCTTTCATTTTATCTACCGCTATTATATCATTTGTTTCTCTCATTATATTAGTGCAAATCGGCGACCTCGGATTTTCCGAGACCGCCGTATTCTGGCATGATTACAGGTGCAGGCAAGAAGCTGCCTTTTTTATAT
>JAAZCZ010000143.1 GCA_012513005.1 Oscillospiraceae bacterium | reverse complement strand
TATTCCAAAGAGCTGACATCAATGTCTCCGCATCTTGTGCCCATAGGCAGACCTGCAATAGGAGTAAATCCCATTGAAGTATCGACGCTCTTTCCGTTTTCAATAGCACAAATCGAAGAGCCGTTACCCATATGACAGGAAATAATTTTAAGATCAGAGTAATCTTTCCCTAATATCTCAGCGCAGCGTGCTGAAACATATCTGTGGCTTGTGCCGTGGAAACCATAGCGTCTGACTTGATGATCAGTGTAATACTCATAGGGAATTGCATAAATATATGCCTTGCCGGGCATAGTCTGATGAAACGCTGTATCAAAAACAGCCACCTGAGGCACATATTTTCCCATAACGGAGGTGCAAGCACTAATGCCTATAATATTGGCAGGATTGTGCAAAGGCGCAAGAGGAATGCAATCCTCAACTGCCTTAATAACTTCGTCATTAATCAAAACGCTGTTGGCAAACTTCTCGCCGCCGTGAACAACTCGGTGACCAACGGCATCAATATCAGACATGCTCAAAACAACGCCGTGCTCTTCGCCGGTCAGTTTTTCAATTACTGCCGAAATTGCCTCAGAGTGTGTAGGCATAGGAACATCCTCGTCAAAAACCGGTTTAGAACCGACAAGAGGGGAGTGTTTGAGGTGACCATCCAAACCAATTCTCTCACACAAACCTTTTGCTAAAACCTGCTCGTTTTCCATATCAATCAGCTGATACTTAAGTGAGGAGCTGCCTGCGTTAATTACAAGTACTTTCATACTAAGCTTCCTTTCTGTTGCTATACTCTTTCTCATGTTGTAAAATATTAGATATATTAGTTTAAGCCAACGTTCATTCTATTCTTATTTGCCATAAATGGCAAGTATTAAAGATGAAAAGTGAGGACAAATAATGAAAATTGTCGGTATTGTTGCAGAATATAATCCGTTTCATAACGGTCATAAAATTCATATTCTCGAAACAAAGAAGGCAGTAGGAGGCGATGTCGGAATTGTTTGCTGCATGTCCGGAGACTTTGTTCAGCGAGGTGAGCCCGCCATTTTTTCTAAGCATGCAAGGGCAAAAGCAGCAATTGCCGGAGGAGCAGATTTAATATTAGAGTTGCCGCTGCCGTGGTCGCTTTCGTCAGCCGAGAGCTTTGCGGGCGGCGCAGTCGGCATTTTAGGTGAAATAAGATGCGTTGACTATTTATCATTCGGAAGTGAGTGCGGAGAGGTAAATCCTCTCTACACAGTCGCTTCCGCTCTTTTAAATACGTCTGTCAGCGAGCAAATTCTGTGTGAATTAAAAACCGGCGTTTCATATGCGACGGCAAGACAAACTGTGCTAACAAGAAATATAGGAGAACTAGCTGCGGTGCTTGAGTCTCCAAACAATATTTTGGCAATAGAGTACATTAAATCACTAATTATTAATAGTTATGATATGAAGCCGATAACTTTTCTCAGATTTGGCGCCGGGCACGACGATGACAGTGACGACGAACAGTTTAGGTCAGCTTCATATATTAGAGCGGATATATTATCAGGAGCTTCAGTTTCGGATTTTATTCCGGCAGCGGTATTAGAGATAATAAATAGTGAGATAAAAAACGGACGAGGTCCGATTTCAACTGAGAAAATGGAGCTTATGCTCCTATCCTTGCTGAGAATGAAAAACCGAGATGTT
>JAAZCZ010000142.1 GCA_012513005.1 Oscillospiraceae bacterium | reverse complement strand
ACCTTGCTGCGCTGCGCTACACTCCTTGAAGTTATGGACAGCGGAGATTTAATCTATCTTGGCGACTATGCGGCAAAGGATGTTGCCAGAGCTTCCGTCTATTCTCCTGCCGCTGAGCTTAAAAAAATACGCAAGAGATTTGGGCTTGTGTTTCAGAATTTTAACCTCTTTCCGCATTTTTCTGTGCTTAAAAATATCATGGATGCACCGGTCAGTGTTTTGGGCATTGATGCTGCCGAGGCTAAAAATAATGCCTTAGCACTTCTTGATAAAATGGGTCTTTCAGACAAGGCAGATGCATACCCATATCAGCTCTCGGGTGGTCAGCAGCAGAGAGTTGCAATAGCCCGCGCCCTTGCCCTTACGCCCGATATTCTATTTTTTGACGAGCCGACAAGTGCCCTTGACCCTGAGCTTACCGGAGAAATACTAGATGTTATCCGCGATCTTGCCGAAGAAAACATGACTATGGTAATAGTCACACACGAGATGGCATTTGCAAGAGATGTTTCCGACAGAGTTATTTTTATGGATAGCGGCGCCATAGTTGAGGAGGGTCTGCCCTCCATGCTCTCTGACCCGGAGCACCCTCGCACAAAGCTCTTTTTGAGCCGTTTTATGCGATAATATGAATATAGAATACATATTTGCAGACCCGCAAGGTAACGGCACTGTGCTTGTTTTAAGCGATGTTGACCCCCAAAAAAGAGCATTAGTCGCCCGAAGCCTTATGGCAAAAATAGGCAAAAAGGCAGAGCAGGTGGGATTTTTATCCGAGATTAAACCTTCTTCTGCTGTTTTATACATGATGGGCGGTGAATTTTGCGGAAATGCCTGCGCCTCGGCTGCTGCCTTAATTGCCGAAACATATAGTTTAGATAAAATTAACGCAAAAATTAAAGTTGCGGGGCAATATGCTGCCTGCTCAGCCTACAATATTTCTCCCGATACTTATAGAGGAAAAGTGAGCATGCCCCTGCCTAATGAATGTTTTAGGCAGGAATTTTTGCTAAAAAACGAAAAGTTAAACTGCTTTGCTGCAATTTTCCCCGGGATTTCGCACTTTGTTTTTGAATCTGATGATATTAGCCGAGCTTCTGCTGTTGAGATTTCAGAAGCAGTCGCAAAAGACACCTCGTTCTCATCTCCTGCTTTCGGGATAATCGCTTTTAATAGGAATAACATGTCTATTACTCCCTTAGTCTGCGTGCCTGAAACTAAAACATGCGTGTTTGAAAAATCCTGCGCATCCGGCACGGCTGCAGTCGGCTTATATTTAGCACAAAGTGAAAAAAGAAGTATTGATGCTGAAATTAATCAGCCCGGCGGCAGTATTCGTGTATTTGCCGAGTATGATGATAGTTTAAGTCTTGTGAGAGATATTTGCATAAGCACTACTGTCATACTTGGTGGGCGTGAAACTGCTACGATTTCTATATAAAAGTTTATATTGTTTGGAAAACAAAAAACGGTCTGCAAACTAATTCATGCAGACCGTTTTTATGCATATATCACTTTTAGTTAATTATGACAGATGAAATGATAGATGAAATGATAGATGAAATGACAGATGCATATCATTATTACGACAAGACAGGTCAGAGCAAATGCTCTGACCTGTCTTATATGAGTATCAGGAAGCTTTTATTATTAAAATAATTATCTGCTGATTCTGCCTATTAGGTCTCTTAGCATTCCCATTGCCCAGCCGAAGAACTCGCTGGCATTTTGGGATATTTCGGTTTTGTCTGTAGTGAAGTACTTATCTACTATACCCTGTGCTGTTTCGATTGAGCTGCCGACTATGCCCTGGATAGCTCCGGCTACATCCTCAGCGAGCTTGGCAGGATCTCCCACACCGGCATCAACTATATTCTTCTCACCGGTTGTCATCCAGCCCAGCACATCGCCGGTTTCTGCGTCAATTATGTATTTGTATTCCAGACCGTCTTTTGAGAAATCCACCTTGTAGGCAAGCTTGCCGCCGAAGATTGAAAACTCGGCTTTGAGCTCGGGGGATTTGTTATCCTCTCCTAAGCCCGCATGGACAAACGCCCTAGCTGCAGCTCCGCCCTCACCCAGCACAAATTCGCGGCTGACGCTGCCTACTTTTTCTGCGCCGTCTAAGTTTACATTGTTCTTTTCAAGCAGGGCTGTTATTTCTGTTATCGAGAAGTTTTTAAGGTCATCGGGGCTTATACCCGGCAGCTTGCCCTTTAGTTTCTCGAGTAGCTCTAATCTGCCTGTTGTGCCAAGGCTTGCTTCCGGCTTCGGGGTAACAGGTGCTGCCGATTCACCCTCTGCCTTTATAATATCTTCTATCTTGCCTTGGAGAATTAATGAAGTGTCTATGCCCAGCGCCTTGGAAGACTGTTCTATGTATTCTTTGAGGCTCAGTTTAAGAGCTTCTGTGCGCTCTTCGTCTCCCGCTTTAACCGTTGCCAAGAGGGAGTTTTCCTTCTCGCTTAAGTATTTTTCTTTCTTCATCTTTGCCAGTATTTCTTCAACCGCTATGTTCATAGGCTTGCCCTCAAGCTCCATGTCCTTTATGAGAGCCTCAGCCTCGGCGTTCTCTGCAATTGCCTTTACAACATTGTCCTCCGGGTCAATTTCCAGCCTGACACCGGGAACTGTTTCTATGTAAATAACGGCATCTGCTGCCAGTGCCTTTTGTTTGCCGCCGAACATTGTACTGCTGAGTAATACCAGCATAAATACCGCCGCTATGGTTGCTGCAAATTTAATATATGTGCTCGCCTTGCTCTTTTTCTTGCTCGGAATAAATACTACTGCGTTATTTTTTTCATCGCTAATGTTGCAGCGGTTCTTTATTTCCGAAAGGACATCGGGCGTAGCATGCTCAATTGCCTTGCGCATTCCCTCTTCTACGTCGATGCTGCCCATTAATATCCCTCCTTCAGGATCTCATACAACTTTTTCTTTGCCCTGTTGT
>JAAZCZ010000027.1 GCA_012513005.1 Oscillospiraceae bacterium | reverse complement strand
TTTGGATAAAAATGGATTTGGGTATATTTTTCGAAAACCAGCTACTCTCCTCCAAATTTATTGAAAGGCACTATGTGGATCCTAAAAATGTGAGCCTTAGCTTTCCTGAAAAAAAGAGAAATTTAATCGTTATTTTCTTAGAGTCAATGGAAATTGCCTTTGCAGATGAAAAAAGCGGAGGAGCGTTTGAAAAAAATCCTATCTCAGAGCTAACGAGGATAGCAAATGAAAACGAGGATTTCAGGGGAAATAGCGACACTCTAAACGGGGCGTTTGTTATGCCGGGCGGGTCTTGGTCAATCGCCGCACTTTTTAGCCACACATCAGCTCTGCCGCTCAAGGTGAGCATAGGCAGAAACGACATGTACACGCAGGAGTCGTTTTTTAAAGGCGTTACCGCTTTGGGCGATATATTAAAGGAAAACGGCTACAGACAAACCTTCATGCTGGGCGCTGATGCTACCTTTGGAGGTCTCGGGCTATACTACAAAGACCACGGCAACTTTGATATGTATGATTACAACGAGGCGAAAGCAAGCGGCAAAATACCAAAAGACTATCGTGTTTGGTGGGGCTTTGAGGATAAACGGCTTATTGAGTTTGCAAAAAAACGTCTGGCTGAGATTGCGGCAGAAAAAGAGCCCTTTCATTTTTCTGTATTCACTTGCGACACGCACTTTGAAGACGGCTATGTCTGCACAAAATGCCCGAAAGACTTTGGGGCTGATCAATATTCAAATGTGCTAAGCTGTTCAAGCAGGCAGATTAATGAATTTTTAGAATGGATTAAAACACAGAGCTTTTATGAGAATACAACTGTTGTAATTGTGGGCGATCACCTCACAATGGATAAAGATTACTGCAAGGATATAGACGAAGGCTACGAGAGAAAAACCTATACAGCCTTTATTAACGCAGCAGCAGCGCCGCAAAGAACAGACAAAATAACATCATATACTACCCTTGATATGTTCCCCACGCTGCTTGCAAGTCTGGGCGTTATCATAGAGGGCGACAGGCTGGGCTTGGGCACTAACCTGTTTTCAGCAGAAAGCACACTTATTGAAACCTACGGATACACTATGCTAAAAAATGAACTTGCTAAAAAATCTGAGCTTATGGAGCGACTGGGAGATATAAAAGAAACGCCAAAACCTAAAAGCTAAGAAATCTAAAGAACTGAAACCCGCAGACACAAAAAGTTAAATTGACTACACAGCAGAATATTGGTAAAATATAGAGTCTGAAAGAAACTCTAGTTGCGAGGTGAATGACATAGACAGGAATAAATATATTGTAGAACTCCGCATGCTCTTAGAGGGGATGCACCCCGATGATAGAGAAGAAGTAATAGAAAAGGCAAACGCCTGCTTTGATGCCTGCGAAAGCGATGCGGAGGCAGTGTCGCGCTTAGGCACGCCCACGGCAGCGGCAATCCGTGTACTAAGATCCTATGACCCTAGTGAAAGAGCCCGAAAAGAAGCAGAAGAAGCAGCTAAAGCTGCAGAAGAAGAGGGCGATGAGAGCGAAGATTTATCTGATGATGTGCTACCTCTAAACGAAGATGAAGATACAGACTTGCCCGATGACGATGCCGAGTCTGTCTGCGTGCTCTGCCCCGATGCAGAAGAAGAGGACGAATACTACGACGAATATTATGACAGCGAGTATGCTGACTACGGCGAACAGTATGAGCCGGGTGCTTATGAAATGCCGGCAGATGAGACATTAAATGAAGTCGAGAACGAGCCTGAGCCTGAATATGTGACAGAGTCTGAGCCAGAAGAAGCGGCAGCAACAGAAAACGCAGACTTGCCCGAAGAGGAAGAGCCTGATACAAAAGACGAAACCGAAGCATATACCGAAGCTAGTGAAGCGGAGACAAAAGAGCAAATAGCCGCAGCAGCTGCTATCGGCACTGCTGAGGAGATAATAAAAGAAGAAAAGAAATCCGCAGAGGATGATTTTCCCGATTTTGAAGAGCTATTAGATGAGCTGCACGAAACGATGACCGAGGCGGAAGAGGATGCAGATATAGCTGCGCAGGCAGAAGATATAGATTATAATGATGACGAGCCGGACGAAGAGGCCAAAGCCGAAGCCGAAACACCCGCTAGGGAGCCAATTTATTACAGGCTCATTATCTACACGATTTTGGGAATAATTTTAGGCACACCCTTTGTTGTGCTCTTGGTGGTGCTGGCTCTTGCTGTTTTGCTTTTGGGTCTATTGGTCGGGGCGGCGGGTGTTTTAATAGTCTCCTTCTGCTTCTTGGGAATGACGGCGGTTTCAGACGTGCTGTTTACTGCGGGCACGGGAGCTGCAGTGCTCAGCGTTGCGCCACTACTCATTTTCGGCGCGGTGCTAATTTTCGTGTTCGGAGCTATATCTCTTGTCAACATGCTGCTCGAGGGCGGTGCTGACTACTGCTATAAGCAGCCCGAAAAACCCGTAGCGCAGCCTATTATTGAAGAGCGCCGCTGGCCGGGAGCAGTTTTCCGCTTTGTTTTGGGAGCCTTCCTTGTGCTACTTGTCGGAGGGGGAGTTGCAGTAGGGCTATCGATACTCATGGGAGCGGATCTCACCCGAATTGCAGGAACTGTGTTCGGAAAATACGACTTAGCAGCCGTCTTGGTTTATGTGAATAACCTGCTCTCAGGGATTAAAGGCATCTTCGGCTGATAAAACTAAATATGCAATATTCGGAAGCTGCATAAGATTTTACTGATGCAGCTTCCTCACTTTTTCTAATCTATTTTGTGCGCAAGCTCGCTTAATGATTTTGCTACCCCAAGGGATGCGCAAAAACTGCGCAAAGAAATAAGTATAAAGCGCAAAATTTGCGCATTGGTATTTACAAAAGCGCAAAATAATGTTAGTGTAGCGATGAGGTGTATTATGGGTACTAAACTTAAGCAAATAAGAGAAAAACTTAACATGACCCAAGCGAAGGCAGCTGAATACTTAGGCGTTTCGAGAAGATCCTATCAGGACTATGAAAATGATGACAGGCTTGAAGGGTCAATAAAATACAATTATATGTCAGATAAGCTGCGCTTAATATTAGAGGATGAAAACAAGAGAATACTCTCTGTTGAGGCTATTAAAAATGCGTGCGAATCAGTGTTTTCGACAAAGGATGTCTCTTTTTGCTATTTATTTGGCTCATACGCCAAAGGCAAGGCAAGAGAGGATAGCGACATTGACCTATTAATATATACAAATTTGACCGGACTTAATTTCTTTGGCTTAGTTGAGGAGCTAAGAGAAACTCTTCATAAAAAAGTAGATGTGCTGACCTTAAGTCAGTTAGAAAACAATACAGAGCTAATCAATGAAATCTTAAAGGATGGTATAAAAATTTATGGATAACATCAAAACAGACAGATATTATTTAGATAAAATAACTCTTGGTGTAGAGTTTATAATAAAACACACAAAGGACATGTCAAAAGAAGCATTTGAAGAGAATGAGCTGCTCCAAGACTCTATGATGTTTAGACTAATCCAAATATCAGAAAATGTAGCGAAGCTGAGCGACGACTTTAGGGAAGCTAATAAAAACATACCGTGGTATGAAATAAAGGGACTAAGGAACAGAATCGTACATGACTACGGCAGCGTTGATATGTCGATAATATTCGAAACAATTACAAACGATATTCAAAAAGTGAATGAGCTGCTAAAAAACATTAACTGATTATTATACTGCGCACAGAAATTACTAAAAAGCGCAAAAATTGCGCATAGGTATTTACAAAAGCGCAAAAAGTGGGAGCGCAAGTATTAGGGGCAGTCTATTATCGGGCTGAAAAATTGAAAGCTAAAAATATATACAAATAAAAAGGCTGTGTCAGGCGTTAGAATCTGATACAGCCGATTTTTTAAAACATGCGAAACCCGGTGCTTTATTTTATCGAAGCAAGCAGCTCCTCGGGCGAAATTTTAAATAATTTGGCTAAGGCGATAGGGTGCAATTTAGTTGCGAGGGGAGCTTTTGAAACTTAACTTCCTCATCCGGTTAATAGCTTATATTTAGTCCAATGTTTATTTAAAACAAACAATTTGGGAACCTTCGGCAAGTTACTGCCGGTTATTTAGCGTCTGTTTTAGTTTTTCGATAAGAAGCTCGCAGGTTTCAGACAGGGGCATGCCGGTTATTTGTATCCAGCCGATGTGAATTTCGTTTTTGTGCCCTTCAATAGGGCGACTTACAAGCTCAGGACCTGCAAACCCGGGGGATAATATGCCTGTGCCGATTGAAAAGGCGTCTGTGTGAGTTAGGATGTTTATCATAGTGGCTCTGTCGGCAACAGAAAACCGCTGCCGAATTTCGCCTATGTTTTCCAGTATAACTTCCTCCGCAAAGTCGTTTGAGCCTGTCTCTGCCGAGGAAAAAGAGGCATAGGGAAACATCTGCATCTCACTTATCCTTATTACTTCGCAGCCTGCCATCGGATGTGTTTTTCTGAAAAACACGCAGGGGTCAACACAGACAAGCTCGTTAAACTCCATGTTTCTGACTGTGAGATATTTTTTTATAAATGCTTCTGTAGCGCCGGATAAAAAGATTAATACTTTGTTCAAAAACTAAGAGGGGAATATGGGGAAAAACGGCGGGCGACCAAAGCTGCGCCTTTGCGATTAAACCTTATAATTTGCTCAGTAATTTAAATCTGCCTTAACAGGGCTTGACCACTTGGTATTGGTGAAATGCCCATAGGGGAAAGTAGGGGCGGTCTGTGACCGCCCGTGCGTAAACAACATAAAATGCAGAAATACCAAGGGTTTTCACTCCCCCAGTCATTAAAAATGACAGCCCCCTCGTCTGAGGGAGGCGTTGGAATTAACGATTAAACCACACAAAATGCTAACTAAGTTGCATCTGCCTTAATAGGGAAAGAGCGGTAAAACACTCGCAATATAGCGGCTCCGGAACGTAGAGCGGCGATTTGCAATCGCCTTCCTAAAAACGCAACAAAAGCACCCGAAAATCAGTAAAAATCGGGTGCTTTTGCAGATTAGTTTTATAAACTCTAATCAGTCTAAATCCTTTTTGCAGTCTTCAAAAACAGACTTAGCGGCCGAAATTAGCATTCCGGCGTCAAGACCGCAGGTCACGCTGTCAGCGCCCATGGCAAAAAACTTCTGCGCCATCTCCGGAGTTGATGCAAAAATATAGGCTTTTTTGCGGTGCTTTTTGCAGGCATCAAGAATTCTTTTTATTGCGTTTTGCATAACGGGGGTGAAAAACTGACCCGGCACACCGAGGGCAAGGGAGAGATCAAATGGACCTATGAAAATGCCGTCAACACCCTTTATAGCAGCAATTTCCTCAATGCTGTCAAGAGCCTCTTTTGTTTCGCATTGGGGTATTACAAGGCAGCGTTTGTTGCACTCCTTCATGTAAGCTTCAATGTCGGCAGACCATGGGGCAGAGCCCCAAGCGCTTGTTCTTGTGGGGCAAAAGCCACGCTGACCGATTGGGGTAAACTTAGCGTAGCTAACAAGCTCTCTAACTTCCTGAACGGTTTTTATATTCGGAACAATAAGCCCGCGAGCGCCTATATCCAGCATGCGCAGAACAAGCGGGCGACTAACTCCGCCTATTCGGACAAAGGGCAGCACATTTCTGTTTTCCGCCGCGCGTATAAAATCTGCTGTACTCTCCTCAGAAAAAGGTCCGTGCTCTGTGTCTATAATAACATAGTCGAAGCCGGCGGCGCACAGACATTCCATGGCATTGCAGCTGCCCAGCTCAAAAAAGGTGCCGACTGTCTTTTTCGTTTTCATTTGCCTAACCTCCAAAATATTTTACATATCTTATCTATCAGCATATCACTTTGCGCGCTGGCATACAATAAGCAAGGGCAAATAGGCGCGCAAAGCTCCGATTATCATGCAGAAAAACAGATTATATATGCAGCAATTAAAAAGCCGGCAGAAAAATGTATATATAAATAATTAAGGCGAAGGGAAATATATCCCTTCGCCTTATATGGAAAAACAGCGGGTTATTATTTTTTAATATGCCTTAGCCTTCGCTTACGAAAACCTCTGCGTCTGCTTTTGCTTCTTTATTTTTAGCTTTCAGAGCAATAAGCACGATGAGCAAAATTGCAACGGAGCCGCCGAAAACTACAAACCAGTTGCGCACAAAGGCTGCAATAACATAGCCTACAAAGCTGACTCCCGCTACTGTGAGTGCATAGGGCAGCTGCGTTGTGACGTGGTTAATATGGTCGCAGCCGGCACCGGCGGAGGACATTATTGTGGTGTCGGAGATGGGTGAGCAGTGGTCGCCGCAGATAGCGCCGGCAAGGCAGGCAGAGACGCCAATTATCATAAGCTCGGGGTCGAAGCTGAGTACGGGGATAATAATCGGCAGCAGTATGCCGAAGGTGCCCCAGCTTGTGCCCATTGAGAAGCTTAAAAACACAGCAAGCAGGAATATAATTGCAGGCATAAAGTTAAAGAGAGCCGGTGTCTGACCTGTGAGCATAGCCTTGACAAATTCCGATGCGCCCAGCAGACCTGTCATATTCTTGAGCGTTACTGCGAATGTTAGTATGAGCAGAGAGGGCACCATCAGATTAAAGCCCTTTGTAACGCAGTCCATTGCGTCTTTGAACGTGATTGTGCGGCGGAGCAGCAGATAGATAAATGTCAGAACCAGTGCAATAAGTGCGCCCCAAGGCAGACCGACAGAAGCATCTGTGCCGGAGAATGACTCGGCAAATGAGGTGCCGCCAAAAAATCCGCCGATGTAAATAATGCCGACAACGCAGGCAGAAACAAGAAGCACAATCGGGAACACAAGGTCAATAACTCTGCCTTTTTCGGAGTAGTCAAGCTCCGAGGCGCCCGCTTTTTTGCTGCCGCTTGTAAATAAATCGCCCTTTTCCTTGGCGTTTTTCTCGTGCAGAGCCATAGGACCGTAGTCAAAGTTCATTTTCACAAGGGCGATAATAAACACAAAGGTAAGCAGGGAATAAAGGTTATAAGGAATAGCCTTAACAAAGAGCGTTAGCCCGTCGTCACCCTCGATTAGACCCGATACGGCAGCTGCCCAAGATGAAATCGGCGCAATCATACAGACGGGGGCGGCGGTGGCGTCAATTAAATAAGCCAGCTTAGACCTTGAAATTCTGTGCGAGTCTGTAACAGGCATCATAACCGTGCCGACAGTCAGGCAGTTAAAATAGTCGTCCACAAAAATAAGCAGACCGAGCACAAATGTTGCAAACTGGGCACCAACACGAGTTTTAATGTGCTTTTCTGCCCATCTTCCGAATGCGGCAGAGCCGCCCGCCTTGTTGAGCAGGGCTACGAAAATGCCGAGCAGAATTAAAAACAGAAAAATTCCGGCGTTCCATGCATCGGTGAGACCTTTAATAAGCCCGTCTGAAACAACTGTGTCCACTGTTTTGACCGGGTTAAAGTTAGCGTGGAACAGAGCCCCTGCAACAATGCCTATGAAGAGGCTGGAATAGACCTCTTTTGTGATAAGCGCCAGCACAATGGCGATGATTGGCGGCACGAGCGCCCAAAATGTCATATACATGTTGCTCACATAGGGGGCCGCCTCTGCCTCTGCTGTTTCCGCAAATACGGAAATTACGAGCATGGCACAGATAATCGGCAGGAGCAGCAGGAACATGCGTAGGTTCTTTCTTAGCTTCATTTTTATCTCTCTCCCATATAAAAATAACGGCCATGGAAGGCTATAAACCGACATGACCGCAATGGGCAGAAGAAAAATGGTCTCGGCAGCGCTCCACAAAATAGTGACAGTACGGCGGATATTCTCCGACATCCCGGAACTGCAAGGGCGGACACCCTTTGCAAAACCTCGGCGATTGCCCCTTTTAGCCGCTGCTGTCCGACAAATAATCGGCTTACTCTTGGCAAATCGCACCTCTAATCTTGACCGTATTAAGTTAAAATGAATTATATACAAGAACAGTGCATAATGTCAAGTGTGAATAAAATATTAACAAAGTAATGCTAAGATAATGAGTGAAACCAAGGGAAAGCTGGGCAAACTGATAAAGCATTTGCAGATGTAAAGTAGTGAGTTAATGCTGTGAATGTTGTCGTATTTTCAAAGGCTCCATCAGACGAGGGGGCTGTCATTTTTAAATGACCGGGGGAGTGAAAACCCCTCAAATTGCTGCATTTTAGGGTCTTTTGCGCACAGGCGACCGCAGTGTATAGAGTAGTATGATAGTAAACAGGTGTGTAAGCGGATGGTATACAGTTTTATGATAAAATATAGGGCAAACAAAGCAATAAAAGGAAGTGTTTTGAATGCCGTGGGAGAGTAAAACTGTGGAAAAACTAAGAAGAGAATTTGTACTTGCAGCAAAGCAGAGCAAAAACTTTAGCGCCCTGTGCAGAGAGTTTCACATCACACGCAAAACAGGCTACAAGTGGCTGAAGCGATACAAGCAAAATGAAAGCCTGAGCGATAGGCCACATTGCGTAAAAGTCGTTAGCAACATAACCCCTATTCATGTTGAAGAAAAGATAACAGCACTGAGGAAAGAGAATCCCGGCTGGGGAGCTAAAACCATCCAAAGAGTACTAATCAACGAAGGCAATTCCGACATCCCTTGTGTTAAGACAGTCAACAATATCTTAAGCCGCAACGGCTTCATATCCCCGGAGGAGTCTCTAAAACACAGAGCATTTATCCGATTTGAAAAAGATCACTGCAACGAGATGTGGCAAACAGATTTCAAAGGCGAGTTTCTGACAAAGAACAATAAATACTGTTATCCTTTAACAATATTGGATGATCACTCAAGATATTCGATTAAGATAAAGCGTATAATATATATAATATTTTATAACAGAACAGGACCTGCCGATTAATCGGCAGGTCCATAAATTTTTTACTACTTAATTGTTTTCTGTTTTTTAGCCAAGGGCGACATCTAATACCATCATAACTGCAAAGCCGAAGGCGAAAAACAGAGTGTTTGAGTTTGAATGCTCGCCCTTTGACATCTCGGGTATTAGCTCCTCAACAACCACATAAATCATAGCCCCCGC
>JAAZCZ010000141.1 GCA_012513005.1 Oscillospiraceae bacterium | reverse complement strand
TTCACTAATCCCGAGCTCTCTCACCCCTACACTGAGGGGCTAATGACCTCGATTCCGAGACTCGATAATGACGGGACTAAGCTTGAACCAATTCCCGGCGTTGTCCCCCACCCTCTCGCGCTGCCAAAGGGCTGTAAGTTTGCACCCAGATGCAAGTATGCAACCGCAAGATGCCAGGAAGAAGAACCGGAGCTTTTGGAAGTCTCCGATAACCAGCGAATCAGATGCTTTTATCCCAGCAAGGAGGTAAGGACCAGTGCCGGACACCAAGAAAAAACTAATAACAATAACTAACCTCAAGAAATATTTCCCTGTGGGCAAGCCAGGACTGTTTGGCAAAAACCAGAGGTTTGTGCGTGCAAATGAGGATATTTCTCTTGATATCTATGAGGGTGAAACACTTGGCCTTGTCGGTGAGTCCGGCTGCGGTAAGTCCACCTTTGGCCGCGTTATTTTGCAGCTTTATCCCCAGACTGCGGGTAGCTCCATGTATTACGGCCGCACACTTGAGGATGTTGCCCCTCGTTATATGGGCTACACTCTTAAAAATGCAGGCAAGATGCGCAGCCGATATTTTGATGCTCAAAAGAAGGCCGCAGAGGCTGTTTCTAAATGTGAGGCTGAGGGAGATAATGCAAGCTATGAGCTTAACCTTGCCCGTGATGAGGCGCTTTTTGCCGCTGAAAATGCCCTGAATAACTCAGCTAAGCTGCTTGGCGGGTTTATGGCATGTGAGAACATAGACGAGCCTGCCGCTGTTATGCTTAAACTCTACAATGCAAGCGTTGAGCTTTTTGACGTTAAAGAAAAAATCTCACTTCTTGATGTTCGCATAGGTGAACTTGAGGAATCCGGTCGCGGCAGCAGCAAGACTGCCGAAAAGCACAGAGCTACTGTGGCTGAGCTTAGCAGCCGGCTGCCTGAGTTAGAGGAAAAGTGCCGTGTTTACACAGATGATGTGGCTGCCGAAAAGGAAAAATATCGCCACCTGCCTGATTTTGATAAATATGAGGCTCTGCGTGACGACGGAATTGACCTTTCTCGCCTCACTTATAACGAAATAAGGCACCTACGCAAGGATTTGCAGATTATTTTCCAGGACCCGTATTCTTCGCTAAACCCGAGGCTTACAGTCGGTCAGTCAATTGAAGAGGGGCTTGTTACTCACAATATGTACCCCAGAAGAGCAGAGAGAACAAAGCAGTATATTCTTGATGTTATGGATCGCTGCGGTTTGCAGGATTACATGCTGCACAGATTCCCCCACCAATTCTCGGGCGGACAGAGGCAGAGAATCTGTATTGCGAGAACCTTGGCTGTTCAGCCTAAGTTTGTTATTTGCGATGAGTGCGTTTCGGCACTTGACGTTTCTATTCAGTCGCAGATTATTAACCTGCTTTTGGAGCTTAAGGAAAAAAACAAGCTCACATATCTGTTTATATCCCATGACCTTTCTGTTGTAAAATACATATCCGACCGCATCGGTGTTATGTACCTCGGCAACATAGTTGAATTATCCGACAAAAAAGATATTTTTGATGACCCGAGACACCCCTACACAGTTGCGCTTCTTTCTTCTATTCCCACAACCGATCCCGACTCCGCCGGAAAGGCTCGTATTATACTTGAGGGCAATATTCCAAGCCCGATTAACCCGCCCTCCGGCTGCAAATTCCACACACGCTGCTTTATGGCTACCGAGAAATGTAAGCGTGTTGTTCCGAGGCTGGAAGAAATTGAGCCTAATCACTTTGTTGCCTGCCACTATCCGGAGCGCAAGATAGGTGAAAACGGCGAATATTTAATCGATCTCGGAGATAAGCTTAGAAAGGACTCCTCAAAGAGCTATGGCAATTTGGAAGAGGCTTAAAAAATATAAAGACGCCGACATAAAAGAGGCTGAAAAAATGATTTCTGAGGAGACAGAGAAATCTGATTTTGCGGCTATGTGGCTCTCTGCTGTTTGGACACTCATGCTCCCAGCCTTCGCCGCTGTTCTTGTGCTTGCAGGAATACTGTATCTTATTTTCACTTAGTTAAAAGTTTATATTTGTATTATTTCCATCCGACAACGTCTAATTTTTGTCGGATGGATTTTTTGTGGAAATATTAATCTGAATTTGGTATGATGTTATTATTACGGCACGGGTTGTAATCTTATGCTTCGTGCTATTTTGAGGAGATTTTATGGAGCCGTTGCAGCTTTATCTTTTTATCGGAGTTATTGTACTATTAGCCTTTTGTTTGATTGCACTTATTGTTTTAATAAGCCGCTCTAAAAACAGTGGAATTACTGCACAGTTAGACCGCAACAGTGATGAGCTTGTTGAGCGGGTTGAGCGAAAGCTGAGCGAGGACGCAACAGAGGTTTTCAGGAGGTTTTCTACTATACAGGATAGCCTGCATGCGGCGCTTTCCAGGCAGAGAGATGCCGCTAACGCTCAGATGAGCGAGTTTGGCAGGCAGGTTGATGTTAAGCTCGACTATGCCAGAGAGCAGGCACAAAAAACAGCTCAGGCAGCCCGCGAGGAGACAATGCTCACGCTCAAGCAGAACCGCGAGGAGACAAACAGAAAGCTCGGCGATTTTCAGATTCAGCTTGATGCCAGACTAAACTCAATTCAGACCTCCGGCACTGCAAATTTGGAAAAGGTCAATGCGACATTAGAAAGCCGCATGAAGGATATTCAAGACAGCAACGAAAAGCGGCTTTTGCAGATGCAGGAAATAGTTGACGAGAAGCTGCAAAAGACACTTGAAACAAGACTTACCCAGTCGTTTGAGCTTGTCAGCCGTCAGCTTGACAGCGTTCAGCAGGGCTTGGGTGAGATGAAGAGCTTAGCCTCTGATGCCAGAAGCCTGAAAAACGCCCTTACTAATGTCAAGGAGCGCGGAACTTACGGCGAGGTTAGGCTTGAGATGCTTTTATCTGACATATTAGCTCCCAACCAGTATGAAACTAATGTTGAAATTCTGCCGAACAAACGGGTTGAGTTTGCAGTTTTGCTGCCCGGTAGCAACGAGGATGAGCCTTTATATCTGCCTATTGACTCTAAGTTCCCGATTGAGGATTATAACAGGCTGATTGATGCTGAGGATAAGCAGGCTATTGACGACGCCCGGCGCTCTCTTGCGCAGGTTATAAGAGCATCTGCCAAGGATATTTATGAAAAATATATACTGCCGCCCAAGACAACAGACTTTGCATTAATGTTTCTTCCTACCGAGGGGCTTTATGCCGAGGTTTTGCAAAATGCCGCTTTGTTTGAGGAAATTCGTGATAAATACAAGGTTACACCTGTGGGTGCAACTACACTCTCTGCATTTTTAAGCTCCCTGCAGGTCGGCTTTAAGACTCTTGCAATTGAGCAGAGATCGCTTGAGGTTTGGGACTGTCTTAGGGCTGTTAAGTCTGAGTTTTCTAAGTTTTCTAAGATGCTGCAAAAAGCAAGAAAGCAGCTTCAAACTGCCGACCAGACACTTGAAAAGCTCTCCGGCACGCGTACCCGCGCAATCGAAAGAACTCTGCGCTCTATTGACGGTCTTCCCTATGAAGATTATCTTGAGCTTGAGGAAGACACAGATGAGCCTGATGAGCAGGAAGACTGATCATATATCGCAGTAAATATTAATAATTGTTTTAATAGTACTTTAGTCTTATGGAGGAGATTTGATGGCAAAAACAAAAATGACGGTGCCTGATTTTAAAAAGTTTAAAGAGGAAGGCCGCAAATTCGCATATGTAACCGCATATGACTACACCACAGCATCGATAGTTAACGAGAGCAATATTGAGGTAATTTTAGTCGGAGACAGCTTGGGTATGATTATGCTGGGCTACGACACAACTGTGGGCGTTACACTTGATGATATGATTCATCACATTAGACCCGTAGTTAAGGGCGCACCCGATACATTTATTGTCGGGGATATGCCCTTTGGCTCATATCAGGAAAGCCCGGAGCAGGCAATCCGCAGTGCTTGCAGGATTCTAATGGAGACAAACTGCGACTGCGTTAAGCTTGAGGGCGGAGCTGTTATGGCGCCGACAATTAAACGCATGACTGATGTCGGAATACCTGTTATGGGTCATATCGGCTTAACTCCGCAGTCTGCCACCTCTGTGGGCGGATTTAAGGTGCAGGGCGGCACTACTGAGGGAGCTTTAAAGCTTATTTCTGATGCCCGTGCACTTGAGGCTGCGGGAGCTTTTTCGATTGTTCTTGAATGTGTACCTTCTGTTGTTGGCAAGGCTATAACTAAGAGCGTTTCTATTCCTATACTCGGCATCGGAGCCGGACCCGATGTAGACTGTCAGGTCTTAATTACACAGGATTTACTTGATATGTACGGGAATTTCAAACCTAAGTTTGCAAAGCAGTTTGCGCATATTAGGGCTGAAATGCTAAAAGGACTAAATGCATTTCACGCAGAAACACTCTCGGGAGAGTTTCCCACGCTGGAATACTGCTTTAATAAACAGGTAGAAATTCCGCAGGAAGACTGATTCTTATTACTTTTTGGGGGGAGAAAGATGACTAAGTACTCGGGTTACGCAGGCAGGGTTTGCGAAATTGACCTGTATTCCAAGCAGGTTCGTGAGTATCCCTGGTCTGATAAGGAAAGAGAAATGTATTTGGGAGGCAAGGCCATGGCCTCTAAAATACTGTATGACAACTTCACAGGCGGTGAAAATCCGCTGGGCGGCAATAATATCATAGTAATTTCAACAGGTCCCCTAACAGGCACAAATGCGCCGAGCTCAAACCGTTTTAATATTTCTGCACTGTCTCCTTTGACGGGTATCACAACCTCTTCTAACAGCGGCGGAAACTTTGGGTACTATCTCAAAAAATCGGGGATTGATGCACTTATTATAAGAGGCAAATGTAAAAGCCCTACCTGGATTGAGATTTCAGACGGGAACATTAATTTTCACGATGCGAGCGGAATTTGGGGGCTTAAGGTATCCGAAGCTCAGGAAGCACTTCAAAAGAAAATGGACGAGCTGCACGGGAAAAAGGTACGCTGCGGCATGGCAGTAATAGGACCTGCGGGTGAAAACCTTGTGCGCTATGCCTGCGTTATAAGCGGTGAGCGCGCTTCCGGCAGAGGCGGCACCGGAGCTGTTTTCGGAAGTAAAAATATAAAAGGGCTTGTTTCAACGGGTGATTATAAAATCACTGTGCACAACGCTGAAAAGGTTGCTGCACTTAATAAAAAGTGGATTAATTCTCTTAAATCGCATCCTATAACCGGCAATCAGCTGCCCAGACTCGGTACTGCAAGCTTAGTTAGTCCGATGCAGATGAGCGGAATGCTTGCAACCCGCAACTTCTCCGAGGGCAGGTTTGAGGACTTTGAGCTTGTGAGCGGTGAGGCTTTGGCAGAGGAGGAGAATGTAAGCAATAACGGCTGTCTCTCCTGCCCTATTCGCTGCTCGCGTGTTGTTATGGTTGACGGCAAGAAGGTAAAAGGTCCCGAGCTTGAGACGCTTGGGCTTATGGGTCCGAATCAGGGTATTAACGATGTTAACGCCGTGTGTCGCTGGAACTACGAGATTGACGAGCTGGGTATGGACTCAATTTCAACGGCAGGCACACTCGCCTGGGCAATGGAGGCAAACCAAAAAGGGCTGTGGAAAAATGGCCTCGAGTTTGGCAAGCCTGATAACATTTCTGCTGTTTTGGATGATATTGCGCACAGGCGAGGTGTCGGAAATGAGCTTGCCGAGGGCAGCCGTATATTAAGCCAAAAATACGGCGGTGAAGATTTTGCAATTCAGTCTAAGGGCATGGAGCTGTCTGCCTATGAGCCGAGACGCGCTGTGGGGCAGGGTCTCGGTTATGCGGTGTCTAACCGCGGCGGGTGTCACTTAAACGGCGGATATCTGGTTATACTTGAGGGGCTAGGGCTAAGAGCCAATGCCCAAACAAGATTCGGTAAGCCTGATCTTTGTATGTTTATGCAAAACTTTATGGAGGCAATATCCTCGTCAGGTCAATGTCTTTTTACCTCTTTTTCGGTGTTCCCAGCACTTTTGGTTAATAAGCCGAACGGGATAATTACAAGCATTGTAAATGCAGTTATTCCTCTGGCAGGTCCTGTTGTGAGGATTCTAAATTGGTTCCCGCTTCTTGCATGTATTAACTTGCCCTTAATTCCGCATACCTACGAGATTAAATACGCCTTGGGTATGAGGATGACCATCGGCAAATTTTTGCGAATTGGCGATCGTAGCTATAATATCGAGCGGGCTTTGAATGCTAAGTTTGGTGTCTCTGCGGAAGATGATACGCTTCCAAAAAGACTAACAGACGAAATGCAGGAGGAAGGCAAAAAGAACACCGTTGTGCCTCTTGAAAGAATGAAGAAAACCTACTATAGGGCGCGCGGCTGGTCTTCAAAGGGGCTACCCGGTTGGCTTAAACTCAGGCTTCTGGGAATTAGAAAATGATAACAGTTAAGCTTTTTGGTGTGCTGAGATTAGACAGCGGTGTAAAAGAGCTTGTGCTTGATGTTAAAACCGTTAGGGAGATTTTTCCTTTTGTGCTGGAGGAAGCGCGAAGATTAAATCCCGGGACAAAAGTCACAAAGCAGGATGTTGAGGGCTGCATTATTGCAGTTAATTGCAAAAAAGCAGGACCGAGAACTAAGCTTAAATCCGGTGATGTTGTTTACTTAGCTCCTGCAGTTGCAGGCGGATAAAAATTAGAACCATATAGTAAGCGGGCGGCATATTATAAAATATGCCGCCCGCTTAATTTGTACAAAATCTTGTACCATGTGCTATTTTGCTGAAAATGGTACATGTCTTTATGTTTTGGGAGGAGCAGAGCCCCTCCCCTACGTCCGGAAATTTATATTTGCGATCATAACCTAAGTTGCAAAAAATATTAGCTTCCGTTTTAGGAAAGCACCCTACTGTCACCCGTCGTTCCCATTCTAAACAAACATTTTTATTGCGATAAAAAACAGTTTGCATTTCTACCGGTTTTTGCCGTAGGGGCGGGGTTCTACTCCGCCCGCCTACCCCGGTTTGCCGGGCATTTACAAAGGCATTTTTAGACGAAGAGCCCTAAAAAATTGTAGTCGTTCTTTGCCTCTTTTTGGGAGGAGCAGAGCCCCTCCCCTACGTCCTTTTTTATACACCATTGGTTTTTTTGAACTAGGTTTGTAATCCCCACCCTCGTTGACGTATCTTTTATAATAAAACTGTATACTATCCGCTTACACCCTTTATTAGCATCTTACTAATCTATACATAGCGATTTGATTTTTGTCTACACGCAATTAATCCTCACTCTGCAACTTTTGCGATGCTATAAAAAGAAACGATCTTCATGCCACATTAATTGATTTGTTTCAATATATTCCCAAATCTTAAGGTATTCTTTTTCATCCCTGACAATGCGATCATAGAATGAACGCTGCCATACTTTTCGTCCCTTAGTTTTATCTTCTCTGTTGGCAAGTTTGGTTGTTATAGATTTGAGTGTACAAACTACATCTGTAATAGCAATACTGGTATCCTCTGCTATTTTGGGTTTGGGGATTGAAATGAGCATGTGTACGTGATTCGGCATTATTACATACTTGTCTATTATTATTTCATATCTTTTCTGAACAGCGAATATCTGGCTTTTTACTATTTCTCCGATAAAAGTGAGAGCCGCGTTTTCGCCACTTAACTCGCACAATATTTTCCGGCGATTAAATGTGCATATCGTTACAAAGTATGTACCGAATTTGCTGTAATCGTGGCCTAACAGTCTGGGGTTTTTTCTTCTTTTTATCTCCATCACTTTAGTACAATATCTCTCCCGGGGAATCTAAGGTATAGCCGCCCATTTGCTCAATTTTTTTCCTGAACTTTTCGCTTTTTAGCGTCTCTATAAGCTTTTTTACCATTGGGCTACTTTGTTCTGACTCTAACACAAGCAGCGAATACTGCTCTGTTTTAATGGGAATAAAATCAAGATTATAAAGAGCTGCTGCCGAATATATGCCGAGCCCGACATCGGCTGAGCCCGATGCTATTTGCACCGCAACCGATGTGTGAGTTAATTCCTCTCTGTCGTAGCCTTTTATATTTTCTGTGTCTATGTTCTGCTCACGGCAGAGGTAGTCTAGAAGCACCCTTGTGCCGGAGCCTTTTTGACGGTTTACATAACGCAAGCCATCCTTTGTTATATCTGATAAGCTTTTTATATTATGTGGGTTATTCTTTGCTGTCATAAGCCCCTGAATTCTGCCCACGCAGGATATTAATCTGACTCCTCCCTGCGGGAAATGTTTTTTAATATAGGGGATATTATATTTGCCTGTCTCGGCATCAAGCAGGTGGCAGCCGGCTGCATGCGCTTCTTTTCTTTTTATTGCCATTATTCCGCCCATCGAGCCGACATGTGAGGAGCTTAAATACTTGCTGCTATCTTCGGCATGAATGAGTTCAGAAAGCTCGTCTATAAGCGGGTCATGGCTACCTATTATTACAAGAGTGTTTTTTAGTTGCTCTTCGTCTGACAGGAGCCTAATGCGAACTTTTTCCCCGGCTTTGTAACCCTCTGTGTTTTGCGGGATTTCGAGTATTCCGTCTGCCTTCATAAATGACGACACGACACCGGCGCCCCTTGCAAGTGGTGTGGCTGTGAGTATGTTGCCGACATAGCCCATTTTTACACGCACAAATTCTTTGTATTTAAGACCGGATAGAATTTGTCTTGTGAGTATTGCCTCGGTGTATTTTTTCTTTGCTGCAGTGCTGCTTATATGGGAAATCAGAGGATTTAAAAGCTCCTCGATAACAATAATTGCAGAAACAGGATAGCCCGGAATGCCCAGCACCGGCACTTTTCCCACCGCGCCTAAAATTGCAGGTTTGCCCGGTTTTATTGCAATTCCGTGATAAAGGCACTCGCCCAGCTCCGAAATAGCCTCCCTGCCGAAGTCTTCCCTGCCGGCTGATGTGCCTGCGTTTAGTATCACGATGTCGCAGTCATTGCAGGCTTTTTGCAGGGCGTTTTTTATATCTTCCAAATTGTCTTTAACTATGTCGTATACTTTTGGCTCTGCGCTGTTTTCACTTAGAATTGCAGATATTATTGAGGAGTTAAATTCGAGTATCTCCCCTGCCTTCGGCACAGTGTCTGACGGCACAATTTCATCCCCTGTCGGTATTATGCCGACTACAGGTTTTTTTATTACAGAAAGCTCGGTAACACCGCCTGCAATCATCGCACCCACAGCAGCAGGGCTTACTTTTGTTTTGGAAGTGAGTATCATTTCGCCTGCGCAGATATCCTCGCCTATCTGCCGTATGTGCTGCCAAGGATTTGCAGCCTCATGGAGGGTGATGCTGCCGTCATCGTTATTAATTATCTCCTCAACCATAACAACTGCATCAAATTCATTTGGCACAGGATCGCCGGTATCTACTATAGCGTAGTTTTCTTTTGCAATTACCTTGGGCGTTGTTTCCGTTGCCCCAAAGCTGTCTGCAGCGATAATAGCTACTCCATCCATTGCCGAAGCTGCGTAGTGCGGCGCGTTTATTTTTGCGTAGACAGGCTCGGCTGTTATCCTGCCTGCTGCGTGCACCGTTTTAACTGTCTCGGTTTTTGCGGAAAATCCCCGCTTTTCAAGAAAGTCTATGTAATCCTCCCTAGCTTTTTCTAAGGGGATGTTTGTCAGATAAGCAAATCCCATAAAATCACCTTTACCAGTCTGTTTAATAAAATAGCTATACTAAAACTCAAATTATTTTGCTTTTAATATTTTATATCAAAAACACTGCAGTTTCAATCTTTCCCGCTTGTCTTTTGTTTGAAGCTTACTTTGCTTTATGTTATACTTATCAAAGCAAAAACGCAAAACGAACGGAGAAATAATATGTCTTTTAATGTTTTGGCTGTCGGAGATGTGGTCGGAAATCCGGGGCTTTCATATCTGAGCCGCAATCTTGCCCGCATAAAGCAGGAGCTGGGCGTGCATTTTGTTGCTGTAAACGGAGAAAACGCCAATGTTGTGGGTATTACTCCTGCACAGGCAGAGCAGATATTTGCTGCCGGTGCTGACGTTATTACGCTTGGAAATCACACTTGGACGAGGTGGGAGCTGCAGCCGTTTTTGGACAAAAATCAGAATATTTTAAGGCCGGCAAACTACGCGCCTCAATGCCCGGGCAGAGGGTTTGCAGTTTTTGAAACTGCTTTCGGGCCTGTTTTGGTAATAAATCTCATGGGCAGGTTTACTCTTGATGTAAACACCGACAATCCCTTTTTGCTCGCTGATGCTATTGTTGCAGACCACGATATAAAAATAATATTAGTCGATTTTCACGCTGAAGCTACCAGTGAAAAGCGTGCGATGGGCTACTTTTTAGACGGCAGGGTCTCGGCTCTGTGGGGCACACACACTCATGTGCAGACCTCAGATGCCGGAGTAATGAAAAATGGCATGGGCTATATTACAGATCTCGGAATGACCGGTGCAGCTGAATCTGTTCTGGGAATTTTACCTGAGCAGTCTATCGGCAAATTCATGGGCGATGTTCCGCGCAGATATGATGCTGCCCCCGGAGAGGCTAAGCTAGAAGGCGCATTATTTAAGATTAATCCCGAGGACGGTAAATGCATTTCGGTCGAGGCAGTTAGGTTTACATAATAATTATTTAATATATACTTTCGGGGAGCTTTAATAATAAGCTCCCCGATTATTATTTTTTATTTATTAAAATATTACAGCGGGATAATTCCCTTTTTAGCCTTTAACATCAGCACTCTGTACACACTTAAGTCTAAATCGTCTAAGCTGTATTCTCCTTTTTCTGCCGCGGCTTTAATATGCTCTACCGTCTGCTCCAAATCAGAGACTCCCAATATTATGTCAACCCCTGCCTTTAGTATTTCAAGGCAGCGCTCGGGCTCTTTTATATCTGCAACTGCTCCCATTTCAACTGAATCACAAACAATAACTCCTGAATAAGAAAGCTCCTCGCGCAGAAGGTCAGTTACTATTGCTCTTGACATTGAAGCCGGTTTGCTGTCTATTGCGGGTACTGTTATATGACCCATCATCACCATATCGGCTCCGGCATTAATTCCGTTTATAAAGGGAATAAGCTCGCCTGAAAAGAGTTCTTCCTTATCCTTGTTTAGTATTGCCGCTTCAACGTGACTATCTTCCTCTGTGTCTCCGTGCCCGGGAAAATGCTTTATGCAGCTAACTATTCCCGAATCGGAAAATCCCCTAACAGCTGCTGAAACTAAATCTGCTGCTTCCTGATAGTCGTCACTGTATGCCCGCTCCCCTATTACCTTGTTCGCGGGATTTGTCCACACATCAGCAACGGGGGCAAAGTTCGTGTTAAAGCCGCAGGATAGCATGTCTGTGCCTATAGTGAGTGCGTTTTGATAGGCTGTTTCACTACCCTCGGCCTTGTAGCTGTACATGCTATTAAATTTTGTTGTGCCGAGCACTTTCATCAGTCTTGACACCTTGCCGCCCTCTTCATCTGCCGCTATAAAAAGCGGGATTTTAGAGGCAGCTTGTAGCTCACTTGCGAGATTAAGTGTTTGTTCGCGGGTTTTTAGATTTACTATTGTAAGAATGATGCCGCTCACAGGATAGTCTCTGAGCTTTTCTTTTATTTCATCACTTATATTGACAGTGGGGTATGAGCCTCCCAAAACCTCGGGGCGAATGGCTATAAGCTGGCAAATTTTATCTGTTAGTGACATATTTGCCATTATCTCTCTTACCCTTATATCATAAGGGTCGGGGGTCTCGGTCGGCTGAATGATTTCCGCAGTTGCCGAAGGAGGCGCTGCCGGAGAGTTTTCTAAATCTGACTGATTTTGCTTTGGTGTTTGGGCTATATTTGTGCCGGCTGCGCAAGCTGAAAGTATTATTGCAAAAACAATACACAGTGCCACTGCAAAAATACGATGTCTTTTCATAAAGCACCTTTCCCTATCTAAAGCTACTCACTCGGCTCGGGGGTCGGCTCAGGGGTTGGCTCGGGGGTCGGTTCCGGAGTTGGTTCGGGAGTCGGTTCGGGTGTTGGCTCGGGAGTCGGTTTGGGAGTCGGCTCGGGTGTCGGTTCCTGCGTTGACTCAGGAGTTGGTTCCGGAGTCGGTTCGGGGGAAGGCTCTATTGCAGGCTCCTGAGCCGGCATCACATACTCATGAGGATGTGGACTATAGCTGCTATGCGCCTCCGGAAAATCACTTATCAGATTGTTCTTACCGTCGTAAACCAATCGGCGAGTATAAGCCCTGCGACCTGTTTCAATATCTCCCCAAACTTCACTCTCCATTTTGACAAAAGCATCGTCTTCTTTAGTTCCCGTTATCCTAACCGTAAGCGTGCTTGCCTCTTCATTTACTGAGGTGTTTATTTTTATCGGGTAATTTCTGTTGTTTGTAAACACCAAATCAGGTGCGCCCCAGCTTACAGTTGCATCAAATCCGGGTGGCACATAGTCAACCTCAAACATGTGGCATGAACGGTTGTTTATCCTTAGATTTGACAAAAGTGCGCTGTTGTAGATGGTTGTTGATAGCTGGCAAATACCGCCGCCGATTTGCTGGACTACCCTGCCTCCTATATAGGCATCGCCATATTGAAAGCCTCTTTCCGCTGTGCGCCTACCAACTACCCCGTTAAACGAAAACCTTTCTCCGGGACGAATAATCGTACCGTTAACTTCCAAAGCGGCAAGCCGCATATTTGTTATTCTGCCGCCTGCGCTATCTGCAAATGATGTTGTGTATGTCCCCAATAAATCGCTAAACGCGCTCTCAGTCTGATTCTTTTTAGCATCTTGCGCACTGTTAAAGTCGTCTGCTTCAAAAGAGCTGCGGTTTGCATCCTGATTTCTGCCTGATGTTTTGCTTTCAATTTGCTCTGTTGTTAGCTCAGGTTTAGTTATTATTAAAGGTATTATAATAGTCTCACCGAAAGATGCAGTCTCCCAGAGCTTTGTTGCAGCATCAGCATCAAAATCTAACTCCGAAAATGACTCCATAACCTTGTTTCTCCAGCCGTCATAATATGCATCTGTTGCTTTAGTATATAGAAAATCACGCAGTTCATGCAGATTTTTCTCTGCAATTCCGGCAGGTTTAGGTTCAAAAATGATTTCGCCGTATTCTCGCCTTTTAAACTTCTCTGCTATTTCTTCTGCTATTTCTTTATTGTCTAAATTTATTGTATTTGCGCCTTTGACCAATAGAATTCTATATTTTTCTATCTTATAGCCTGTTTCTGAAAAAACCATTTTTAGCTCTTCAAGTTTTGGAGCTATGATTTTTTCTATCTTGGCAGTGTCAGGATTAATGCTAACCGACAGCTCTGACACATAAAACAAGCTTTTTATGTATGAAATAGTATTTGGGAAAAATCTTTCAAAATAGCCGTATGAAAATGCTGTTTCAATTATGTCATCAACGCTAATGCTTGCCTTAACCCGATATGCAGGAATATCGACTTTTCTTGCTAAGGGCAAAATTAATGTGAGCTTTTGATTTAGATCCGGCTTATCCCATCCCGCTAAAATCAGCTTTTCACGAGCCTCTTCCTTATTAAGCCCACCTAATGACTCGCCTTCTACAAAAACATTGGGGAATATGGCTTCATGCTTTGCGGCATGAACACCCGTGCCCAGAAATGCCGATGCAAGCAAAACGATAAAAACAGTTGCCGCAATCGCCCATTCTTTTGCTGAAAGTTTAATAATATTTAAGGCATTTCGTGCTTTGCCTTCTGCCTTCTCTATATTTTCGGATTGCTCAGCGCCATTAGTTTCCTCGATGTTTTCGGATTCTTCGGTGCTTTCGGCTTCTTCGTTGCTTTCGGCTGCCTCCGTACTCTCAACTTCTTCGGTGCTGTTATTTTCTTGGGTACTTTCGTTTTCCTCTGAGCTTTTATCTTCTTTCTTGTTTTCTTCCTCTGTTTCGGAATCCGAATTATCTGCCTCGTCTTTCGTTATTTCAGGCTTACTCTCTTCAGCAGCGATACTGTTTTCGAACGCCTCAGAGCTTTCGCTCTCAGCGCCACCAGATATCACTTGGTTTTCATCCCTGCTCGATTTTTGCTCGCTTGACTTGTCATTTCCCATTTCTAATATCTCGTTTCGTAAATTGCTTTTTTTCTTTACTTCTTTTTTTCAAAAGCCTCTTTATCCCTTGCTACCATGCTATGCAATAATTTTTACTGCGCCGGGGATATTGCTGAACGTGACATCTTTATATGTGCCGCCGTCTTCGCCATCGTGAGTCCATGGCACATCCTCTTCAAAAATAAATCTCACCTTTGAGGCTTGGATAATCTTGAAATAGTCTCCCGAGTAGTTTTGAGAGAGAACTTCGCTGACGAGGAGGTTTACATCTGTGAGCGACATTGGGTATTTTACTAAGGCAACTTCGAATTTGCCGTCATCTAGCTTTACAAGGTCACGATTTAGCTTGATAAAGCCTGCAACTGAGGTTGAATTTGTGACACCGCCGAATATGAAATCATCTTCGAGTTCTTCTTTATCATCGAAAATAACCCTTGTCTTATATTTAGGCAACCTTGGTATTCTGTTTAGCCCTTCGAGCATGTAGGCAAGGTGCCCTAAAGCCTGCTTTGACTCCTGAGGTGTTTCATAGCTCACATCGGTGAATGCTCCGAAGGCTGCCACATAGGTAAAGCTCCGGCTGCTGCATGAGACCCCCACATCCCACGGCATCGGCTTGCCTTCCAGTACTCTTTTTGCCACCTCGGCAGGGTTATTCTTTGGGATGCCCAGTGTTGTGGCTACATCGTTTGCAGTTCCAAGCGGGAAGTAGCCGATTGGGGGAGCATTTTCTATATTGAGTAAGCCGGAGACGACCTCGGAAAGGGTGCCGTCACCGCCCATGCAACAGATTAGATCGTAGTCAGAGGAATTATCGCGCACCAATGTAGCTGCGTCTCCTGCTCCGTTTGTGAAATAAACCGTCGGCAGATAGCCTCCATCGCTCAGTATGCGCAGAGCCTCTCCCAGACCGCCTTTGTACATCATTCTGCCCGCCACCGGGTTTACTATGAACATTAGTTTTTTCATTATTTCCCTCTCACATTGAGCTTAGGTAGCGCTCGCCCGTATCGGGTAGCATGCACAGAATGAGTTTTCCCTCATTCTCGCTCTTTTTAGCTTCGCTTACCGCAGCGAAGGCAGCAGCTCCGCTTGATATTCCGCAGAAAATACCCTCTGTTTTGGCAAGGATTTTCATTGCATCTAGCCCCTGCTCGTCTGTTATTGTGATAATTTCGTCATATGCCGCGGTGTTAAGCACATCGGGCACAAAGTTTGCACCTAGCCCCTGCAGCCCGTGCTGCCCTGCTCTGCCCTCTGATAAAAGCGGCGATGAGAAGGGCTCAACGGCTATTATTTTTATATTAGGATTTTTTTCTTTTAAGTAGCGGGATACTCCGGTGATTGTGCCGCCGGAGCCTATTCCTGCAATAAATATATCTATCTTGCCATTCGTTTCTTCCCAGATTTCGGGTCCTGTTGTTTCATAGTGTGTTTGGGGGTTATCAGGATTTGTAAACTGCCCTGCTATTATGCTGTTTTCCGTTTCATTTCTTAATTCCTCTGCTTTTTTTACAGCCCCTGCCATCCCGTCACAGCCCGGTGTGAGCACTATTTCTGCCCCGTATGCAGCTATGAGCTTTATGCGCTCTTTACTCATGCTGTCCGGCATTGTGAGCACAGCTTTGAGCCCGAGCACCGCAGCGCAGGCGGCAAGACCGATGCCCGTGTTGCCGCTTGTGGGCTCTATCACGGTGCCGCCGGGCTTTATTCTGCCCTCATTTATTGCGGTTCTCAGCATTCCTAAGGCTATCCTGTCTTTGCAGCTGCCTGCCGGGTTTTGCCTTTCTAACTTGCCGCAGAGAGTAGCTGTGTCTGCCCCGTAATAGCCTGCAAAGCGTGAGAGTTTTATTATCGGTGTTTTTCCGATAAGCTCCGTCATGTCGTTATAAATCACAGTAAAACCCCTAAACTTAAGATACTTATTGAAAAGCTATGATATTTTAAGTATAATGTTTAAGTTAAACATATTCAACAGTAATTTTGCATTATCAGATGCAAAGGGTATTATTAAGGAGCGATTTCCAATGAAAAGACAGAAAATATCCCGGCTTTATGCTTCACCGGAGCAGTTTTTAAGCGAAGAAGTCTGCGTTTGCGGATGGGCAAGAACTGTCCGTGATATGAAGAATTTCGGGTTTATCGAGCTTAATGACGGATCCTGCCATAAGAGCATGCAGGTCGTTTTTGACCGTGAAAATCTGCCTAATTATGACGAAATCGCAGGGCTTAATGTCGGTGCTGCTTTGATTTGCCGCGGCATGCTTGTTCTCACTCCCGAGGCAAAGCAGCCGTTTGAACTAAAAGCTACAAGTATTGAGGTTGAGGGAAAATCCGCCCCTGAGTATCCCCTGCAAAAAAAGCGCCACAGCTTGGATTTCCTTCGCACAATTCAGCATTTAAGACCGCGCACAAACTTATTTTCGGCTGTTTTTCGTGTCAGAAGTGTAGCTGCGCAGGCTGTGCATGAGTTTTTCCAAAACGAGGGCTTCGTATATATACACACACCTATTATTACGGCGGCAGACTGTGAGGGCGCGGGAGAGATGTTCCGTGTAACTACCTTAGACCCATGCAGCACTGCTGAAGAAAGACCCTGCGATCACAGCGGAGACTTCTTTGGTTGCAGAACCGGGCTAACCGTTTCGGGGCAGCTTAATGCCGAAAACTTTGCCCTTGCCTTTGGTGATGTTTACACCTTTGGTCCGACATTCAGAGCAGAAAAATCCAGCACCACCCGCCATGCGGCAGAGTTTTGGATGATTGAGCCTGAGATGGCTTTTTCGGATCTCGCTGATTATATGGATAACGCTGAGGCACTAATAAAATATATCATCAACACTGTTTTAGAAAAATGTGCCGATGAGATTGAGTTTTTTAATTCGTTTGTAGATAAGGGCTTAAAAGAGAGGCTTATGCTTGTTTCCGGCTCTGATTTCGGGAGAATCTCCTACACAGAAGCTGTTAAAATATTAGAAGAACATAATGATGAATTTGCCTATAAGGTGAGCTGGGGCATAGACTTGCAGACTGAGCACGAGCGGTTTTTAACCGAGAAGGTTTTTAAAAAGCCTATTTTTGTAACCGATTACCCCAAGGATATTAAGGCGTTTTACATGCGACTAAACGACGACGGAAAGACAGTTGCTGCAGCAGACTGCCTTGTTCCTGCAATCGGGGAGCTGATTGGCGGCAGCCAGCGTGAGGAGAGGCTTGAGCACCTTGTAATGAGGATGGAGGAGATGGGTCTTAATCCCGAGGATTATTGGTGGTATGTCGATCTGCGTCGCTACGGCTCGTGCAGGCATGCAGGCTACGGAATGGGCTTTGAGAGGCTTATTATGTATCTCACGGGAGTTTCAAACATAAGAGACGTGCTCCCGCATCCAAGAACATTTGGTAACGCTGATTTTTAGATAATATTTCTTATATATTTTTTGAGCATTATGACTTTTGGACGGTATTAATATGAAAAAATACGCACTTACAATTTGCGGCATATCCGGTTCTATGGGTGCATTCGGCATTTTTGTGCGCTGGATTCAGAACATGACTGCCTACGAAAAAGCAAGCGGTCTATATATAAGCGGAAACTTTTGGGGTCGGTCTCTGTTTGTCATGTGCGTGCTGACTGTTGCAGGGCTTTGGGGTATTACATACTTTCTAGGCCAAATTAAGGGGCTCACATCCCCAAGCTCATATAAAGAGGCTCTCAAAAAGAGATTTGTTGCCGAAAAGCCGATTATCATTGCAATAGGCGTAATTATGATGCTGGGTGCTGCCCTGCTTTTTGCCAAATCAGATGAACTGCCATTTCCTTCTATGTCTCGCATACACGCTCTGCTGACATTTTTGGCAGTTATCGGCTTTTGGATGATGACCGCAGCTGCCGACCATCCCGTCGGTCCAAAAACACTTTGCGTCTTCTCTATACTGCCTATTCTATTTGCGGCGTTCTGGCTGCTGCTCAGCTACAGGGAGGACACTGCTACCTCTATTGTTTGGAGATACGCCGTTGAAATACTCACTCTTTCGTTCTCACTGCTTGGGTATTATTTCATTTCCGGGCTTGCCTTCGGGAAAAGAGCACCCCGCGGAATTATCTTCTTTTCTGCTGCGGGAGCATATTTCAGCATTATTAATCTGGCGGATGACCTGCCCAAGGCACTGCTTGTAATTTTCTTTGGTAATGCCCTTGTGCTGCTCTACTTTGTTTGGTCTGTCACATCAAATCTCTGCCCCATCTCTTCAATACAAAGCGAGCCTGAGCTTATAATCGACACCGAAGAGGAAGAGGAGGAAGAACCTCTACCTGCTCAGCCGGCTCCAATTGAGGCAGATGAGGATGAAATTGCAGATGTTATTGAGGTTTCAGTAAGCCCTGAGACTATTACCGATGAAGACGGTGACACCTGGCAGGAATGGGATATTAGCAGCAATGATGACTCTGATAAGACCTGATATTTCGCAGATATTATCTTAGAATTAATAAAAATATAGAGCGGGAGATGCAGCTGAACATACTACGTGTTTACCATTAATAGTTTCTAAAAAATAATGTAACAAAACTTAATCTGAAGTCAAAATTCTTGTTGACAAATCATATCAGTTTTGATACTATTAGGAGCACTGATGTTGTGCTGGTGTAGCTCAGTTGGTAGAGCAGCTGATTTGTAATCAGCAGGTCGGGGGTTCGAGTCCCTTCACCAGCTCCAAATCAATATCAGCTAAATATGGGGGCGTACCCAAGTGGCCAAAGGGGACAGACTGTAAATCTGCTGGCGATGCCTTCGATGGTTCGAATCCACCCGCCCCCACCA
>JAAZCZ010000026.1 GCA_012513005.1 Oscillospiraceae bacterium | reverse complement strand
ATTTTATCAAGTATTAAGATTAGTGACTAACAATCAGAGATAATTATTAGCGAAAAAATAGATATTAAATAATTTTTTAAGTATAAAGTAAAAGCACATCATTTCTAGGGTCTTCGTCAAATGATGTTGGTTTAGAGAAATTATAATGTACACGTAAATTCAGACAAAATTTCTTAGATTATTAGTGAACCTGATATAATAAAAGGCATAATGATGCCAAGAAAGAGGGTTCCTAAAAATGGCTAAAAGAAGAACATTTTCACCGGAGTTTAAAAGTAGGTTAGTTTTAGTTTTAAGCATTATAGAAACAATAAAGCAAACATCCGCCAAATGGCGGATGTTTGACGTATAAAACAAAAACAAAAGAAATATATCAAAGCCAGAGAACTCTTGAACCCCATTCAAGCTCGCACAGAACAAAATACATTGTATATACTTCTCGTCTGATATATACTGCTGATAACACCTCATACGTGAGGTTATACTCTCCATACAAGGTGTGAATTCCGTGGCAGGAAAGAATGCAGAAAGCAAAAAAATATCAATCCGTATTTTTGATAACACAGAGGTTCGAGCCGTTTGGGACGATGATAATTCCAAATGGTGGTTTTCTGTGCTTGATATAGTCGGCGTCTTGCGTGGCGAAACAAATTATGAAAAAAATCGAAACTATTGGAAATACCTCAAAGCGAAGCTCAGGCGAGAAAACAATCAACTGGGTAGTGTGACTACCCAGTTCAAGTTCACAGCACCGGACGGCAAAGAGCGTTTGGCAAATGTGATTGACTATGACGGCGTAAAAGAGTTTGCAAAAAAATTTCCAAGCAAACAAGCAAATCGCTTTATCGAGTGGTTTACTTACAGCGACGACACGATTGACGGTAAGAGCAAGTCAAAAGCGTATGCTCTGTTCGATAGCTCTTTGCTCGACACGCTTGAAGTCGGAACAGTGAAAGGCTTGCAGCAGATTCACGCATATCTATTTGGAGGCCTTTATGACTTCGCCGGTCAGATTAGAGAAGTAAATATTGCAAAGGGAGGACATTGCTTTGCACCTGTAAAGTTCTTAGAAAATACATTAAGGCTTGTCGAAAAAATGCCGGAAAGCAGTTTCGATGAAATTGCAGAAAAATATGTGGAAATGAATGTTGCTCACCCATTTATGGAAGGCAACGGGAGAAGCACAAGAATTTGGCTCGATCTAATTTTAAAGAAAAACCTAAAACTATGTGTGGACTGGAGCCTAATTTCCAAGACAGATTATTTAAGTGCTATGCAGGAGAGTACAATGGATTCAAAACGCATTAAAGACCTGCTCCAAAATGCGCTTACAAATAAGATTAGAAGCCGCGAGATATTCATGAAGGGTGTGGACTACTCGTATTATTACGAGGAATAAAAAGCAAAGATAATTATCAATAAGATGAGGATCGTTTTATGCAAAATCAGTTTCTCACGAACTACAGTGAAATCACTTTTTTAGAAAAAATCAAGGACAACCTGCGTCACTGTGATTCATTTGACTTTTCGGTCAGCTTCATAAAGAAAGCAGGTCTGGTATTGCTATATAAAGATATTGAGGCAGCGGTAGAGCGGGGGTGCCAAGGTAGGATAATAACCTCCACGTACCAAAACTTTACTGATATTGAATCTCTAAAGAGCTTTTACTCCCTTATGGGACGGCATTCTAACTTTGAGTGCCATTTAGATCATGAGTGCTTTATAGATAAAGGCTCTGCGACATTAGGCTACCACTCAAAGGGCTACTTGTTTCAGTTTAAAGACTGCACCGAGTTAATAGTAGGCTCATCAAATATAACTAGATATGCACTTCTGAGAAATATAGAGTGGGACGTAGTTGTGCGAGAAAATAACGGATCTGATCTGTTTTGGCTGGCTATGGCTGAGTTTGAGGATAAATGGAATGCGACACACAAGCTAAACAGCGACATAATAAATCTATATGCTAACAAGCTTAATTTTGCCATTGAGCGCTGGGATATGGATTACGACCTTTCCAGAGCTAATATTAAGCCAAATTTTATGCAACGCAAGGCGCTAAAAGAACTCAACAGATATCGTTCGGTAGGCACCAACAGAGCGCTTGTTATTGCTGCAGCCGGTAGCGGAAAAACCTATCTTGCCGCATTTGATGCGCTTAATTTTGACCCAAAACGACTTTTATATATTGTGCACGAGGGTTCAGTTCTAAAGAAATCTCTTGAAACATTTCAGGATGTTTTTGGCAGCAGTATTACTTATGGTATTTATAGCGGAACTAGCAAAGAATTTGATGCGGATTTTGTTTTTGCCACAAACTTTATTATGAGCAAAACGCTTGACTTGTTTGCCAAGGATGAATTTGATTATATAATTATTGACGAGTGCCACCATGCGACTGCTTCAACATACAAAAAAATAACAGCATATTTTGAGCCGGAATTTCTTCTTGGACTAACAGCTACTCCAGAGCGAATGGATAACCAAGATGTTTTTGAGCTCTTTGAACAAAATGTTCCTTATGAGCTTCGCCTACGCGACGCTATTATTAACGACCTTGTGGTTCCATTTAAGTATTACGGGATACGAGACACATTAGTTGATTACGGCCTCAGTAAACGTGAAGAGCGAAAAATGATTGCACAGCTTGCTAATGAGGAGCATTGCGACTATATTTCAGAACAAATTGAGACACACCGCCCACAGGGCAAACTGAAAGCGCTTGCGTTTTGTCGAAATGTTACCCATGCTCGTATGATGGCAGAGGCAATGGGTGAACACTATAATACGGCATATCTGACTGGACGGAACGACATTGGAGAGCGCAT
>JAAZCZ010000025.1 GCA_012513005.1 Oscillospiraceae bacterium | reverse complement strand
TGAGGCTGCTCGCAAGAATAAGAAAAAGCGCGCATTTTAATGCAGATTAAAACTGAAATAAACGGAGTTGCAGACTTGCAACTCCGTTATTTTAATATTATGATGTTATTAAACAAATTAAGGTGGAAATTTCGCGGATTGCAAATATTATCCTTGCAAAGCTGAATACTTTGTGCTAAGATAATCGGGCACTATGTGCGCTGTTAGCTCAGCTGGATAGAGCGTCTGGCTACGGACCAGAAGGTCGGGGGTTCGAATCCCTCACGGCGTGCCAAATAAAATCCGGTAGGAATCAATGTTCCTACCGGATTTTATTGTCTATAACTAATAGCTATGCTTATTACTCAAGTCCCGCTTTTTTAATCCCTTCTGTAACGGCGACAGCCGCCGTAATAAAAGAATTTTCGTCAAAAACATCTTTCAGCCCGGCGTCTTTTAGCGCATCAGCAAAATAGTAGTTTTCAGTGTCCATTTCAAGTATGCTGTTTAGTGTTGCCTTGGCATCCTCGGGTGAATTTAGCAGCTTGGAATAAAGCTCAAGCGAAGGAATTGCTGAAACGCAGTAGCTGATGTAATAAAACGGACTTTCAAAGTTATGAGTTAAGCCTGCCCACTCATATTCATAGCCGTTATACGGAGTATATCCATACTGTGTGTATATACTCTTGTATATTTCTATAATCTTTTCTTTTGTAAGCGATTCTTCTGCATATACCTTTTGCAAAAACTCATCGTACATAGCCCCGTCAACAACACTTTGAGCAAAGTCTAAGAGCTTAAAAGTAAGGGCAGCGTTTGCAAATTTCCCGAATATTTCTTTATAGTGCGCAGTTGCAATCATTTCTAATCCCTGCGACTGAAGCTCGCTTAAATCATTGTCTGAAAGCCCGTATATTAAATCACTGGGGGCATAATAAAAATTAAGAAAATGCCCAAATTCATGAATAAGTGTCATCTTATCCAGCACATTGCCCTCTGCCTTTTGGAAAATAAAGGGTATTTTGTAGTAATAAAGGGGAATAGTGTAGCTTAAATTAACCTTGCTCGGCATCTTCTCAAGGTCAAATAATTTGTTTTGTACAAAGAATTTATAAGCATCATTTGCCTTGGGGGATAAATTAGATGCCACGATATTTAGTGAGTCAAGCAGCTCCTGCTCGGTGACATTTTTCCCCGCTTTTCTGACAAGAGTGCTCATTGCAGAATAATAATCATTCTCATGCTTTTTTATAATCGGTGCAAAATGAGTTTTGGCAAAATCCCATATTTTTTCTCCGTCAGCAGGAGAATAAACTTTAGAGTAAAGACTCTCATAAGCATACTCAGCAAAAGTGCCGTACTTTTCTTTATTAAACGAGCCTTTACGCACGTTCACAAGCTCAATAAAAAGATCAGATATTTCATCATAGTCAGGTGAATCTGCTGCAATTAGCTCATAATAACGGTTTAGAAGCTCACGCTCCTTATCGGAAGCTTTAAAACTCTCATCTGAAACAGGCTCGTAGGCGGCAAAAACACTAATTTCTGCCTCGGTATATCTATCTGTCATAACATTCTTGTTATTTGATTTAGCGAGCTGCGCTATGGCGGTGAAATATTTATCGTGAGAGCCTGTCCAAATTTTTTCCGAATGTGTAAGCTCCGCGGAATTATATGTATCACTCGGGTCGCGGTTATATTTTATTTCAATTAAAGTCTTGAGTGTAAAAATATAATTAAGCTCATTTATAGCTTTTTCATCAGCTAAGTTAAAAGCTTCAGTAGTGCCGCCGTTTTTACTCATTTCATAAAAAGGCTCAGTAAACTCAGCAAAATTATCGCTTTCATAATGCGCATAGTGCATTTGCTCATAGCTTAAAGTTGTGTCTTCTCCTGTTTCAATTTCAGCTTTTTGTTTCTTGCCGGATACAACAAGCTCTAAAGATTTTCCGACAGCGCGGCTAAGCCCATCTCCAAAAGAAGAGGTGCTACCGCTGCAAGCTGCAAATAGGTTTATGAGAATAACTACAATTAGCAATAAGGATATTCTACGCTTCATATATACACTCCGAAAATGATATTATTAAAAATATAACACGATAAAGCCCCTATAACAAGCAAAGATAAAAATATAAATGTTTAGTTTAATAAATATTTATGATATATTTTATTAGAAAAGAGGTGTGCTGTTTGATTTCGTTATTTGCCAAGATGTTTATAAAAGACTACAAAGACTATAACAACCCAAATGTCAGGGAAGCATACAGCAGGCTGACAGGAATAGTTGGTATAGTTCTGAATGTCCTGTTATCGGGAGTAAAATTTTTCGCAGGCAGCATAACTGGCTCAATTGCAATAACAGCAGATGCATTAAATAACCTCTCCGACACAGCAGGAACATTCATTTCAATGGCAGGGATGAAGCTTGCGGGAAAAAGCCCTGATCCTGATCATCCGTTTGGACACGGGAGAATTGAATACCTCTCAGGAGCTGCTGTTGCTGTGTTAATTGTAACAATGGGCATTGAGCTGGGGCGTGAATCTATAAGCAGAATTGCAAAACCGGGCAACATTGAAACAGGAACATTAGCGATCGTAATATTAATATTGTCTATTCTCGTCAAGGCATATATGTACATATATAACAGCAAAATCGGCAAAAAAATAAACTCACCGGGGTTAAAAGCCGTAGCAATAGACAGCATTTCAGACTGCGTAGCAACCTTTGTCGTATTGGGATCGCTTGTAATTAATAAATACTTCGGTTACAACATAGACGGATGGGGTGGAATAGCTGTATCAGCATTTATTATATATTCCGGAATAAAAGTGATAATCGAAACAGTGAGCCCACTGCTCGGCAAGGCACCTGAGCCCGAGCTTGTAGATGCCATTTGCGACATTGTCTGCTCATATCCTGAAATAACAAATATGCACGATCTCATCGTGCACAGCTACGGACCGGGGAGGCTCTTTGTTTCCCTCCATGCAGAGGTCCCGGGAGACGGAGATCTCTTCGCTTTGCACGATGTTGTAGATAATGCAGAATATGAGCTAGAAAAAAAGCTCGGCTGCAAGGCGGTAATTCACATGGATCCTATATTAATGGATGACAGCAGAACTAACACAATGAAGAAGACTCTAATTGAGGAAATAGCTAGAATAAGCACTGAAATTTCAATTCACGACTTTAGAGTAGTGGACGGTCCGACTCATATGAATGTAGTATTTGATGCAGTAATACCAATTGAGCAGAGAGTAAACAAAGCTAAAATTAAAAAGCAGCTGGAAGAGCTTGTCATTAAACTTTGGAAAAGCTCTCATCCAAAGATAAACATTGAGTTTCCGTATCATTAGTTAATAATAAATATGCATTAAATAATCCGAGTCCTTAAAACAAGTACTCGGATTTAAATATATATTCAAACAGACTTTACTGCTCGTAAATCCCGCCGCCTATAAACTCACGAATAAGCGAGTCGGGAGCAACTGTTGCATTATCAATATGTCCAAAAAGCTGAATGGCGGGAAGTATTGATCTTAATTCATGATATCGTTCAACTCCCTCGGGAATTGCGGAAAATAGGGCAGTGGCAACGCTGTTCATAACAGGCGCCTCATAGGGCAGGGCAGTATCGAGCATCAGATTAGCCGAATCCTTAAACGGAGAAATATATAGCTTTTCACCTCTGCGGACATTTGCCCACATTGCAATCGTGCTCTGCGGGTCATAAGCCCTAAAGAGGTGGTCTCTGACAGTGCGGCGAACCAGTCTTAGCCAAGTGCCCTTAAAAACAACCTGACCGTTAAATTCAATGTTAGACCGTGCAGATATATATAGCTTAAATGCTTCGCTATTGCTGCATGTAATGCTGTCATTGAGTGCGTGTATACCCTCAAAAATAACAACCTCATCCTTTTTTAGCTTAAGCATCTTAGAAGGCTCTAAAACTCGCATTTGCCTGGAAAATTCGTACTTTGGCACGTAGATGACTTCGTTATTAGAAAGCTGGTCGATGTGCTTATTTATTAAGGAAATATCCAAACATGCAGGGCTTTCAAAGTCATACAAACCGTCTTCAGTTCTGGGAGAGGTGATTGGGTCAACAGTGTTAAAATAGTTGTCCATGCTGATTGTATGAGAGTTTACTCCGCGGCGCTTTAGCTCCTCTTCTATTTTCTGGGCAGTAGTAGTTTTTCCGCTACCGGAAGGTCCGGAGAGCAGCACTATCGGACTTTTTTTAAGATTGTTGCAAACCCTGTCGGCTGCATCGCTCACTTTTTTTGCATACTCTGCATCGCATTCCTGCATAAACTCAAGTGGGTCAGCAATAGTTCTAAAGTTAATGTTTTCCAAATTATAAGCCATAATATTCGTTTATCCTTTCCTTATCTATGCAAATCTTTTGAATCCGCTCAATATACTCTGTCGGATATTTGGGATTAAAGAAACGCTCCATTTTTTTGTTTTTGGAAATGAGCTTGGTAGAGCCGCCACAGCCCAATGATATTATACTACAAAGCTCCTCCATTATAGCAATATTATATAAATTTTCAAATCCCGGAATTGTCCAGCCAATATTCTCAAATCCTCCGGACATATATTTTTGCCTGTATAAATAATAAGGCTTGTATCCGGATTCGTAAAGTCGAGAAATCGAATAGTCGGTCATTTCTAAAACAGCAGTCTCGTTCGGGAGAACTACATCGCTGTTTTTTACAAAAGAGCCCTTTTTTATAGACAGCGTGTGTACTGTAATATTTTCAGGTCGCAAGTCTAAAACAGTATTTAGGCTCTCTTGAAACCCGGAAACACTGTCAGAATAAAGCCCGGCAATTAAATCCATGTTGACAGAAAAATTATTAAAGCTTCTAACCATTTCTAGAGCAGAAACAATATCTCGCGCTGTGTGCTTTCTGCCAATAGCGTCAAGAACGCGGTCATTCATGCTCTGTGGATTTACGCTAATACGGCTGACATTGAAATTGCTTAGAACTTGGAGCTTAGCTAAAGTAATCGTATCAGGTCTGCCCGCCTCAACGGTAAACTCAGATATATTTCTTAAATCAAAGCTCTTTGTCAAATGTGTAAGCAGGTGATAGAGCTCCTCGGCAGAAAGCGTTGTAGGCGTGCCGCCTCCAAAGTAAACAGAAGTTACTCTTAGCCCGAGTTTAGATACAATTTTAGAAACAGCAGCAATCTCCTCATAAAGAGCTAATAAGTAAGGCTCAATCAGCTTCATGGATTTTTCGGTAGAAGCCGATATAAAGCTACAATAATTACAGCGTGTTGGGCAAAAGGGGATGCCGACATATAGACAAATATCCCTATCGCCAAGTGAATTTGATACAGCAATAGACTGCTCTGCAGCTTCAAGACAGAGATCCGCTCTTTTATCTGATACAGAGTATTTCCTAATAAACTTTGTTTTGGCAGCTTTCTCAGTTTTTGAAGATAGAAGTATTTCGCTCATAAGCTTGCAGGGTCTGACACCGGTCAAGCTTCCCCAAGCAGGAGGATTTATTCCGTAGCTAAGTGCAGCTTTGTAAACAGCTTTTTTTATCATGCCGCTTATGGCACTTTCTTTTTTTACTTTCGATTTAGAAATAGAGTCAAGGCGTAAACGAGCAATACCGCAAAATCTTTTATTATCAGAGATAATAATACAGCTGCAGCTTAAGAAATAATTACCGTTACAAAGCTTAATAATACAGCTTTTTCCGGATTTGGGGGCATAGTTTATCTCCTCATGTTTTTCTCCCGGAAAAAATGTAATAAGAGCCTGCTCAGCTGCATATTTATAGTTATGTGCCATAAGAAAATACTTCATTTGCTCAAGTTCTTTCTATTCTACTTGTTTAATATATATTTCTTTGCTATTTCTAATGAAGCTCTAATATTGTCATGAGATTATCAATGTCAATATATAATAGTGTTATTGCGTTTATCTGTAAATAATACGCTATTTTTAAGCTTAAATCAATATTTTTGCATTGTGATACTAATAAATTAAACGGAGAGCGATTTGAAAAAAGTACTGTTAATCGGCACAGGCGGAACAATAGCATCAGAGGTTACAGAAGACGGGCTTTTGCCCGGGCTAAAACCTGAATATTTGCTTTCATATGCCCCAGAGATTTTAGAACTTTGCGAGACAGACTGCATAGAGCTTTTTAATCTCGACAGCACAAATATAGGACCTGCTCACTGGCTTAAAATAGCGGAGGAAATAAAAAACCGCTACTTAGATTACGACGGCTTTGTAATTTCTCACGGCACCGATACAATGGCATACACAGCAGCAGCCCTTTCATATCTTATTCAGGGTAGCCCAAAGCCTATTGTATTGACAGGGGCACAAAAGCCGATTGGCTTTGACACAACAGATTCAAAAATAAACCTAACAGATAGTTTCAGGTGCGCTACTGCTCCTAAACTTCACGGAGTTATGATTGTCTTTAACGGCAGAGTGATATCAGGGCTGCGGGCAGGCAAAACACATTCAAAGAGCTTTGATGCATTTTCCAGCATAAACTATCCGAATTTAGCAGATATAAGAGACGGTAAGCTCTTGCAGTATATTATTCCTACACACTTTGATAAACCGGTGTTTTATAGTAAATTAGACAGCAAGGTAGGGCTAATTAAGCTCTACCCCGGAGTAACATCAGAAGTGCTTGAATTTATGCTCTATGCAAATAACGCATTAATAATAGAGAGCTTTGGCACAGGTGGAATGCCACAGCTTGAGGGTATGAGTGAGGTCTTAGACACAGCGATAAAATATGGTAAGCTTGTAGTCATGACAACACAGGTACAAAATGAAGGCAGCGATCTTGCAGTATACAATGTAGGGAAAGCTTTATCTCAAAACAAGCGGGTGCTGGAAGCTTATGATATGACATCAGAGGCAGCTCTTGCAAAAACAATGTGGATATTAGGTCAAACTAAGGAAATGCAAGAAATTCGCAAGCTTTTTTATGCTCCGGTGGGCAGCGATATTCTGACACCTGTTTTATAATGATAAGAATAATATATTAAAGATAAAAAAGAAAAATTAATGGGGGATTTAAAAGTGAAAAATGCAAAACTTCTGAGATTAATTGCGTTCATCCTGATTCCGGTGTGCATATTTGGTGTTATTGCAGCCGGCTTAGGCATCAGCGATACCCTAAACGTAAAAAATCTCAAAACAGCAGAGAAAGAAGAAAAATTAGCAGACATTGCAAAACTGGAAGAGGGCATAGCAAAACTCGAAGAAAAGCGCCCTGATTATGAAGCAGGTAAAAAGAAACTCGCCGAAGGTCAGCTTCAGTTCGACGAGGGCAAAGCCCAGCTTGCTGCAGGCAATCAGCAGCTCACAGCAGGAAGAGCATTGTTAAACCAAAAAACAAATGAATACAACGCCGGAAAACAGCAACTTGAGGCGGGCAAACAGCAGCTTGCAGCAGGTCAAAAGCAGTTTGAAGCCAAGCAGCAAGAATACAACGAGGGAAAAGCTCAGCTTGACGCAGGAAAACAGCAGCTTTCCACAGGAGAAAAAGAGCTTGCTGAAAAAACAGAGCTTTACAACAGCCAAAAAGCATTGTTTGATAAAAAGATGGAAGAATACCAAGATGGTGTTAAGGCTCATGCAATCGGCTCAGCTAAATTAGAGGCGACAAAAGCTTTTGTAGATACAAGTGAGGCGACTTTAGAAACACTCCAAGCCGGGTATAATGCAGCAAAAAAATTAGAAGATGATCTTAAAACTGCTCTTGGTGGTCTACAAAAAAAAATTGATAATGCTCAGAAATTATTAGATGCGGCTAAGAATGCGTTATTTCCAATACAAAGTGTAATTGATAGTCTAGAAAGCAAATTAAATGAAGCAAAAGCTAAAGTGACAAACCAGTTGGAAAAAATTGAAGAAGCCGAGAAAGCTACAGCAGCAGAACTGCTTAAATTAAAATCTTTTCAAGCTCAAATTGAGGAAGCCAAAAAACAGATTCCGATTGCAGAAGCCCAGCTTGCAGAAGCCAGAAAAGTACTCGACGAGTCAAAGCAGAAGCTAGAAATAGCAGAAAAAGAGCTAGCCGCTGCTAAAGCTGCGCTCGACGCG
>JAAZCZ010000140.1 GCA_012513005.1 Oscillospiraceae bacterium | reverse complement strand
TGGTCAATACTGTTTCCGGGGGCGTTTGCCCCGTTTTCGGTGTTCCTGCTCACTAAATTTATGCGTAGGATACCCTCCTCACTAATCGAATCAGCCAAGCTCGACGGGGCAAGTGAGTGGCAGATATTCACAAGAATTTGCCTGCCCCAGTGCAGAGCGGCACTGTATTCGATTGCAATACTCGTTTTCATTGACTACTGGAATATGGTTGAGCAGCCCATTGTTCTGCTCTCAGATGCACAGAAGCAGCCGCTTTCGGTGTATCTTGCAACAATAAACGCAGGCGAGGTTGGTCTTGCCTTTGCAATTGCGACTATTTACATGGTCCCGTCCCTGCTGCTGTTCCTGCACGGCGAGGAATACTTAGTAGAGGGAATTGCAAACTCGGGCTCTGTTAAGGGCTAACTGTAAAGGAGATTTTGTCGTGGCAGATGTGAAAGTGAAAAATAGGGCTTGGGTAAAAAACGCAGCGATAGTATTTTTAACAATACTGCTTATTCTGACGTTCTTTTCCAATACCATCATGAACAAAACTATGCCGGAGGTGGCAACTGCCTATGTACAATCCGGGGCTATAAACACCCGCATCAGAGGCTCAGGGACTATTGTCGCAACTGAGAACTACGAGATAAAAACTCAGGATGCCAGAACTGTTAAATCCGTGCTTGTGCGCGCCGGACAAAAGGTTGAGCTGGATGAGGTTCTCATTCTGCTCGGTGAGGGCGACAGCGATGCAATCTTAGCTCTGCAGAGTGAAATTGCAGATTTAAACTCCTCATATCAGCAGAAGCTCGTCACAGCCAGCAGCACATCATCTTCAGTACAGATAAAAAGAGCCCGCGAAAAGCTGCAGGATTCAATTACCAAGGCAGACGAGCTTAAAGTCACACCCGAGGAAATGAAAGCTGCAAAGGACAGGCTCGATAAGGCCAAAAAAGCAGTCAACGAAACACCCGTCGGCACTGTAACATATGCCGAGGTTGAAGCCGCTGCTGAAAAAATGACCGCAAGTAAAGAATATTTAGACGGTCGCATAGAAGAATTAAAGCTAAAAGACGAAGCGCTCACGGCAATTGCCGAGCATAAGAAAAATCAGGCAGAAGCAGGCGCAGGTCCGCACGACAAGAGCTTAGATGCTTGGAAGGCTCTCATGGCCAAAAAATACGGTGCAACAGTTCCGGAGGAGAGCTTAGAAGGGCTTAAATTCGAGGATATTCCGGCAGATGTAGATAATGCAGACATTGAGTATATCTCCGATGTTGCCGTTAAGGTGTTTGGTAACGAATACCAAAAGACAGAGCTTGCTGCTGCCTATGTAATATTGGAAAATGCCAAGGCAGACTACGAAAAAGACAAAAAGGACTACGAGGATAAAGACCGCAGGTTCAAGGCAGAAAACGGCGGGCTCTTAGCAGAGCTTTCCCGCAGCCAAAAGGCATATGACGCACTAACAGAGAAAAAAGCTGCATACGACACAGCAAGAGACGAGGTTGTTGCCAATCAGGTAGCATTAGAGCAGCTTTTAATTGCCGAAAAAACAGAGAGCATAGAGCTAAACCGCATGCGCCGTCAGCTCGGCGAAAGGCAGGCTAAGCTTGCTAAGCTCATGTCATCAGGCACCGGCTCTGAGATTAAATCTCCCGTTGCAGGAGTTGCTAAGGATATCAATATAACCGCAGGCAACACAGCAGATCCCTCTGCTGTGCTTATGACAGTTGAAGTTCCCGACAGGGGCTACTCGGTTACAATGAGTGTAACAAAGGAGCAGGCGGGCAAGGTCACAATAGGCACACAGGCAGAGGTTTCAACAGGCTACTGGGGCACAAACGACATGGTGGCAAAGCTTGTGTCATTTGCTCCGGATAAGGAAAACCCGAACACAAACAGACTCCTTGTTTTTGATATCACGGGCAAGGAAATAGAAAGCGGCACTCAGGTAAACCTCTCAATCGGCGAAAAGACAAGGCAGTTTGACGCAATAGTTCCGAATGCGGCAGTCAAGAGCGACACAAACGGCAGCTTTGTGCTGGTGGTGGAATCAAAAAGCAGCCCGCTCGGCAACAGATATGTAGCCCGCAGAGTTGATGTCTCGGTGCTGGCAACAGACGACCAAAACTCAGCCGTGCAGGGCGGTGTGGGCAACTCGGATTATGTAATAACCTCTTCAACCAAGCCAATCGAGAACGGAATGTTAGTCAGGCTCGCAGGCTGATAACGGGAAAGGTGATATGCTGATTTTCGGTTCAAAAACAAAACGAAAAAACAAAGTTCGGGAGCAAAAAGATCCGCGAGACAGGCATGTCATGCTCAAAAAGCCCACAAAAGGCAAGATAATTGCAGGAATTATCATAGGCACACTGCTTCTTATCTGCCTTGCCCTTTGCCTTAGCTTTGCCATGCTTTCAAAAAAGCAGGATGCGCAGCATGCGGCAGACAGATTCGCAGGGCAGTCGGGGCTTCGGTTTTCGCAGGCAACGGCGTTTTTTGCAGGCGAGGGTGAAATTACCCCCAACGAAATAAACATGTTCAGAAAGAACATAGATTCATCTCTGACAGCGGCTGGGGAGCCTGCTCCGGAGAGCGGCAAATTATACACAGATGCGTATTCGGCTCAGACTAAGCTGAGTGTCATGACTAATAAAAACCCCATTAATGTGGCAGTTGTGGGAGTTGGCGGAGATTTCTTTTTCTTCCATCCGCTCCGGCTCAGAAGCGGCAACTATATAAAAGAAACAGATCTAATGCACGACTCTGTTATATTAGACGAAAAGCTGGCATGGCAGCTATTTGGCAGCTACGATGTTGCCGGCATGAAGATAAGAATAGGCGAAATGAGCTTCAGAGTCGCGGGAGTTGTGCAGCGAGAAAACGACAAGGCAGCTACAGCTGCATATTCGGCAGAGGCGGGGCTTTTCATGCACTACGATGTAATTAACGCACTGTCGCCCATTCCGATTGAAAGCTACGAAATCTGCGTTCGTGAGCCGATTGCAGGATTTGCAAAAAATCTTTTGAAGGATTCTTTTAATAGCGCACTCATTGTTCAGAACACAGGCAGATTCAGCGTTTCTTCAATATTCAAAATAATAGGGCAGTTTGGCAAACGCTCATTTGACACCCACATGAAGGCTCTGCCGTATTGGGAAAACGCAGCCAAGCTCCAAGAAGACAGCATGGCACTTATCTTGGTTCTTATACTGGTAACAGGCATTGCGCCACTTATTATATTTGTAATATACACAGTTAAAGCTGCAAAATTCGGCAAGAGAAAGCTAAAAGAAGAGGTCTTATCACCGGGCATAGAGCACATAAAAGAGGAAAGCCGAAAAAGAGGCAGAAAACGGGTTTTAAAAAAGGAAGCTAAGATAGCAAAAGAAGAAGAGGAAGCCCTGGGCAAGTCAGATACGCCCGAAACCGATATAGACATATCTGATATAGACCCAGACTTATATTAAAATATAAAAATAATAATTAGAACCCCGATGTTAATCGGGGTTCTTTTCGTTTGCGACAAGGGGCACGCTTTTAGTTTTTTGCTATTAGTTATAAGGAGGAATTTTTATCACTTGCAATGTCAAATAGCCTATTTACATCTTCGCCGGGTTTTTTAGATATAAGAGAAACTAATATTGCGGCAAGCCCGCCGAAAATAAATCCGGGGATAATTTCGTATATGGGATAGACTTTAAGTGTGAGCCAAGCAATATCAACAGCAGCACCGACAATAATACCGGCAACGGCACCCGAATAAGAGAGTCTGCGCCAGAATAGGCTAAGCAGTATAACAGGACCAAAGGCAGCGCCAAAAAGTCCCCAAGCGTTTTCAACCAAGCCCATTATAGTTCCGCTGCCGGGAGCGGCGGCAATAATAACCGCAACAATAGCAATCAGCATAACCACTATGCGCCCTGCCCAAAGCATCTCTTTGTTAGATGCATCCTTGCGGAATATGGGCTTATACACATCGGAGGCAAAGGCTGAAGCAGCGGTTAAAAGCTGAGAGTCTGCTGTGCTCATTGCAGCAGCTAAGATGGCAGAGAGCAGGATTCCGCAGACAACAGGGGGGAATATCTTCCGCACCATGCTAATAAACACAATGGAGGAATCAGACAAATCAGAAAGGAACATTCTGCCTACAAGTCCCGCACCAACTGAGAATATAAGAATTAAAACAGTCCATGAAATGCCGATTGCGGCAGAGCGCTTTACATCCTTATCAGAGCGAACAGACATAAATCTGATAATAATATGGGGCATACCGAAGTAGCCGAGCCCCCAGCCTAAGCCCGAGATTATATCGTTTCTGTCTGCTGCAAGTGCCCAAAACCCGTCGGGCACGGCAGAGGCGGTAGCTCCCGAGGAGCGGATGATAAAGAGTGCAAATATAGGAGCTGCCAAAAGTGCAGCCAGCATCAGTAGCCCTTGGAAAAAGTCTGTCCAGCACACAGCGTTAAAGCCGCCTAAAAATGTGTAGGAAATAATTATAAAAGCAGCGATATACATTGCAAGCTTAGCATCTATGCCCAAAACAGTGTTAAAAAGTGTGCCGCAGGCCTTTATACTCGAGGCTGAGTAAATTGAGTAAGCAACTAAAAATATAATAGCGCAGATAACCTGTAAGGCACGGCTTTTTGATAAAAATCTGTTTGTGAGGTAAGAAGGCACTGTAATAGAGTCGTTAGCAGCTATGGAAAAGCGGCGCAGACGGGGAGCTTCAAATATCCAAGAAAGTGAATATCCGACAGCAAGCCCGACAGCAATCCAAACCTTGCCGAGACCAAAGGCATAAACGGAGGCAGGCAGACCCATCAAAACCCAGGCACTCATATCGGAAGCGCCCGCGGAGAGCCCGGATACCCAAGGTCCCATCTCTCTGCCGCCCAGGAAATACTCCTTTTCTCCGCCACCCTTGGATTTCATAAAGAAGTAGACCCCGATTCCCAGCATAAAAATGAGATAAATAATAAATACAATAAGCTCAGCATTGTTCATAAGAATTCCCCTTTACCCCGAAACTAATCATTTGCCGCTTCAAAGACGATAGATGAAAAAAACTAATGTATAAATGAAGTTTACAAATGTATTGTTAGGGATTATAATTCTAATATAGCTATGTAGCAAGGCATAAACAAAAGAAAAACAGAAAAATATCAGTTATTTTTACTCTTAGATTAGTATCATTAATAATTTTCATAATAACATTAGGAAGTGTAATGTATGAGCATAACAAAGTACGAAGCACTGCTTAAAACGGCAGAGCTGGGGAGTCTCACCAAGGCAGCAGAGGTTTTGGGAGTAACGCAGTCCGGAGTTTCGCATATGATAAACGGCTTAGAATCGGAGCTTGGCTTTAGTCTTATGATAAGAACAAGGGGCGGCGCCCGCTTAACTGCCGAGGGTGAGCAGCTTCTGCCCTATATAAGAAGGATAATAACAAGCCAAAACGAGCTTTTGCAGGCAGCCTCATCAATCAGAGGCACAGAGAGCGGCAGCATAAATATTGCTACCTTCACAAGCGTGGCAGTGCACTGGCTGCCCGGGATAATAAAAAGCTTTGAGGCAAAGTTCCCCAATGTCGAGCTTATTCTAAAAAACGGAGACTACCACGATGTAGAGGGCTGGCTTGAAGACGGGTCTGCCGATATTGGCTTTATAACAATGCCTGCAAGTGTTAGGGGCAAGGTTATAGCTTTGCACGAGGATAGGGTTTTAGCAGTACTGCCAAAGGAGCACCGCTATGCAAAAATGGCAAAGTTCCCACTTGCAGAGGCTGCAAATGAGCCCTTTATCGGCCTTTTGGAAAGCTCCGATCACGATGCCAGAAGGGCACTTTCCTCAGCCGGCATAAGCCCAAATATCAAATTCACAACCAAAGACGACTATGCGATTATAGCTATGGTAGAAAATGGTCTCGGAATAAGCATTATGCCGGAGCTGCTCTTAGAGGGCAGGAAAGACAGAGTGGCAGCCCTGCCGCTTGTGCCGCCCTCATCTCGGACTATTGCTCTTTGCCTGCCCCGGGGAGACAAAGCAGGTCCCGCCGCACTGCGCTTTGCCACCTGCACCTCCGCTTGGGTCAAAGAGAGATACAAAAGCAAGCATTAAGCCCGAATTTAAGCCCGATAATAACTATTAATTTAGCCCTCAAAACAAAACAAAACACCACTGTCAGTTAAATTTGTGGTATTTTATCAGTTAAATTTGTGGTGTTTTGTCAGTTAGATTTGTGGCATTTTGTCAGTTAAATTTGCGGTAACGCAAAATATTCAATATATCAGATTATTATTTTTCCGTATTTGAGGCATTAGAATAATATTGAGTTTAAAAAGAAACTCAATATTATTGCAAAAAAGTGATTATTTTGCTTATTTTTCTATTCGCCAAATAAACAAAAATGAATAATTTATTAATAAAGTTGCAAAAATCTATTGCAAAAACGCTAAAAAATGGATATAATACTTGAAGATTGCAAGTTTGTATAGCGGATTATGCAAACTTAATTTAATAACGGGAGGAAAAATTGTGAAAAGATTAACAGCACTACTTCTTTGCCTTGTGCTAATTTTGGGGCTTTCGGCATGTGCCGCCAAGGCAGACAGCAAAATCAGCTTCGCAACGGGCGGAACCTCCGGCACCTACTACGGTTTTTGCGGAGTTATTAGCCAGGTACTCAACGAAAAGCTAAAAGACAAGATGAACCTCACAATCGAGTCAACCGGCGCATCTCTTGCAAATATGCAGCTGATTGAAACTAACCAAGCAGGGCTTGCCATAGTACAGAACGACGTTATGGATTACGCCTACAACGGCACATCACTATTCAAGGCACCAATAACAAACTTCGGCGCTGTTATGTCTTGCTATCCCGAGGCTGTGCAGATTGTTGCTAAAACGAACATTACATCTGTTGCTGATCTAAAGGGCAAGGTAGTATCTGTCGGTGTTGCTGATTCCGGCACACGCTTTAACGCAGAGCAGATACTCGGCGCTTACGACATAAAATTTGAAGACTGCACAATCAACTATCAGAGCTTTGCAGATTCTGTTGACTCCATTAAAAACGGCACAATAGACGCTGCCTTCATAGTAGCGGGAGCACCCACAACAGCAATAACAGAGCTTTCAACCACACACGATTTTAATATTCTCACAATAGACGACGAGCACATAGCCAAGCTCAAGGAGCAATACGGCTTCTACACAGAGGCAGTAGTTCCGGCAGGCACCTATTCAAACATCAAGGAAGACATTAAAACCGTTGCAGTTATGGCAACTATTATTGCATCCGATAAGCTCTCTGAGGAGACTGTCTATAACTTCCTAAAAGGCCTGTTTGACAACAAAGAAGAAATAACAAACGGGCACGCAAAGGGCGCACTGATTGATGCTGATACTGCCATATCCGGAATTTCGGTTCCGTTCCATCCGGGCGCACTTAAGTACTTCAATGAAATAGGTAAAAAAGTAGGCTGATATATTGCACAAAGCTGCACTATCAAGAATTCTGACCGCAGTGGTGCTTGCTGCCACTGCGGTTTTTGCCTTAATACTCCTTAGTCTCACTGAGCCTATGGCGGGCAAAAGCCCTGAGCTTATACTCAAAAACGGCAAAACGGGTGAGATTATTAAGCGCATTTCTTTTGGCGAGGATAAGCAGTTTTCTATCCGCTTTTTGCACTCTGTAAATAAAACAGATGTTGAGGAAATATATCATATAGAAAACGGCAAGATATATCTTGAGGGCTGTATTTATTATTCCTTCGGTGCGGGAGTTGCAGAGGAGCTGCCGCCTGAGTGGAAGCTCACATTCGGGAAAAATGGCGAGATGATACTGAGTGAAATCCACACAGAAATGCAGAGACTGTCATATTTTATAGGCACTATTTATGACCATATACTCAAAATTGACGGCAGAGAATACAGCCTTACAGAGCTTTGCGGAAAAAATACTAAGGTTTTGTTTGGGCTTGCAAATATTAATTAAGGGGGCAGATGATGAAAGAAAAAAAGCACAGCTTTATTGAAGATGCAGAATCCATACAGCCGACAGCTGTAATGGACACAGCAGGTGCTGCCGATACCTCTGATACGGAGGAACAGATAAAAGAGGTCATGCAGAAGTATGACAACGAATCTAATATCAGAGAATACAAGGGAATCCCGAGGATAGTTGTCCGCTGGATGCTGATTTTCTTTTCCTGCTACTCAGTGTTTTTACTGTTCTATCCGGGAGAGACAAGGTTTGAAAGAGCGAGCTTTGTGGGGCTTATTGTAGTTTTAATCTTTATTATGTTCCCCATAAAAAAGGGCATGCAGGATAAGATTAACTATATACCGTGGTATGACATTGTGCTTGGCATATTGGGCGGAATATCATACGCATACTTTGTGTTTAATTTCGAAAAGCTTATGGAAGTCGGAATTGCACTTAGCCCTTTTCAGGTGGCACTCGGAGTTTGCGGCATATTAGTCACGCTTGAAGCCTGCCGCAGGGCAGTCGGTCTGCCTATTGTAATTGTGGCATCGGCAATAATTATCTACGGTCTTACACAAAAATCTTTCCGCTTAACTGTTTATAACCTGTTCTACACAACTGAGGGAATAATAGGCATACCCATCAGGGCCTGCCTTAACTATATAGTTCTTTTTGTAATCTTCGGAGCATTTTTGGAAAAAACAGGCATATCACAGTTTTTCATCGACCTTGCCTATTCAATAGCGGGCGGCTCTGTGGGCGGACCTGCTAAGGTTGCAGTCATAGCCTCATCACTCTGCGGAATGGTCTCTGGTTCGTCAGTCGGAAACACAGTAACAACAGGCTCTGTCACAATACCGCTTATGAAAAAAAGCGGCTACAAGCCTGAGTTTGCGGCAGCAGTTGAGGCAGCAGCTTCAACGGGCGGGCAGATAATGCCGCCTATTATGGGCGCAGCTGCGTTTTTAATGGTTGAGTACACCAACATGCCGTACGGCTCAATTGCCCTGCGTGCTATACTGCCGGCATTTTTATATTTTTCGGGCATATTTATTATTGTCCACTTAGAAGCTAAGAAAAACGGACTAAAAGGTGTGCCGAAATCCGAGCTGCCGAATTTCTTAAAGCTCATGGCAAAAAGAGGCTACCTGCTTTTGCCCCTAATTCTCCTTGTTGTTTTGCTTGTTAACACAACAATGGCGTTAGCTGCAATCGGCGGAACAGTTGCTGCTGTGTTTGTTTCTATGTTCAGCCGCGACACCAGAATCAATGTAAAAAAGTTCTTTGACGCACTGGAAAACGGAGCGCGCTCAACCTTAACAGTCGGAATTGCCTGCGCCGCTGCCGGTATGGTGGCGTGTATTATAACAACAACAGGCATTGGCATATCGCTCATTACCCTTATAGTAGGCGCTGCAAAGGGCAAGCTGTTTTTTGCACTATTCCTCACAATGCTGACCTGCATAGTTCTCGGCATGGGAGTGCCCACAACGGCAAACTATGTAATCATGGCAACAACCTGCGCGCCAATACTCATCAAGATGGGCATACCCATGATATCGGCGCATATGTTTGTGCTTTATTTCGGCATAGTAGCAGACATTACCCCGCCTGTGGCATTAGCTGCCTACGCAGGCTCTGCAATAGCAGGGTCAAACCCGCTCAAAACCGGAATTAACGCCTCAAAGCTTGCAATCGCAGCCTTTATTGTGCCGTATATATTCTCATACAGCCCGGCACTCCTTTTTGTAGACACCGTTTGGTACGAGGTTATTGCAATTGTTGTAACTTCATTCATCGGCATGGTGGGAGTCGGAATGGGTATTAACGGCTATATGAAGGGGCATTTGCACTGGAGCCTCAGAATTGTTTCGATTGCAGCGGGTCTGCTGCTAATCGTACCCGGCTTGGTATCGGATGCTATAGGCTTTCCGATAATCGGACTCATTATTTTATATCAGACGAGAAAACAAAAATCTGATGCAGCTGTTATCGGCGGCTGAAAAATATAGCTAAAATATAAAGCTCCGAGTGTTTTAGATTACACTCGGAGCTTTTGTTGTATGCAAAACCACTGGCTAGGCCAGTGGTTCAAAAGAGCTTAAGCGATGAGGAAGAAATAAACACTCCCTTTGCAATATAATACAAGTGCGGTCTGTCAGCAGCACAAGAAAAATAGCAAAGGGAGGACATCAGAAAT
>JAAZCZ010000024.1 GCA_012513005.1 Oscillospiraceae bacterium | reverse complement strand
GCCCGCGGAGCTAAGATAACAGACATAGCAATACTTGTTGTCGCGGCGAATGACGGCATCATGCCCCAGACAATTGAGTCAATAAACCACGCCAAGGCAGCGGAAATTCCCATTGTCGTGGCAATAAACAAGATAGATGTAGTCGGCGCAAATGCCGACAGAATAAAACAGCAGTTAGCGGAGCACGGGCTTGTCTCCGAGGAGTGGGGCGGAGATACAATCATCTGCCAAATCTCTGCAAAGACAGGCGAAGGCATAGATAACCTGCTCGAAAACTTAGCCGTACTGGCTGAGATGCAGGAGCTGCGTGCAAACCCGAAGAGAGCTGCAAAGGGCACTGTAATTGAGGCAAGGCTCGATAAAGGTCGCGGACCTATAATGACAGTCTTAGTGCAAAACGGCACACTAAATCAAGGCGATATAATAATAGCCGGCACAAGCGTCGGCAGAGTTCGCACAATGACAAACGACAAGGGCAAGAGCGTCACATCAGCAGGACCCTCCGTGCCGGTTGAAATTACCGGAATGGGAGATGTGCCGGGCGCAGGAGATATCTTCAACGCAGTTGACGATGAGCGCATGGCAAGAGAACTTGTTGACGAGCGTAAGCAGAGCGAAAAGGACAGGGGCAGCAGCGCAAACAAGGTGACCTTGGACGATCTTTTCGCACGCATACAGCAGGGCGAGGTCAAGGACTTTAATATCATAGTCAAGGCAGACGTTCAGGGCAGTGCCGAGGCAATCAGCGCATCGCTTGAAAAGCTCTCTAATGATGAAGTCAATGTAAAGGTTATACACTCGGGAGTCGGCGCAATATCCGAGTCGGATATAATGCTTGCCTCAACATCGGGAGCACTCATAGTCGGCTTTAATGTGAGACCGGATAACCAGGCAAGAGAGAGCGCAAGCAGAGCAGGTGTTGAAATGCGCCTATACAGAGTCATATACGACTGCATAAACGAAGTAGAAGCTGCCATGAAGGGCATGCTTGCACCCAAGTTCGAGGAAGTCGTAACAGGTCACGCAGAGGTGAGACAGCTCATCAAGATTTCCAGAATCGGCACAGTATGCGGCTCCTATGTACTAGACGGCAAAATCCAGCGCGGCAGCTCTGTCAGAGTCGTTCGTGACGGAATAGTCATATACGAGGGAGAGATGGCATCACTGCGCAGATTTAAGGACGATGTCAAGGAAGTGGCAGCAGGCTACGAATGCGGAATACAGATAGAGAAATTTAACGATGTCCATGAAAAGGACGTCATTGAAGCCTTCATTATGAAGCGAATTGAGGAGTAATAGTAATGGCAGGTCCGAATAACAGAATAGGCAGAATAAACGACGACATACAGCTTGTTCTGTCAGAGCTGCTCCGTCAGATAAAAGACCCGAGGATAGCGGACTTACAGATGATAAGCATAACCCGTGTCGACACCACAGGTGATTTGAGATGTGCAAAGGTCTATCTCTCAATCTACGGAGAATTTGACGAAAAGCAGCTAAAAAAGGGGCTCAAATCCTCGGCAGGCTGGCTCAGGCGTGAGCTCGGAGCACGGCTTAGCATTAGATATGTGCCGGAGCTTATTTTTGAAATAGACTACGGCTTAGAGTACGGAGCCCACATAAACAGCCTACTTAGCAAGATAATAAAAGACGAAGCCGAAACAGAAAGTGAGGAAATATCGGATGAAGGGGATAACGGTTAATCGCTGTGCAGAAATACTAAGGGAGCATGATGATTACCTAATACTGAGCCACAAGTTCCCGGACGGCGACACATTAGGAAGCGGAGCTGCCCTCTGCTCTGCCTTGCGCCGCATAGGAAAAACGGCATACTGCTTTCCCAACCCCGATATAACTCCCAGATATGCAGGGTTTATTGAGCCCTATTTAGCTAAAGAAGGGCAGATGCCCTCCTTTGCTATTTCTGTGGATATAGCATCAGACGGGATGCTCAGTAGCGGAGCACCCCAAGATATTAAGCTTGCAATCGACCACCACAAAACTAACACAGGTTTTGCAAAAGATCTTTGCCTTGACTACGGAAAATCCTCCTGCGGCGAGCTTGTACTTGAGATAATAGAAGCTCTTTGCGGCAGCATTTCCGAAGAAGAGGCAAACCTGCTATACATAGCAGTCAGCACAGACACAGGCTGCTTTCAGTACACAAACACAAATGCAGGCACATTAGAAGCTGCAGCTAAGCTTGTAAAAGCGGGTGCCGACAATAAGTCGCTCAATGTAATGCTTTTCAGAACACTCAGCAGGGCAAGGATAACCTTGCTAGGAATGCTCTATTCCGGCATGAAATACTATAAAAGCGGAAAAGTGACAGCGGCAACAGTGACTCTCGAGATGCTAAACAGCATCGGTGCAACAGAGGATGACTGCGAAGACATAGCCGGCATACCCGGAGCTGCCGAGGGCGCTGCGGTTTCAGTACTCATAAGAGAGCTAGGGGAGAACTACTGCAAGGTATCATTAAGGTCAAAGCCTGGCTATGATGTCTCAAAGGTCTGCGCAGTTTTCGGCGGCGGCGGTCATCCCGGTGCCTCGGGCTGCAAAATTAAGCACTCACCCGAAGAGACAGAAAAAATGATACTAAGCGAGATAAGCAAGCAATGGCCAAAGCTCTAAACGGAATACTGCCCGTAATAAAACCGGAAGGCTGGACAAGCCACGATGTGGTGGCGAAGCTGCGCGGAATTACGAGGGTAAAAAGAATAGGTCACTCCGGTACGCTAGACCCGATGGCAACCGGAGTGCTGCTTCTGTTTATAGGCAGGGCAACCAGGGCAGTGCAGTTTGCAGAAGCTAATGATAAAACATATATTGCTAAAATGAGACTAGGAATCGAAACCGACACGCAGGATATAACGGGAACTGTAGTTAAGCTAAGTGAGCAGGCTGCAAGTTTTATAGATGAAGATAATATTTTGAGCATATTGCCGAAGTTTAGCGGTGATATTTTCCAGCTGCCGCCGATGTATTCTGCCATAAAAAAAGACGGCAAAAAGCTATATGAGCTAGCCAGAGCAGGCAAAGAGGTAGAAAGAGAAAAAAGACAAATAAATATCTCGGAGCTAAAACTAATAGGCAAAGAAAAAGACGACTATGTGCTTAGCGTCAGCTGCTCAAAGGGCACATATATAAGAACACTGTGCCACGACATAGGCAAAGAGCTGGGCTGCGGAGCCTGCATGTCGGCATTATGCCGAACAAGAGTGGGCAACTTCACTATTAATGACGCACATGAGCTGGAAATTATTATTAATAAGGGAGCAGAGGAGTTTTTGCTTCCGGTAGACAGCCTGTTTAAAGAATACCCCGAGCAAACTGCCACCGTTGCAGAAGAAAAATATATAAAAAACGGCGTAGCTTATAAAACGCAAGCCCCCGACGGAACATACAGAATATACAGCGAAAACGGAGAATTTCTGATGCTCGGCGAGGTAAACGGCAATATTATGTCAACTATAAAAAGCTTTTTTGAGGTATAGTAAATGGAAGAAAAAAGAGTTGTTGCACTGGGATTTTTCGACGGAGTGCATCTCGGGCATGCCGAGCTGCTAAAAAAATCCAAGGAAATAGGAAAAAGCATAAATGCCGTGCCCACGGTACTCAGCTTTGATGTGCATCCTGACAATCTTGTGTATAACACAGAAGTGCCGCTAATTAATGCCCCAAAAGGCAGAGCAGAGCTAATCTCAAGGCTATTTGGCATAAACAGTGTCATATTTATGCACTTTAATAAAACTGTCATGCAGATGCCGTGGCAGGATTTTATCGTTTCCTTAGTGCGAGAGCTCAATATTTCACACTTTGTTGTAGGTTATGATTTTAAATTCGGAAATAAAGGGGAGGGAAATCCCCAAAAACTGGCTCAGCATTGCAAAGAGCACGGCTTGGGCTGCGATATCATAGACAAGGTAGAGTTAGGTGGTGTAACTGTAAGCTCAACCTGTATCAGACAGCTTTTGGAAGAGGGCGACATGGAAACAGCTAATAAAATGCTGGGTCACCCGCACTGCCTGCTCGAAACCGTTGGATACGGCTTTGGTCTAGGCAAGACAATAGGCACACCGACTATAAACATGAGCTTTCCGGAAGGTGTTTTGATACCAAAGCACGGAGTTTACATAACACGAGCAATCACCGAGGACGGCAGAGATTATCCGGCGATAACCAATATAGGCATACGCCCTACTGTCTCATCTGAAAACAAGGTATCGGTAGAGAGCTATTTAATCGGCTTTGAGGGAAATTTATATGAAAGCACCGTGAGAGTAGATTTTTATAAATACCTGCGCGGCGAGAGGAAGTTTTCCAGTGTAGAGGAGCTGCGGGCACAGATACTAAAAGACGCCGAAGAGTCAGCTCTGTATTTTCAGACTTTTAATAGCACAGATGAGTAAATAATAAATAAATAATAAGCGGCGGTCTGATACTTTTAAGTCAGACCGCCGCTTGCCCTTCGTGGGGAGCGTCAGAAAGGAAAGAATGCAAAGGAATAATAAATATAATGCTGCTTAGCCCTCTTTAAATATGATTTTCTCAACCCGTTTATAGAGCAGGTAAGTCACAATTGAAACAACTGTTCCCTTAATCAGGTTAAACGGCACAACTGCAAATAAAACAAGGGAATTTATGTCTGTTATTGAAGAGTTTACCTTATTGCCCATTGCAATTATTGCGTCAACAGGCAGCTTAAATAGCTCTGAGAATTTGGGAATCAGATAAAAAGCGTTAAAGAGTGAGCCAAACACAGTCATGCACAAAGTGCCGACAATAAGACCAATTACGGCAGTTTTTCTGGTTTTGCGATAGTGATAAACAATAGAAGCCGGGAGAATAAATGAAATGCCCACAACAAAGTTTGCAAAATCGCCGACAAAAGCTGTGCTTGTGCCCTTAATCAGAAGTTTAACAGCAACCTTCAAAAACTCGGCAGTAACGCCTGCAACCGGACCTAAGTACAAAGTACACATCAATACCGGAAGCTCGCTCAAATCGATTTTGTAAAACGGTGGGGCAAAGGGCAGGGGGATTTCAAAGAGCATTACAACTCCGCCCAGTGCCGAGAACATTGCAATATATGCAATTCTCTTAGTTGTGGTGGTATGTCTGAGGTTTTTCTTAAATCCGTAAACCTCAAAAAGTTTTGCTACTGCGTAAATGACTGCTATTGTAACTACGCAAGTGATGATAAAAGATATGCTGCCTTTCAAGACTGCACCTCCTAATAAAATATGACGCCCGAAAAGTTGTCTTTTGGGGCGTCATATGCAGATATTAATATAATAATATACGGCAATTAAACGCATCTTCTTTCATCCAGACTAAACTGTCGGTATCGGAATCAAACCGATTCTGCTAAAAAGCTCGCGGACTATAACCGCCGGTCGGGAATTTCACCCTGCCCTGAAGACACACTTATTCTTTTGTCAAAGAGAATGATAACACAAAGCAAATATTATTTCAAGGCTATTTGATAGTTAGTTTTTAATCAATAATTTTGAGTCAACTTCGCTTATATATAAAGGCAGCACATTCGGCTTATAGCAAGAAGCGGCAGCAGCGCAGCCGGGGATGTTATCATAAAGCCTGCACGCAACGCTGCTGTCGGTGGCAATTATTTTATTACCCTCCCTGCTAAATCTCAGCCTTCGCAATTCACCTTCTCCCATGAGCTTAAAATAGCTTTCACGCAGACACCAAAGCTCATGAAAAGAAAAATCAGCAAGCTCTTTTTCTGTGGCAAGCTTGGATATAGTTTTAGCAGAGCGGGGAGTAATATTTTCAACATCGACACCAACAGGAAAATCCGAAACCGCCACCAGCACATGAGTCTTAGTGTGGCTTAACGAAAAATATATTTGAGTGAATAAAGGGAAAAACGGCTTTCCGTTTTCCTCTTTTTTTATAGCAGGAAGATCAGATATTCCGTACACTTTAAAAACTGCCAGCTTTAACAAAGAAGAGGCAAAGCAGCTGCCAAAAGCCCTAGATGTGCCACTTGAAACAGCCTCGTCTTCGTTTAGATTGCGAATATCTGAAAAAAAGATTTCCAAATGATGACCCCCCAGATAGCGTTACCGTATCGCAACTTATTTGAGAATAATATACAACATATTGTAATTTAATGCTACCATTAGAAAACACTTTATGCTATAATGTGAGTAATTTTACAAAATCAACACGATATTGTTACAGAATAGATTAGGGGGAGAGTCGAATGAAAAAAGTCCTGGTTCTGGAGGACGAGCCCGGCATTCGCAGTTTTGTTGTAATTAACCTAAAAAGATCAGGATATTATCCGATTGAAGCAGAATCCGGCGAGGAGGCAATGGACTTAATTGCCAAGCACCCGGACATTGCCATTGCGCTTTTAGATGTCATGCTCCCCGACATAGACGGCTTTGAGGTTTGCCGCAGAATTCGCGCCTCGGGTTCACGAATGGGAGTCATTATGCTAACGGCAATGAGCCAGGAAATGGACAAGCTCACAGGTCTTATGACCGGAGCGGACGACTATATAACAAAACCGTTTTCTCCCGCAGAACTAATAGCCAGGGTAGACGCGGTTTTCAGGCGCGTTGAAAATAAAACCGAAACAGAAGAAGAAACTGAGCTATGTTACGGTCCTTTCACAATGAACGTGCGCAACAGAACCTTAGAAAAAAACGGACAGCGCAAAAGGCTAACTCAAACTGAGTTTGCCATAATGAACCTGTTTATGGAAAATGTCGGCAAGGCACTTTCAAGAGACGATATATTAGTCAGTGTCTGGGGAGCTGAGTACACAGGCGAACTTAAAATCGTGGATGTAAATATTAGACGACTCAGAATGAAGATAGAAGACGATCCCACCTATCCGACCTACATAACAACGGTATGGGGTTACGGTTACAAATGGGGCTCGTAAGCCATGGAAGAGAAACTAAGCGAGGCTACTTTACCCCGCCCCCCGGAGAGCAATGCTCCAAATCCTAATCCTGCCACCGATACCAATGCCAATGTTAGTACTAAGATAGGAGAAAAGGCGCGAAACCAGCTAAAGGGACTTTCGGGCATATGGCTTATTTTCAGTGCGGTTATTATGATACTAATCGCGCTTACAGTTGTTTTTGCAAACGCAAAAAACGGTCTTTGGACTGCAATATTCGGCTGTCTTGCCGTTGTTCTGGTTGCCGCTTCAAACTTCTGGCTCAAAAACTGGGTAACAAACCCTCTACTAGGCTTGGGAGACACTGCCAAGCGCATTTCAGAGGGCAGCTACGGCATACTAGCCGAGCGTCTGCACAACGATGAAATAGGCGAGCTCACCGATGTGCTAAACAAGATGTCAGTCACGATAAGCGAAGCTGAGAGAACACAGGCTGAGTTTATTTCATCTGTATCCCATGAGCTCAGAACACCTCTGACTGCAATAAAGGGCTGGGGCGAAACTCTGCAATACGAGGAGAGCATCGAGGGAGACGCCAGAAGAGGTCTCAATATTATCTGCTCCGAAGCGGGTAGGCTCACAAACATGGTAGAGGAGCTGCTTGAATTTAGCAGAATAAGAGACGGCAGATTCACACTCAACTTAGAAACTGTGGATGTGGCAAGGCTGCTTGACGAAGTGATGTTCACATACACAGAGCTTCTGAAAAAAGACTCAATTGAGCTACTTTATACTCCGCCCAAAACAAAGCTGCCCGAGGTCACGGGAGATCCGCGGCGGCTTAAGCAGGTAATACTTAACATATTAGATAATGCGGTAAAATACGCAAAGAGCGGAAAACGAATTGAACTCGGTCTTAAAAATGAGGGCGAATATGTGGTCTTAACGGTCAGGGATTTTGGTCCCGGCATAAGAAACGAAGACCTGCCCCATGTAAAAGAGCGATTCTACAAAGGCAAATCGAAGGAGCGCGGCAGCGGCATAGGACTTGCAGTCTGCGACGAAATAGTCGCAAGACACGGCGGAAAGCTGGAAGTCTTCAACCACGACGACGGCGGAGCAATCCTAAAAGTCTCACTGCCGATTAAAACTCAGTAAGGTGAATTAATGTCCGAAAACAAATGCAATTTAGATTTTAAAACCTCAATCGGTGGGCAGGCTCTCATGGAGGGCATACTCATGCGAGGTCCCGATAAACAGTCAATAGTCTGCCGAACTGCAGACGGCTTAGTGGAAAAGTGCGAAAGCTTCACACCATTAAAAGAAAAATACAAGCTGGCAAGCGTTCCTTTTTTAAGGGGGGTAATAGCGCTTGCAGTTTCCATGAGCAGCGGCATGAAGGCTCTAGCCTATTCAGCGGAGCTTATCCCCATGGATGAAGAGGAAGAGCCGTCAAAATTTGAAGTCTGGCTCGAGGATAAGCTCGGCAACAAAAAAATGGAAAAGCTGACAATAGCCTTTTCAATGGTCTTAGGGCTTTTTTTGGCGATACTGCTTTTCACAATGGCACCAACATTTTTAGCGGGACTTTTTCCCTTTGTCAAAGCCAATCTAATGCTCAGAAGTGCAGTTGAGGGAGTATTTAAGCTAATAATATTTTTTGCCTATCTCTGGCTCATTACTAACATAAAAGATGTAAGAAGGCTTTTTGCCTATCACGGAGCTGAGCACAAAACGATTTTTTGCTATGAAAAATCACTGCCGCTCACAGCAGAGAATGTAAAAAAACAGAGCCGATTTCACCCCCGCTGCGGCACCAGCTTCTTGCTTGTTGCCGTTATTCTGGGAATAATAATAGGCTTTTTCATAAGAGCAGACAATGTGTTTATTCGTGTGCTGCTTCGAATTGCGCTTTTACCCCTATTAGTCGGAATAGCTTTTGAGCTTAACAAATGGGTAGGAAAGCACGACGATAACAAACTGGCGGCAGTCTTAGCTGCCCCCGGCAAATGGGTGCAGAGGCTAACGACAAAAGAGCCGGATGAAGAGATGATAGAATGTGCTATACGCGCATTAGAGCTTGTAATCCCCGAGGAAAAGGGCGCAGACAGCTGGTAAAAGGATTTTTTGGAGTGTGACAAATGCCTAAAAGATATAGCGATTTGTATGTCTCGGTCAGAAAAAGCCTCAGAGACGCGGGCATAGAAGCTGCGGCAATTGAGGCAAGGCTAATGATAGCCGGGGCTGCCGGCAAATCCAGTGCCGAGCTGCTTCGCGATATGCAATACTATGTGTCCGAGGAATTTGAAAAAGAAGTAAACAGCATGCTAAAAAGAAGACTCGCAGGTGAGCCCGTTGCATATATAACAGGCTCATGGGAGTTTTATGGGCTGCCTATTGATGTAGACCGCTCTGTTCTAATTCCGAGAATGGACACCGAGGTTTTGGCAAAGGCAGTTATTGACGAGCTAATGGGCAAGAAAATGAACGCCCGTATACTAGATCTCTGCTGCGGTAGCGGCTGTATCGGCATAGCGATAGCCGATTCTCTGCCGCAGTCTCGCATAGTAATGGCAGACAGCAGCAAAGAGGCGCTTAAAATGTGTCGCCATAATGTGGAGAAAAACGGCTTTGAGCGAATTGTGAGCTATCTTGAAGCAGATGTAATGAAGCCGCCCCCGATGATGACAGGCAGCTTTGATGTGCTTGTTTCAAACCCACCCTATATACCCAATATGGATATTCTCACATTAGACTCATCGGTGCGTGACTACGAGCCTATATGGGCACTATCCGGCGGCGATGACGGGCTGGATTTCTACAGGGCAATACTCAGAGACTGGGTAGGAATAGTCAGAACCGGCGGCTCTGTCATGTTTGAGGTAGGCGAGGGTCAGGCAGACAGAGTCTGCGATTTAATGCGCATGGCTGCACTTAGAGAGGTGCGCACAATATTAGATACCCGTGGAATAGAGCGGGTTGTAGTTGCAAAAGCTTAAGAAAAACTAATTACATATAAATAACATTAACCGAGGTGTGAAATGGCAGAAAAGAAGAAATCAAACGCACAGGCTGCAGCAGGCAAAACAGGCGACAAGAAAAAAGCACTGCACACAGCAATTGAACAAATCGAAAAGGCATACGGCAAAGGCACAATAATGCGCTTAGGAGACGATTTGCCTATAAATGTTGAGGCAATTTCAACCGGGTCAATTTCACTTGACACGGCGTTGGGAATAGGCGGAGTTCCGCGCGGAAGAATAGTCGAAATCTACGGACCTGAGTCATCAGGAAAGACAACCTTAGCTCTTCACATAGTCGCAAGCGCACAGAAGGGCGGCGGCGAAGCTGCATATATAGACGTTGAGCATGCCTTAGAGCCTGCTTATGCAGCAGCCCTCGGAGTAGATATAGATAACCTTTTAATTTCCCAGCCGGATACAGGCGAGCAGGCACTTGAAATCACAGAGCAGCTTGTGCGCTCCGGAGCACTTGATGTAATTGTAATCGACTCAGTTGCAGCACTGCTGCCCCGAACCGAGCTGGAAGGCGAGATGGGAGACTCCTCAGTCGGTGTTGTGGCAAGGCTCATGAGCCAGGCTCTGCGTAAGCTTGCGGGCGTAGTATCCAAAACAGGGACAATAGTAATATTCATTAACCAGCTGCGAGAAAAAATAGGCGTAATGTACGGAAGCCCGGAAACAACACCCGGCGGTCGCGCTCTAAAATACTTCTCAAGCGTCAGAATTGATGTCAGGCGTATAGAGGGCATAAAAATAGCAGGCGAGATGACGGGCAACCGCACAAGAGCAAGAGTAATAAAAAACAAGGTAGCACCCCCGTTTAAGGAAGCCGAATTCGATATAGTCTACGGCAAGGGCATATCCAAGGTAGGAGAGATTGTGGATATCGGAGTAAAGCTCGATTTAATCGAAAAGGGCGGAGCTTGGTTTACTGTCGGTGAAACCAGAATCCAAGGCAGAGAAAACCTCAAAGACTATCTAGAGGAAAACCCGGATGTAGCAGACGAATTGGAAGCTAAAATCAGGGAGAGTGCAGCAGCACTGATAGCAAGCAAAACAGGCAAGGCAGCAGCTGCTCCCGCTAAGGCTATAGAAGTGTCTGCAGATGACTTTGATGGCTGATACAAAGCCAAAAAACACGGAAGAAAAGCCCCTATACGAAGAGGCAAAGAAGAAGGCTCTTAGAATGCTTGAACGCCGCGACTATGCAAAGGG
>JAAZCZ010000139.1 GCA_012513005.1 Oscillospiraceae bacterium | reverse complement strand
CTTTCTGTAATAGAAAATGAGCCTGATAAGCTGGCAGAAATCAGGGGTATAAGCCTCAAAAAAGCAAGGGATATACAAAGCCGCTATAAAAAGCTCACAGAGATGCGAGACTTAGTGGAGTTTATGTGCAGCTTCAAGCTAAAACCGATACTTGCACTAAACCTCTATAAGCACTACGGAAAAATGGCAATGGCAACGCTTAGGGAAAACCCTTATTTAATAGCAAGGGCGTTTATTGGCGGCAGCTTCCACGAGGCGGATATGCTGGCAATGGAGCTCGGAGTGGGCACAGATAACCCCGAGCGAATAAGAGCTGCAATAATTTACGAGCTGCGGTATAACGCAGCCAGAGGTCACTGCTTTATTCCGTATGAAAAGCTCATCGACATAACTGCAAGATTCATAGGCACGGAAGAAACTGCAATTTCCGAGGGAATTGACCTTTTGCTAGCAGAAAAAACAATAAAGAGGAGCTGCGTGGCTGGTCAGGATGCCTGCTATTTAGAGAACCTGTACGAAGCTGAGAGCTATACAGCCAAGAGACTCATAGGCATGGCAAACGCAAGGGGCAGAGCCATAGTTTCGGATAAAAAGCTAAAATCAATAGAAAAATCATCTGACATAGAGCTTCATGAGATGCAGCTTTTGGCACTAAAAAAAGCATCAGAGCATAAGCTCATGGTTATAACGGGCGGACCCGGCACGGGCAAAACAACCGCAGTCGGGGCAATACTGAAAATGTACGACGCAGCAGGAATAAAAACTATGCTCACAGCCCCGACAGGCAGGGCAGCACAGAGAATGACAGAGCTCACCGGCAGAGACGCACAGACCATCCACAGGCTGCTAGGCGCATCCTTCGCAGAAGATGAGGAGGAAGCGTACTTTGCCAAGGATGAAGATGATCCTCTAGACTGCGATGCTGTCATACTTGACGAGTGCTCAATGGTTGACATAACACTTATCAGCGCCCTTCTCAGAGCCATGCCGGAGGGCAGCCGACTGATATTAGTAGGGGATGCTGACCAGCTGCCGAGCATTGGTCCGGGAAATGTGTTTTCGGATATTTTACGCTCAGATTGCATAGAGGCAATCAGGCTTACAGAGATATTCAGACAGAGTGAAAAAAGCCGCATAGTCAGCTTTGCACACGCCATAAACAGGGGAGAGCATCCCGAGCTTAGCTCTAATAAGGGAGATTTTTTCTTTTTGAGAAGAAAAGAGCAGGAGCAGCTTGTAGACACAGTGGTTGACCTATGCAGTCGCAGATTGCCCGAGAGCATGGACATTAAAGCAGAGGATATTCAGGTAATAAGCCCAACCAGAAAGGGAATAGCAGGCACTTTGAATCTGAATAAAAGATTACAAGAGGCGTTAAATCCCGAAAAACCCGGTAAAAATGAAAAATATTTTGCAGAAGCTGTGTATCGAGTAGGTGACAGGGTGATGCAAAACAGAAATAACTATGATATAATATATAACTGCGATACGGGAAGCGGCATCGGAGTATATAACGGAGAGACCGGTTATATCACAGAAATAGACACTGCAAACGAAACCTTGAGTGTAGATTTTAGCGGCAATGTAGCTACCTACAGCTTCGACATGCTCTTAGAGCTTGAACACGCTTGGGCAGTCACGGTTCACAAATCACAGGGTAGTGAATACGGCTCAGTTGTTCTTTGTATAGCAAGGGCAGCCGGACCGCTGCTTAGCAGGCGGCTTCTATACACTGCGGTAACGAGGGCAAAAAATCTTCTTATTGCAGTCGGAGACGATGAGATAGCACACCGTATGATTGACGAAGACAGAGTGCAGAAAAGATACAGCGGGCTTAGAGCCAGACTTAATAATAAGGCGGGTAATGAGTAATGAAATTTATGGAAGTTATAGCCGACCTTCTGTTCCCCCCGCGTTGCACGTTTTGCAAAAAGCTGCTAAAACGGGGAGAGAGCGGAATTTGCTCAGTCTGTATAAATTCGCTGCCGTATAACACATGGACAAAAGCTCCCAAAATCGAATTTATCGAGGATTTTGTCGCCCCGTTAAAATACGAGGGCAGTGTTAGGGATGCTCTGCTTCGTTATAAGTTCAAAGGTGTAACTGTTTACGCAAGAACTTTTGCAAAGCTTGTAGCCAAAAGTGTGAGTGAGGAGCTAAAAGGAAAATACGACATCATTTCATGGGTGCCGCTTTCCTCAGAGCGTCTGCGCCAACGAGGTTATGATCAGGCGATGCTCATTGCAATGGCGTGCGCTCTTGAGCTTGACGATGTTGCGGTAGAGACTCTAAAAAAATGCAGAGACACAGACCCGCAGTCGGGAAAGGGCGAGATCAGCGCCAGACGAGCAAATATCTCGGGAGCATATGAGGTTGCCGATGCAGAGCTTATTGCCGGCAAAAGAATTTTACTTATTGACGATGTGGTTACAACCGGCGCAACAGTATCAGAGTGTGCAAGGATGCTCAAATTAGGCGGAGCCGAGGCTGTTTTATGTGCAGCGGTTGCGTATAGCGGAAACTGATATTGCAGATATATTTTGAGGTGTAATAAATGGTATTATTTGAAAGAGATATAGCCGTAGACATGGGCACAACCGAGTCGCTCATATATGTAAGAGGCAGAGGAGTACAGGTCAGGGAGCCGACTATCGTAGCGGTAGACAGATACACAGGCAGACTGCTAAAAATAGGTAAGGAAGCTCAGAAAATGCTGGGCAGAACTCCTGCCAACATAATACCCATAACTCCTATTACAGGCGGTGTCATATCCGACTATGATATGGCAGTTGCAATGCTCAAAGAGTTAATCACCAGAGTCACCGGCTTTAGCCTTTTTAAGCCCAGAGTTTTAGTCTGTGTACCCGGAATAATTTCAGGAGTCGAAGAGAGAGCACTTATAGACGCCGTTATTGAAGCGGGAGCCAGAAAGGTCTATCTCGTCGAAGCAGCGGTCGCCACAGCCTACGGCGCAGGTGTTGACATCACAAAACCCGACGGTCACATGGTAATAGACATAGGCGGCGGCACAACCGACACAGCAGTTGTATCCTTAGGCGGCGTTGTTGAGCATGAATCTATTGCAACAGCCGGAAAAGACTTTGACGAGGCAATAATCAGATATCTGCGCCGCAGACACAATATACTCATAGGTCAAAAAACGGCAGAAGAGGTCAAAATCGGAATCGGCTGCCTTTTAAAGAGAAATGAAGTCGATATCGAGGAAGTAAAGGGCAGAGACTTAGTGACAGGTCTGCCGAAGTCAGTCAAAATAAGCTCCTCAGAGCTTGCTGAGGTCTTTATGGAGCCTGCCAAGGAGATATTAGAGAGCGTGCACATGGTCTTAGAGCGCACACCACCCGAGCTTATGGGAGATATATCGCAAAACGGCATAGTAATGTCCGGCGGCGGCAGCCTTCTATACGGCTTTGACCGCTTAGTCGAGCACGACACTGGCATACGCACAGTCGTAGTTGATGACCCTGTTTCCTGCGCTGCCTACGGCGGCGGCAAAATGCTCCTTAATCTCGGCAACTTGGAAGACGGCATGAGAAACTTTGCAAGAAAACGCCGTCTGCAAAACTGATAAAAAAATTAGCAATATGCTAATATAAAAGTCAGCCTCCCGAAAAATCGGGAGGCTGACGGTTTATGAAAAACAAAAGATTTACCCCAAATACTGCCTGTCGTAGTTATTCTCGATACAGGATATAAGAGTTGTTATTGTGTCATTAATAGGGGTTTTAATACCAAGCTTCTTGCCGTAGGCAGAGATAGCTCCGTTTAGAGCCGAAATCTCGGTTTTGCGCTTGTGCAAAACAGCGTCTTGCGCCATAGACGGATAATAGTCACCCAGATTTGCGATTATATTAGCCTCCTCAGCCTCAAGAAGCGGCCAAAGATCTCCGATTCCAAGCGCCTTTGCCACCTCGCAGCCCTCAAGCCAAACGCCCAAAACAAGGTCACGACCGTGTTTATCAGAAAACACCTCTTTAACCTTAAGACGAAGCACCGCAGAGAGCCCGTTATAGCCACAGTTCGCAATAACCTTCTTCCAGATATAAGGTCTCACATCCTGCTTAAAGCTCGCATTGCAGCCGCCTGCAATAAAAAGCCTTTCAAGCTCGGCTCCGGCACGGTCTGTGATGGGGTTATTTTGGACTGCACCGAAAATCATATTGATGCCTTCCTCAGGCTTGCTCACGCAGGTGCCGGGCTTAGGCAGCTCAGTGCCTATTAGACCACTGCCGTATATAATACGCTCTACAGGGACATATTTTGCCAGAACATCCTCATTTCCAAGACCGTTCTGGAGTGAAACCAAAACGGTCTTTTCGGAAATACAGTTTATAGCATCAGCTAAAACAGCGTCTGTCTGTGTGGCTTT
>JAAZCZ010000138.1 GCA_012513005.1 Oscillospiraceae bacterium | reverse complement strand
GAATATGTTAGCTCTCGTGAAAAGGCAGACCCAGCCCAAGGTTTTAACCCTAAAAGAGGTAATCGAGGAGTATTTGGAGTTTCAGGAGGAGCATATTGTCCGCCGCACCGAATACGACCTTAAAAAGGCAGAGGAGAGAGCTCATCTGCTCGAAGGGCTGCTGACTGCCCTAGACCATATTGACGAGGTCATACGCATAATCAGAGAGAGCTACGACGACGCTGCCGAACGCTTAATGGACAGGTACGGGCTTTCCGATGTTCAGGCAAAGGCTATACTCGAAATGCGTCTGCGTGCCCTGCAGGGTCTTGACAGAGAGAAACTAAACGCTGAGTATGCAGAGCTTGAAATCAAGATGACCTATTGCAGAGAGCTTTTGGCAGATCCTCTGAAAATAAAGGCAGTTCTGCGCGAGGAGCTTTTGGTATTAAAAGACAAGTTCGGCGATGAGCGCCGCACAGAAATCCGCGATGTTGAAAACGAAATCGACATTGAAGATTTAATAGAGGAAGAGGAGTGCGTGTTCACTCTGACTAACGGCGGTTATATTAAGCGTCTGCCTGCCACAGAATACAGGGCGCAGGGCAGGGGCGGCCGCGGCGTGCGCGCCATGACCACAAGGGAAGAGGATTATGTTGAAACAGTCTTCACAGCCTCAACGCACGATTATATTCTCTTCTTCACCGATGCCGGTCAGGTGTATAGGCTAAAGGGCTACAAGATACCGGTTGCAGGCAAGACTGCCCGGGGCACGAATTTAATAAATCTCATACAGACAGAGAGCGGCGAGAAGGTCTCTGCCATGCTGCATTGCAGACCGGAGGATCTCGACAGTATGTTCATATTCATGGCGACTCGCCGAGGCACGGTTAAGAGAATGCCGCTGTCTGCGCTAAAAAACATCAGGGTGAGCGGAATTAGGGCGCTTTCGATTGACGAGGGTGATGAGCTTATTGATGTGAGACTCACAGACGGCGACCAGAATATTATAATAGCTACCCGAATGGGCAAGGCTATCTGCTTTAATGAAAACGATGTGAGACCCACAGGCAGGCAGGCAAGGGGCGTGCGCGGCATCAGACTTCGCGGCGATGACTACTGCGTTGGCGCAGGCAGGGCAGGCGGCGGAGACGAGCTGCTCACCGTAACCGAGAAGGGCTACGGCAAGAGAACACCCGTGAGCGAGTATCTAAGAGGCGGCGAAGAGCCGCAGAGCCGCGGCGGTCTCGGCGTTATTAACTATAAAATCAGCAGCAAGACAGGCTATGTTGCCGATGTTAAGGTGGTTTCGGAGACAGACGATATACTTCTTGTTTCCGACGACGGCACAATGATTCGTGTTGCGGCGAGCGAAATATCCGTGCAGAGCCGCGCCACTATGGGCGTGCGCCTTATGAAGGTTGCGCCCGACACAAGGGTAATCTCGATTGCGAAGACAGAGGCGGAGGAAGAGCAGGAGGACGATGCCGAGGCATTGGAAAACGGCAATGTGTCTGAGCTTTCCGATACCGAAATCATGCAGGAGCAGGATTTAGACGAGGAGACCTACGAGGAAACAGCAGAATAATGAAAAGTGTCCAGATATACTCAGACGGCGCCTGCTCGGGAAACCCCGGGCCGGGCGGCTGGGCATGCATACTCCGCTACGGCAATTATGAGAGGGTTTTATCCGGCGGAGCTGTGTCCACTACAAATAACCGCATGGAATTAGAGGCTGTCATCAAGGGGCTTTGGGCGCTTAGGCAGACCTGCAAGGTCGAGGTTTTTACAGACTCGCAGTATATTGCAAACGCCATAAACGAGGGCTGGCTAAAAGACTGGCAGAAACGCGGCTGGAAGCGGAAGACGGGGGAGCTTAAAAATCCCGATCTCTGGAAGTCGCTGCTTGAGATGCTGGAAAAGCACGAGGTCACCTGCACATGGGTCAAGGGTCATGCGGATAATGAGCTAAATAACCGCTGCGATGCCTTGGCTGTAGAAAAAAGAGATAAGATGGCAAAAATTGCCGAAAAGCAGGCAGCGAGAAAAAGCGCGGGTGAATAATTTTTTAGGGCAAAGGCTACGAGGGAAGGCTGAAAGCCAAAAAGCCAAAAAGCCAAAAAGCGGAAAAAGCGGAAACAATAAATCTGAGCAGGAGGAAAAATTGGATAAGACTAAGAAAAGCAAATCAAAACTATCTAGATTTTTTTCATACTACAAGCCGCATAGGCGACTTTTTGCAATAGATCTCACTTGCGCTTTTTTAGTTGCCGTAATTGATATAATTTTCCCCTATGCCACAAGGCTATCAATGCAGACTTACTTGCCGAATGGGCTTTATAAAAGCTTTTTTATAATGATGGCGGTTTTGTTTTTAGCCTATGTGCTAAAAGCTGTGCTCAACTATTTTATAACCGTTTTGGGTCACAAAATGGGAGTTTTAATCGAAGCGGACATGCGGCGCGATTTATTCGGGCATATTCAGCGGCTGTCGTTTAGCTTTTTTGATAAAAACCGTACGGGCGAAATCATGAGCAGGATAACAAACGACCTTTTTGAGATAACCGAGCTTGCCCACCACGGACCTGAGGATGTTCTAATCTGCGCAGCCACGCTTATTGGCTCACTTGCTGTTATGCTGAGCCTGCAGTTTAAGCTGGCTATGTGCCTTATACTGTTTTTGCCGGTTTCGCTGGCGCTTACCATGAGCCAAAGACGGCGGGTTATGAGGGCAAGTGCCGAGGTTAAAAAGCGCACCGGCGAAATTAACGCCACAATCGAGTCGGGCATTTCGGGTGTGCGCACAGCCCGCGCCTTTGCAAACGAGCAGGCTGAGGTGGAGAAGTTCGAAATTGCAAACGCCAAGTTTAAAAACGCCAAAACAGGGTTTTTTAAGTCCTTCGGGATTTTTATGAGCGGTATGAGCTTCACAACAAGTGCCATGCAGGTTTTGGTTGTGAGTGTCGGCGGTTATCTTATTATGCAGGGCGAGCTTAGCGTTATTGACCTTTTGACATTCACCCTATATGTGGGTATTTTCATAGCACCTATAAGAAAGCTAGTTAACTTTTCGGAGCTTTATTACACGGCAACCCGAGGCTTTGACAGGTTTTTAGAAATTTTAGACACAAAGCCCGAAATCGAGGATGCGCCGGATGCTACGGAGCTTTCTGATGTTAAGGGCGAAATTGAATTTAAAAATGTCGGCTTTAAGTATAAGGGCACGAATGTCGATGTGCT
>JAAZCZ010000137.1 GCA_012513005.1 Oscillospiraceae bacterium | reverse complement strand
TACATTCGGTGTCGGTACTGCTGTTGCCCTTATCTTTGCCGCTGCCTTTATTTATCTGCTGTTTAGAAAACAAAGTGCAGAAAAAAGCACCCGCTCACTCTCTAATGAGGCGGTGAGTGCATAATGGGTAGCTGGATTGTCGGTATTGTTGTATTTGTTATAGTCGTCTTGGCTGTGTACTCAATTTACAGAGATAAAAAAAGCGGCAAAAGCTGCGGCAGCTGCACTGCCTGCTCAGGTAAGGATTCTTGCCCTTCGAATAAGCCTTCCGGCAAAAAGTAGAGCCAAAAGCCGTTAATAAGATAAACTTAATAATATCCCTTGCCCGCAAGAAGCCCCCCTCTTCTACGGGCATTTTTATATTAAGCTTCTTCTATTGACAGGGCTTAAATTATGCTGATAATATGAGGGTACTAATACTAGCTGCGGAGGGTTTATTATGCGCAAAAGAAGAATAAAAGTCAGCGGTTTGTGCAGGCTCTCTTTAATGCCGGACACTACGGAGATTTCGTTTAATCTATCGGGAACCTGCGCTGAGTATGAAAGCACTATCGCTCTTTCTGCCGAAAAAACTAATCTGCTGTATGAAGCTCTTATGGCTACGGGCTTTTTGAAGTCTGATATCGGCACGGGTAGTTTTTCTGTTGTGCCTGAATTTGAAAACTATACAGATGAAAAAGGCAATTATAAAAGGCGGCAAATAGGATATAGCTTTTCTCACATGATAAATGTATCTTTCCCCTTGGATTCTGCAAGACTTTCAGAAATTATCACGGCTCTCGGGAAATCCGGAATCGAGGCTGATTTTTCTGTTTCGTTTAAGCTCTCCGATAAAGAGGCTGCTAAAAACATGCTCTTAGACAGTGCCGTAGCAGACTGCCGGGAAAAGGCTGAAATTCTGGCAAAGGCAGCAGGTGCAACTTTGGGCAAAGTAGGGTATATTACTTACTCCCGCAATAGTCCTGATTTTTCGTATATGGCAGGCGGACCTGCTAAGCTATCTAAGATGAGCAGCTTTGATGTTGATATTAATCCTTCTGAAATTACCGTTTCTGATACTGTGAGCATAGTCTGGAAGCTAAAATAAATTTTTAATAAAGATAAAGCTCCGAGCCTGCATTGCAGATTCGGAGCTTTTGTTTTTAGTTAGGCTAATTTAGATTTCTGCCATGCAGGTTACGACGCTTGAATCAATGTCGACAACTCTGAGAGGCAGGTTATAAAAGCGCTTTATTTTGGCGTTTTTGGGAAGCTCAGACAGGTGCATATCCTCGATGCAGGTAATGAACTTTTCCTGCTCGGGGCAGTAGCCCAGAAGGCAGCGGTGAGCTATCGGAGCTAAGTCGTTTGCCGGAGAGCCGAGAGCTAAGAAGTCAAAGCCAATTACCAGAAGGTCCGGGAAGGTTTTGACAAGATAGGCGCAGGTATCCGGATGAATGTGCGGAGGTACTGTTTCGTATTTGCTCGGTTCCTCGGTGCGGTATTTTTCGTAGCCGGTGCGGATAAGCAGGCAGCTTACCTTTTTTATTTCCTCTTCATAGGGTTTTAAATCCTCGGGCATAACTCCCTCGGCATCGCCCTTCGGAATTTCTAAGAACAGGACTCTGTCGTGTGCAAAGTACTCTTCGGGCAGCTCGGTTATTTTAAGTGCGCCGGGCACAAAGTGCCTGGGTGCGTCCATGTGAGTGCCGTTGTGGTTGGGCACGGAGATAATCCAGCTTGCATAGGGGCATTCGGGGCTTATCTCGGTATCCTGTTTAAGTGAAGCTGCGGGTGTTCCCGGCCAGCGGGGTGCGTTTGGGTCCATGATGTGTGATAAAAACAGATGCATTATTTGCCTCCTTAAGATTTTAATTACTGCTTAAATTATAGGTGACAATCCTTAAAATGTCAAATTTGTAACAAGCACTTCTGACTTAGCTTATGCCCTCCCAAAAAATATTGAGCTTGCATTTATTATTGCCCTCTATTATACTGATACTAATTGGTATCAATTTGTATCAGAGGTGACTTAATTGGATGCTGCATTGTTTGCAAACATGCTCTCGGACAAGAGCTTAACTGACCTTAAAAAGCTCGCTTATAAGTATAAGCAGGCTGATATTAAAGAGTTTGTTTCTCTGCTTGAAAATGGGTTTTACGAAACTGTTCCGCT
>JAAZCZ010000136.1 GCA_012513005.1 Oscillospiraceae bacterium | reverse complement strand
TGCAGAACTGTTGTCAAAAATGACCAGTCAAGTCCATTCCATATATCTCTCACCCAAATCCCCTCCGTTTCTTACATCTGAATATTATAACAATCATGCGGAATAAATTCAATAGTTATAGCATTTTTTAGACTTTAAATTAATGATTTTGTACTTTATTAAACAAAAACAATAGATTGAAGCAGGCAAAAATTGCCTGCTTCAAATAAACTAAGAAATGTAGTTTATATATGGCTTAGGATAATGTTCATAAGAGCTTCTCTGCCGTCGCCTTTTTCGGCAGAAAACGGGATTAGCAAAATACTGTCGTCCAAATCAAGTCTTTCTCTTATCAGGCTCAGGTTACCCTCAATTTCGCATTTTTTAAGCTTGTCAATTTTATTGGCAACCACAACAAAGGGTCTCCCGGTGCTTTTAAACCAATTTGACATGCCGATATCATCAGCAGTCGGTGCGTGACGACTGTCCACTATGTGAACGCCAAGAGTGATTTCCGAAGGGTTTTCAAAAAAGCTCTCCATAAGCCTTCCCCAACGCTCCTTAACGCTCTTTGCCACGGCTGCATATCCGTATCCCGGCAGATCGACAAAAAACGCTTTGCCGTCTATGTCAAAATAGTTTACATGAATTGTTTTACCGGGGGTATTCCCAACCTTTGCCAAGGCTTTTCTGCCTAGCAGTCTGTTTAATACAGACGATTTACCTACATTAGACTTACCGGCAAAAACTATTTTAGGCTTTGAGTCTAATATAAATCCCCGTGCTGTCGCTGCTGATTTGACAAAAACAGCTTTTGATATGTTAATACCTGCCATTTTATTGTCCCAGTCTCTTGCTGACGGTGTTTACAGCACCGCTTACCGGAAGCATGTTTAGTTCAGCTTTTTTAGCATCCTCTTCTATTTTTAGCGGGAGCAGGGCTATGTCTATTATTTCATCCAAATTGTCTGCAAAGACAAAATTAAGCTTAGCCCTTACTGTCTGATCTATTTCCTCTAAATCTGAGCGGTTTTCGTTCGGTATAATGACTGTCTTAACTCCGGAGCGCAAAGCTGCCATTGTTTTTTCTTTTAGTCCGCCTATTGCAAGAATTCTGCCTCGCAGAGTAATTTCTCCCGTCATCGCTACCTCGCTTGAAGCCGCCCTGCCTGTTAAAGCTGAAATAACACTTATGCAAATTGTAATGCCTGCCGATGGTCCGTCTTTGGGTACAGCACCTTCCGGGAAGTGTATGTGTATGTCTTTATTTTTGTAGAACATCGGGTCAATGTTCAGAAATTCCGTTCGGCTTCTTATATAGCTTATTGCCGCCTTGCAGGATTCCTTCATAACATCGCCAATATTACCGGTGAGCTCAAGCTTTCCGCTTCCGTCTACAACTCCGGCTTCTACATTAAGGACTTCTCCGCCTACAGCTGTCCACGCAAGACCCTTAACAAGTCCAATTTGCGGGTTGTCACTTGCAATATCCGGCTTATATTTAGCAGGTCCGAGCAACGACTCTAGTTTATTTGGCACAACGCTGAGTGATTTAACTTCGCCTTTTTCAATTAGAAAAACGCATTTACGACAAATTGCCGCAATCTGTCTCTCTAATTCTCTTACTCCGGATTCGCGGGTATAAGATGAAATAAGCTTTTTAAAGGCTTCGTCGCTAAATCTGAGATGATTGCCCGTCAGCCCGTGTTTTTTCCTTTGTTTGGGAAGCAAATGCCTTTTAGCGATTTGCAACTTTTCTTCATCAGTGTAGCTTGAAAGTTCAAGTATTTCCATTCTGTCAAGCAGGGGTCTTGGAATACTCTCTACAGAGTTTGCTGTTGTAATGAAAAACACATCGGATAGATCTATAGGAATTTCAACAAAGTTATCCCTGAAGTGGCAGTTTTGCTCACCGTCTAAAACTTCTAAAAGCGCCGATGAAGGATCTCCCCTGAAATCTGAGCCGAGCTTGTCTATTTCGTCTAAAACCATAAGGGGATTCATGCTGCCTGCCTGAATAAGACCCGCAACTATTCTGCCCGGCATGGAGCCGACATAGGTTTTTCTGTGTCCGCGAATCTCAGCTTCATCGTGAACTCCGCCTAAGGCAACTCTGCATAGTTTTCTGTTTGTTGCCCTTGCTATGCTCATTGCAACACTGGTTTTTCCTGTTCCGGGAGGTCCTACTAAGCATAAAACGCCGCCTTTAATATCAGTAGCCATACGTCTTACTGCTAAATATTCTAAGATACGTTCTTTTACTTTTGCTAATCCAAAGTGGTCTGCATCTAAAATCTTTTTGCTTGCATCAAGATCAAGACGCTCTTTCGTACTTTTGTTCCACGGGATATCTAAGCATGTGTCTAAATAGCTGCGAATTACAGAAGCCTCAGCTGAGCCAAATGGCTGCTTTGCAAGTCTTTTGTTTTCTTTGAGCAGCTTCTGCTCACTCTCTTCATCAAGTCCAAGCGACAGTATTTTCGTCTTATAGTCCTCAACATCAGAAGAGCTGTCTTCCTCTCCGAGCTCAGCCTGTATTACTTTTAGCTGCTCTCTGAGATAATACTCTTTTTGGTTCCTTGACATCTGCTCATGAGTTATCTCGTTTAAATCGCGTTCGATCCGGAGATATGTAATCTCCTGCGCCAGCAGTCTGCACAGCTGCAAGAGTCTTTTTGATGGTCTTTGCTCTTCAAGCAGACTCTGCTTATCCTGCGGTTTTAAGTAGATATTCTGCGCAATGTAGTCAGCAACATACGCTGAGTCTGTGCTGTCTAAAATGCTGATAACACTCTCTCTTGCTATATTACCCGATTCTTCTGCATACTCACCGAACATGGAAATGCTTCTTCTCCGCAGTGCCTCTGTTCTGTTAGTTTCTTTTTCTAAAACATCAGGCATAGGCTCAATATCTGCTATTATTGCGGGTTTTAGCGAAATAAATGTTCGTATTTTACCCCTATCTATGCCCTCCGCCATTACTCTTACAACTTTGCTTCCGGGCTGCCTTAGCAGCTGACGAACCTTACACACAGTTCCTACATGATAGATATCTTCCTCATGCGGAATCTCTTTGGCTATTTCTTTTTGTGCTGTTAAGAAAATAACCTGATCAAAATTCATTGCCATGTTAAGAGCAGCAATTGACATCGGTCTCTCAACATCGAAGTTAATCAGCATGCCCGGGAAAACTGACAGACCGCGCAGCGGTATTACCGGCAATCTAACCTTTTCGTCTAAAATCTTTTCTTTATCCATTCTATTCACTCCTTTCGAAAGGATATATATCTGTGATTATTGTTAACATATTAAAATAGGGGCGAAGTAATAACTTCGCCCCTCTAAGTTGGTTTATGCATTATTCTCCACAAAACTGTTCTTGTGAATAACCAGGGGCTCTCCCCCGCTCCTTACACTCTCACCTGTTACTATCACATGTGAAATGCTTGGATCTGAGGGCACTTCGAACATTATCCGCGTCAGTATTTTTTCCGCTATTGTCCTTAGCCCTCTTGCGCCGATTTGCATCTCTATCGCTTTTTCTGCAATTGCATCCAGCGCATCAGGCTCAAATTCTAAGCTTACTCCGTCGTAATCCATTAGTTCGGTGTATTGCCTGACAATGCTGTTCTTTGGCTCTGTGAGTATTCTTACAAGATCCTCTCTGCTCAAAGAATTTAGCGAAGAAATAACCGGCACCCTGCCTACCAGCTCGGGGATAAGTCCGAATTTAATTAAATCATGCGATTGGACATGAGAAAGAAGCTCCCCCACATCCTTTTCTTTGCTTGAAACGATATCCGCCTCAAAGCCTATTGCCTTTTTATCTAATCTTTTTTCTATTATTTTTTCTAAGCCGTCAAACGCCCCGCCACAAATAAACAATATGTTCTTTGTGTCAATGCTGATAAATTCTTGGAGTGGGTGCTTTCTGCCGCCCTGAGGGGGTACATTTGCAATAGTTCCCTCCAAGAGCTTTAAAAGCGCCTGCTGAACTCCCTCACCGGAGACATCTCTTGTGAGAGAGGCATTTTCGCTTTTTCTTGAAATTTTATCAAGCTCATCAACATATATAATTCCGCGCTCTGCCTTTTCAACATCAAAATCGGCAGCTTGCAGAAGTCTTAAAATAATATTCTCAACATCCTCACCGACATAGCCTGCCTCTGTTACCGTTGTTGCATCTGCAATTGCAAACGGAACATCCAGCATTTTGGCCAAAGTCTGTGCAAAGAGAGTCTTTCCGCTGCCGGTGGGACCGACAAGCAGAATATTACTTTTTTGAATCTCGGATTCCGAGCGCTCTGCATGCAGTATGCGTTTGTAGTGGTTATAGACAGCTACTGACAAAACAATCTTAGCCTCATCTTGACCGATAATATACTCGTCGAGCTTTGCCTTTATTTCCGCAGGCTTCGGCAGTGTTTTCAAATTAAGTGAAAGACTACCAAGCTCAGCAGTCTCAGATTCAGCTTTTACCTGATCATCGACTATGTTCATACAAATACGCACACATTCGTCGCAAATATATGAGCCGTTACCGGCAATCAGCTTATCTACACGAGCCTGAGGCTTGCCGCAAAATGAGCATCTTATTGTTTTTTTATCTTCTGTTTTCCCCACTGTATGTTCTCCCGACGAATTATCTGTTGCGTATTACTTTGTCTATTATACCATATTCCAGCGCATCATCAGCAGACATGAAAAAGTCTCTCTCTGTATCCGCTGCCACTACGTCATATGGCTTGCCTGTGTTCTCTGAAAGCATACGGTTTAAGTTATGCTTTATTTTAATAATATGCTCTGCCTGAATTTGGATATCGGTTGCCTGACCCTTGCTTCCGCCTGACGGCTGGTGAATCATTATTTCGGAGTTGGGTAGAGCCAAACGCTTTCCCTTTGCTCCTGCTGCCAGCAAGAATGCGCCCATAGAAGCTGCCATTCCGATGCAGATGGTTGATACATCGCATTTTATGTACTGCATAGTGTCATAAATCGCAAGACCGGCAGTGACAGAGCCGCCCGGGCTGTTTATATAAAACGCTATATCCTTATCCGGATCCTGAGACTCTAGGTATAGAAGCTGAGCCACGATTAGGCTTGCTGTTGTGTCGTTAACTTCTTCAGACAGGATTACTATTCTGTCGTTCAGAAGTCTTGAAAATATGTCGTAGGATCTCTCTCCGCGAGAGGTCTGCTCGACTACATATGGAACTAAACTCATACTAATCCCCTTTTCTGTTTATTATTTTTTAGCTTAGTATATTACTCTGCTTTTTCGCTTTTCTCTTCGGGAGAAAGCTTGTTTGCAGTATCGTAAATAATTTCGATTGCCTTCTTGCGGCAAATATCTCTGCAGAGGGCTTTTTCGTCAACCATATGCTTAAGCTTCTCGGCATCCTCACCGTAGTCAACTTCAAGGCTCTTATAGAATGTTTCCTTCTCTTCATCGGAAACCTCTAGTCCTTCGACTTCGATTATCTTGTCAAGAAGTATATCTGCCTTTGCCTGCATTAATGCCTGAGGTCCCATCATCTGCTGGAAGCTTTCGTTTGTTATTCCGAGTGTTTCAAGTATGCCTTCTCTGGACATATTGCTCTTAACACCAATGCTGCTTGCAAAGTTTCTGAGATACTCATCAAGCTTCTCTTCTACCATGCTGCCCGGAACTTCTACTGTCATGTTTTCTATTGCAGAATTTAACAAAGATGACTTATAAGTGCGGTCAGAGACATCAGCAGCTTCTTTCTTCATTTTTTCAAAAAGGTCTGCTTTGTATTCATCTAATGTATCAAATTCAGAAACGTCTTTTGCAAACTCATCGTCAAGCTCCGGAAGCTGAAGCTCGCGAACTGTGTGAACCTTAACTCTAAAGCGTGCTTCCTTACCGGCAAGCTCCTCGGCGCCGTATTCCTCGGGGAAAGTGACCATGATGTCGCCTTCTTGACCGGGCATATAGCCTACAAGCTGCTCTTCAAATCCGGGTATAAAAGAGCCTGAGCCGATTTCCAGCGTGTACTCCTCAGCACAGCCGCCGTCAAATGCTTCATCGCCCATGAATCCCTCAAAGTCAAATACGATTGTGTCACCGTTTATAACTGCTCTTTCGACGTCAACATGTCTGCCGTTGCGTTTTCTGACTTCCTCAATTTCTTTGTCAAGGTCAGCTTCTGTTACTTCATGCTCTTCAAACACTGCAGACAGACCCTTATACTCGCCCAATGTAGCTTCGGGATAAAGCTCAGTAATAAATGTAACTGTGAGTACTTTATTCTCGTCAACAACGAAATCTGCTATCTGAGGCATTCCGACATTGTTGAGGTTTTCTTTTTCAATTCCGAACTCAAATGCTTCCTGCGCTAATATATTAACCGCTTCCTCGTGGAAAATGTCAGGTCCGTAGATTCCCTCGGCAACTATGCGAGGAACTTTGCCCTTGCGAAATCCGGGTGCAGACAGTCTGCCCTTCATTCTGCTGTAGGCTACTCCTACTGCCGCTTCAAAGGCCTCTGCCTCAATTTCAACTTGGAACAATGCGGTGCAATTTTCTTTTTTCTCTAAATTCTTTGTAATCATTTCGGGCTCCCCTTACTGCTTTGAATATTTTTGGATATTTTATATATTTATACCTAATATAACGCATGGAATTATAACAGATTGCAAACGTAAAAGCAAACTAATAAAGTTCATAATTTCAGTCAAAAATCTTATGAGGAACAAAGTTGAGATGATCTGCTGAAACAAGCTTATATTCTGTGCCGTTTAATTTGCCTTCAAATGCAACTTGGCAGCCCTTATCATGTATATGACCATAGCAGCAAAGTCTTGCATTGTAATCTGAAATAATAGAAATCATTTCTGAGCAGGTATAGTTCAAAAACTTTGGTGGGTAGTGTAGAAACACCAGCTTTTCCTTATCGCCCGCGCTGTCTAAAGAAGCTTTTAGTCTCATAAGCTCGCGGTTTAAGACCTTGGCATCTTGTAAAGTTCCCTTTTCTTCCTCGTAAAACCAGCCTCTGGTTCCGCAAATAGCAAATTCTTCGTTATAGTCAAATGAATTGTTGTTTAATATCTCAATTGAGCTAACGCCAATTTCATCAAAGAAATTACCAATTTTTGTGCGGGTATTCCACCAATAATCGTGATTTCCCTTGATTATTATTTTCTTTCCGGGCAGAGCATCTATAAAGAGAAAATCATTCTTTGACTCATCTAACGACATGCCCCAGGAAATATCACCGCATAGCACACAGATATCGTCATCACGAAGTTTTGAAAACCCGCTTTTTATCTTCTCGACATAACCTGTCCAGCGACCTTTGAAAACTTCCATTGACTTATTTGTGCCCAGCGAAAGATGTAGATCCCCGATTGCATAAAGCGCCAAATTTATTTCTCCCTAATTGTCCAAATTATACTAAATTTTATTCCTGCTCATTAATGCCAAGAAAGCGTAGCAGCTCGGCTTTCATTCCAGAAATCTCAGCAGTGTCAGTGAACCTAAGCTCATTATCTAAAATACCTAACAGCGGCTTTGGAATCTGCGTATTTGTCAGTTTTGAAAGCTGCTTCATTTTATCAAATTCACTCATTTCATTGTTTGCCTTGCTCAAAGCTGCCAGCACACTCCCCGAAAATTTATAGGGGCTTGCTGTTGAAACTATGCATGCCGGAATATTATCTCCGCTATTTATTCTGTATTTTCTAAGTACCGATGATGCTACAGCAGTATGAGTGTCTATTAGATATTTGTCATTATCCCAAACTCTTTTTATTTCTTCCCTGCACTCATCATCATCTGAAAAATCTGCAAAGAATTTTTCAAGTAGCTTAGCGTGCAGAGCATCGGAAATTTCGTATTCGCCTTCTTTTGACAGGCTTAACATAAGAAGGCTGACATCTTCACTGCTTCTGCTAAGTTCATATAATAGTCTTTCCAAATTGCTTGACACCAGTATATCCATAGACGGTGAATCCGTGCAATAAAACTGCCTGTTTTTATTATACTTACCGCTTACGAAAAAATCAGTCAGAACGTTGTTTTTGTTTGAGGCGCAGATTAGTTTTCCGATGGGAAGCCCCATCATTCCGGCATACCAGCCTGCTAAAATGTTGCCGAAGTTTCCGGTAGGCACTACGAAGTTTAGCTTATCACCGAAGCTGATTAGATTAGCTTTTACAAAATCTCTGTAAGCTGAAAAATAGTAGACAATTTGAGGAAGAAGCCTACCCCAGTTAATTGAGTTGGCGGAAGATAGCATCACATCTTTTGAAGATAAAAACGAAGATAGCTCCTCATCAGAAAATATCTGTTTTACACCGGTTTGAGCGTCATCAAAATTTCCCTTTATCGCGCAAACTCCGACATTTTCCCCCTTCTGCGTTGCCATTTGAAGTCGCTGCATTTCTGACACACCTTTTTCAGGGTAGAACACTAAAATCGAAGTTCCCTTAACATCAGCAAATCCCTCTAAAGCAGCTTTTCCTGTGTCTCCCGATGTTGCAACCAGTATGCAAATCTCGCTGTCTACATCGCATTTTTCGGCTGAATATTTCATTAAGTGAGGCAGTGCTGAAAGGGCAACGTCCTTAAAAGCACAGGTCGGCCCGTGCCAAAGCTCTAAATAAGCAGTTTTATCATCAGCAATGTGCAAGGGGGCAATTTCTTCTGAATCAAAACTGCTTTTATATGCTGCACTGACTATTTCGGAAATTTCTTTGCTGGAAAATTCTTCCAAAAATTTTCCAAACACTTTTTCTGCAATCGACATATAGTCAAGACGCATTAATTTTTCAAGCTCAACACCGGTAAATTCCGGAATAATCTCAGGGATATATAGCCCGCCATCTGTTGCTATCCCTTTAATTATAGCAGCAGATGCGTTAAGCTTCTCATTTTCGTCTCTTGTAGAATGATATCTCATAAGCCACACTCATTTCTCAAAATGCATCTTCTATATGGTTAATTTCATTTATGCCGTTTGCAAAATAAACCTCTATTACATCAAATCTGCACTGCTTTTCACTGGATGTATCACTAAGCCAAATTAAGGCAGTTTTTTTAAGTCGCTCCTGCTTATATGCATCCACAAACTCAAAGGCTTTTGCAAAGCTTGAATCTTTCCTGAGCTTAACCTCGGCAAACACTATGATTTTACCAATCTCGGCAATAATATCTATCTCACCATATCTGCTTTTGTAGTTTAGCCCTTTGAGTTTATATCCCTTTTTACGCAAATAATCGGCAGCAACAGCTTCTCCGGTTCTGCCTTTCAAATTGGAGTTCATCTTATCTCCTTAGTGCAGATTCTTTAGAAATGACATACGATGATGCTTACATGCCCCGTGCTCTTTTATTGCGGCATAGTGTGCTGCTGTTCCGTAGCCCTTGTGCTTTTCAAATCCGTACATGGGGTACTTTTCTGCTAGTTTTATCATGTATCTGTCTCTTTGTACTTTAGCAACAATTGATGCTGCAGCTATGCTTGCACAAAGCGCGTCACCACCGGTTATACAAATATGTTTAGTCAAAATACCCTTGCCTTGATTGCCATCAATTAAACTGATTTTAGCCTTGGGATTTAAGCCTTCGATTGCCCTGTTCATTGCTAAAAAAGTTGCTGCTAAAATATTTAGTTCTTCAATTTCAGAAACATCCGAGACGCCGACAGACACGGCAGCTGCTGACTTTAGTATTTCTTCATAAAGCAAATCCCGTTTTTTAGGGCTAATTTTTTTCGAATCATTAAGACCCAGTATTTTAGTATCAGGACCCAAGATAACAGCTGCAGCATATACAGGGCCTGCTAAAGGACCTCTTCCGGCTTCATCGACGCCGCAATAGGGCTGCATATCTTCACTAACTATACCGGCTTCAAAAAGATATATGTCACTCTGCTGATTCATCGGCAATCTCCAATGTCATACGACCCAGAACTCCGCCTCTGTACTCATCAAGTAATACTGATGCCATACGCTCAGTGTCCAGTTCTCCTCCGGAAATAAGAAAGCCTCTTTTTTTAGCTGCCGCATTAAGTGCTGTAAATCCGTCTACAAGGTCTGTATCAGAAAGCTTATATCTGGTTTTTATTGCATCCGGGTACATGCTTATCATTCGGTTTAAAAAGGTAACTGCAAGAGTTTGCTTGTCTAACACATCATCCTTAATGGCACCCGTTATTGCAAGAAGTTCGCCGGTATCCCGGCTTTCAAAACGCGGCCATAGCACACCCGGTGTGTCTAAAAGCTCTATTTCATTGCCGACTTTTATCCACTGCCTGCCTCTTGTAACGCCCGGTCTGTCTGCAACAGTTGCTACCTTTCTTTTTGCAAGTTTATTGATTAATGTAGATTTTCCGACATTGGGAACTCCGATTACCATTATTCGAAGAGTTCTGCCCTTCATACCCTTCTGTTCGTATTGCAATATTTTTTCTTTTAGCACAGATCTAACTACATTAATGCTTCTGTTTACTCCCTTGCCCGAAACTGCATCTGTCAGAATAACTGTGTAGCCCTTGCTTTCATAAATCTTCTGCCATTTAGCAGACTGATTTGCATCTGCAAGATCGCTTCTGTTTAAAACAATTACCCTTGGTTTATCACCAAGTATCTCGTTTAAATCCGGATTAAAACTGGCGCCCGGGATACGAGCATCTAAAATAACAAAGACTATGTCTACCTGTTTTAAGTCTTCAATAATCGCCCTCTCGGCTTTTTTCATATGCCCCGGAAACCAATTAATATTCATTTTTGTATTTTCATTGTTTTGCATAAGGACTCCCAAAATGTTTTACAGGAAAAACCGTGAACCATACCTTGCCCATAATGCAGCGTTCATCTACAAATCCAATCTCTGAATATCTGCTGTCGGTGGAGTGGAGCCTGTTATCTCCCATTACAAATACACAGCCTTTAGGCACGGTAATAGGACCTACAAAATCGTATTTTTCCCCTGTCGTCGGCTCAGCTATGTAGGGTTCTTCTATTTTTACATTGTCAACTAAAACCTCACCGGCACTGAAGTTAATGTCGACAGTTTGACCTGCTACTGCTATAATTCTTTTTACCAGAGGTTCTTCCTTAAAGCTGTCTTTTCTAAAAACAACTATATCCCCAACTTTTGGTTTATAAAAAAGCTTTGAAACAACTATTTTATCCATGTCATTTAATGTCGGGCGCATTGAAGGTCCGATGACATCTACTATTCTGACAAAAAATGAAAAAAGCAAAATGCAGAAAACAAGTGCTGCAACGGCACTCTGGATAAAATCATATAAATCATCCATCGCCTTTTTGGTTTTTCTTTTTCTTTTCTTTGCAATAAGTTCAGAAGCCAAGATATTACCTCCAGAATTAAGCTTATCTATTTATTTTACTATTATTGAGCATTTATTACAAGTATTCATTTAGCTATTTAAAATGGCTCTTTGTCAAATGTTGGGGTAGAGCGATAAAAGAAGAATAAAAGCGAAGTGGAGTTGGCTGAATGGTCAGCTCCATTTTTTATGGGGTTAAGCAGCGAAGCAATGAAGAATTCTATTTCTAAAACGTTTGAAATCTCGAACCCCGTAGCAGGTTCTCTTTAGAACTTTG
>JAAZCZ010000135.1 GCA_012513005.1 Oscillospiraceae bacterium | reverse complement strand
TTCGGTCGGCACGATTTTCCCCACACTTTGTGACGAGGCGATTTCCAAACGCCGTGACGAGCTTTTTGATGTAAAGGTGCGCGGCAACCTGCTCTACGGCCCTACAAAAACAGCCGAATGCGACCCGACACACGAGCATTTTGTGTATTCCAGCTGGCACACATCAGGCTATGAGAGAGGACTTTGCGATAAGGGTCTCTGCTTCTATGAGCCTATGCTTTTCCGCAATCTGTTCTGGTATTACAAGGAATTTTTAGATGTTGATGTGGCTTTTGCCTGCGCAACTCCTATGAACGAGGAAGGATATTTTAACTTCTCCGTGGCTTCCGGTAACGCCGGCGCGCCCCTGCAGAAAGCCAAGAAAATAGTTATAGAAGTAAACGAGAATCTTGTGCCCTGTGTCGGTGTGGGCTGCGGGCTTATCCATATTTCCGAGGTAACGGCGGTTGTTGAGGGTCCTCACGACAAGATGGTGCAGCTGCCCATGCGTGAGCCGAGCGATTTAGAAAAGCAAATAGCAAAGCATATTATCCCCCATGTAGTAGACGGTGCCACAATCCAGCTCGGAATTGGCGGCGTGCCCGATGCTGTCGGCTCTATGATTGCCGAAGCCGGAATTAAGGATTTAGGCATGCACACCGAGTTTTGCACAGACGCTTTTTATAATCTATATGAGGCAGGCGTGCTCACAAACAAGCGCAAAACTAAGGACCAAAATCTGGGTGTCTACGGCATAGCGGCAGGCACAGACAGACTTTATAACTGGCTCAAGGACAACAAGGAAGTCGTTTCAATGCCCATGCACTATGTGAATGACCCCTATGTTATAAAGAGCCTTGATAATTTTGTTTCTCTAAACTCCTGCATAGCAGCAGATTTATACGGTCAGTTGAGCTCGGAGAGCGCAGGGCTGCGGCACATAAGCGGCACGGGCGGTCAGGTCGACTTTTTAACCGGCGCTGCCATGAGCCGCGGCGGCAAGGCATTTATCTGCATGACCTCTTCATTCGTAGATAAAAAGGGAGTGAAGCAGTCCCGAATAGTACCGCACTTTAACGGTGACATCATAACCTCGCCCCGTTCACAGGCATATTATATTGCAACGGAGCAGGGCGTTGTTAACCTTGCCGGCAGAAGCACATGGGAGAGAGCGGAAATGCTGATTTCCGTGGCTGATCCGGATTTCAGAGACGAGCTTATAAAAGCTGCCGAGAGCCAAAAAATCTGGCGCAAGTCGAACAAGAAGTAATATATTTATTAGCGAATTCATAAGAAGTTAATACTAATTTGCGGACAGGGCGTATGCCCTGTCCGCAGTTTTTTGTTTTGGGAAAACGGCGGAAAAGGACGGGGGAACGACGGGCGACCGAAGGTGCGCCCCTACGATAAAACCATTGGAATTGCTCGCTAATTTACATCTACCTTAACAGGGATTGCTCTGTAAAATCACGCAAAATCTCGGTTGGGGAAAGTAGGGGCGATTTGCAATCGCCCGCCCAAAGCGCAGGATTATGACGGGGGAACGACGGGCGACCGAAGGTGCGCCCCTACGATTAAACTATCGGAATTGCTCACTAAATTACATTGTGCTTAAAAGGGATTGCACACTAAGAATTACAACAAATCTCCGTTGGGGAATGTAGGGGCGATTTGCAATCGCCCGCCCAAAACGCAGGTTTAGGACGGGGGAACGACGGGCGACCGAAGGTGCGCCCCTACGATAAAACCGTTGGAAGTGCTCGCTAATTTACATCTGCCTTAACAGGGATTGCTCTGTAAAATCACGCAAAATCTCGGTTGGAGAAAGTAGCGGCGACCTGCGTGTAAAGACTACGATGGTATACAGTAGTGCAAGCTGATTGTATCCACCTGTGCAAGCTGATTGTATCCACCTGTGCAAGCTGATTGTATCCACCGGTGTAAGCGGATTGTATCCACCTGTGCAAGCGGATGGTATACAGCTTTATAAAACATATAAGCAAATATAAAAAGGGACTCGAAATTGAGTCCCTTGTGCTTTTATTTATAGCTTTTTATCCGAGTGCGACTACCGCGCCCTTATATTTTTCTGCAATAAAATCTTTGACTTCCTTGGAGCCTAAAACCTCAATCAGTGCCTTTGTGGCTTCTGTGTTCTCGTCTCCTTTTCGGACACAGAGAATATTTGCATAGGTTGTAGCTGAGTCTGAGTCTGCTTTTTCGGAGGCTAAGGCGTCTTTTGTAACGCTGAGGTTTGCCTGCAGGGCGTAGTTGCCGTTTACCACACCGAGCGCCACATCGGGCAGGGAGATTGCGATTTGAGCAGCGTCTAATTCAACTATTTCCAGCTTCTTGGGGTTTTCTGTTATGTCGAGAACTGTGGCGTCAAAGCGGACATTGTCTTTTAGCTTAATAAGACCCTCAGCCTGGAGCAGAAGCAGGGCTCTTGCCTCGTTTGAGCCGTCGTTGGGAACTGCTATCTTATCGCCCTCTTTGAGATCGGCTAAGCTTTTGCATGTGCCGGGGTATATGCCCATCGGCTCGTAATGCACTGCCAAAACAGAGACTATATCGGTTTTGTGTTCCTTGTTAAAGCCCTCTAAATACGGAAGGTGCTGGAAGTAGTTTGCGTCTAAGTCTTTATCCTGCAGGGTTGTGTTGGGCAGGATATAATCTGTGAACTCTTTTATTTCAAGCTCAAAGCCCTTTTTTGCCAGAGGCTCGCGGCAGGCTTCTAAGATTTCGCTGTGGGGGGTAACAGAGGCGCCGACCTTGATTTTCTTGAGTGCAGGAGCCTCATTTGCGGGCACTGAGGGAGCCTTGCCGCAGGCGGCGAGTATGCCTATTAATAGTACAAACGCAAGTAAAAGTGACAGTTTCTTTTTCATTTTTATTCTCCTTAAATTTTATTATTTTATATTTTTTTAGTTTATGCGTTTATCGGAAACACGGGAAAAATATGTTCCGAGGCCTTGGAAAAACAGCACCATGATGACAAGTATAGCAATCATAATAAGCATTATTTGGCTGTTATTTCTGTAGTAGCCGTAGTTTATTGCGATTGCCCCGAGACCGCCGCCGCCGACTATACCCGACATGGCTGAGTAGCCTAGTATTGTCATTGTGACTATGGCAGCGCCGTTAATTAAAGAGGGCAGACACTCGGGCAGTATTACCCTTGTCACAATCTGCATGGTGGTAGCGCCCATAGATAAGGACGCTTCAATTACGCCCCTGTCCACCTCCTTTGCCGATGCTTCGATTATCCGCGCAACAAAGGGAAAAGCCGCAATTACCAGCGGTACAACAGTTGCCGCAGAGCCGACTGCCGTGCCCATTATGAGCCTTGTGAGCGGCACAACGGCAACAAGCAGAATGAGAAAAGGCACGCTTCTGAGTATGTTAACTATAACTCCGAGCACAGCGTTTACGCCCCTTGCAGGCTTTATTCCCTCGGGGGCTGTGACGACAAGAGCAAGCCCGATAGGAAGACCTATGATATACGCAAAGGCTACTGAGACTAAGGTCATAAAAAGTGTCTCTAAAAAACCGCTAAAAACAAGATTTAACATATACTTAGTCCTCCTTTGTGAAGCTTACTTCTTGCTCTGTGAGCCAGCTTTGCATTTTTATTGAGATATCCCTGTCATCGGGAAGTCTTATTATCGTGTGACCGTAGATGCGACCCTCGATTACCCTTGTGTCGGCGTAAACTATGTTGACAGGCTGCCCGAATTTTAGCACCATTTCGGCTATTACCGGTCTGTCGCTTGTGCTGCCGTCAAAGGCAAGTCTTATTAGCTCGCCGCCGGATTTTAGCCCCGTGAGTCTCTCGCCGGGAGGCAAAACAAGGCTTCTTGCCGCATCTGTCTTGGGCTTCCTGAACACATCGGCAGAGTAGCCGACCTCTGCTACCTTGCTGTCTGAAATAATGGCAACCCGAGAGCAGATTTGCTCGATTACCCGCATATCGTGGGTTATTACAACAATTGTGACACCGAGCCTTCTGTTAATATCCCGCAAAAGCTCCAAGATTGAGTCTGTTGTGGCGGGGTCAAGTGCACTTGTTGCCTCGTCGCAGAGTAAAACCGAGGGGTCTGTGGCAAGGGCTCTTGCAATTGCCACCCTTTGCATCTGCCCGCCGGAAAGCTGCGCCGGCCATGATTTTGCCTTGTCTTTTAGACCGACTAAGCTAAGCAGCTCCAAGGCTTTTTTGCGAGATTCCTTTTTGCCGATGCCGCAGAGTGTGAGCGGAAACGCAACATTGTCTTGTGCGGTTTTTTGCATGAGCAGGTTAAAGCCCTGAAAAATCATGCCGATATCTCGCCTTGCCAGCCTAAGCTTTGCATCCGATAGCGTTGTTAAATCCTGACCGTTTACTATAACACTGCCGTATGTCGGCTTTTCCAGCAGGTTTATGCAGCGCACAAGAGTTGACTTGCCGGCACCGGAAAGCCCGATTACACCGAAGATTTCTCCCTTTTCTATATCCAGACTGACATCAGAAAGGGCAGTTACGGCAGCATGCCCCGTGCCGAATGTCTTTGTGAGATTTTTTATGCTGATGATTGTTTCTCTAAACTGCAATTTTATGCCCCCAAGATATAAATATTAATAAATATAATAAAAAAACGCCCCCGATGCATAGCATCAGGGGCGAATATATCGCGTTACCACCCTAATTTACTCTATCCTCACGGAAAAGAGCCTCACGAAGTACCATCATACTTCTGTCGCTGTAACGGGCGCTCCCGTCGCAGCCTTGCGCAGATATACTGCGTTCGGTGCGCGACTCCAAAACCATCTTCATCCGAGCATTTCGTGCCCCCTTTCCACCGCCGGGAGCTCTCTGTGACGAGTTATCTCAAACTACTCTTTTCTTCATCGTCTTTAAAGTTTATTGGTGTTAATAATATGTTACTGTATAAGCATATTAAGTTCAACTGGTCAGCTTATACAAATTAGGTATAATTATTATGCCGTATTTTAGAAATAATAACGATAAGCTCGGTGATTTTGCATAAGTTAAGCAAAATCTGCCCGCCGGGCGACGCGTGAGCGCAGCTCTCATATAAGCTTGCTTTGCTGAAAGTTTTTTATCCAAATACTAACTTTTCGTCCAAAAAGAGATAAAATTGGACGATAAATAAGTCTGTTGGACGAAAAACGCAGCCATAATTTTATGACTGCGAGTTAGCTTATGTGATTAATATAGCCGTAAAGCTTAGTTTTTAGGCTTAGTATATTCGACTTATTCGCTGTCTGCCGGGATAATCAGCGATATTTCGAAAAATTCGCCTTTTGTGCTGATGGGAGACAGCATGAGCTTTGCGCAGTTAGCCTCGGCATAGCGGGAGGCTAAATAAAGCCCCATGCCCGTAGCTCTCTGTCTTCTCTCAATTCCGCCGCAAAAGCCCATATCGAAAATAAAGGGCGCATCCTCGGGCAGCACGCCGCCGCCGTTATTTAATATAGTCAAAACAGCCGCAGTATCCGAGCTATTTTGCGAAAGGCTTATTTCTATTATGCCGCTACTTTTAGCCATGTATTTTGCGGCATTGGAAAGTAGCTGGTCTATTATAAAGCCCATGGTCTTTTTATCTGCTGTGACAAGGCTTTTATTGAGATTTGACTTAATTTTTCCGCCTGCCTCGCCGATTAGAAACTCAAACTCATTTATTCGCTCAGAGACAAGCTCGTCTAAGCGAAATCGAGTGAAGTTAATATCCGGTCTGCCGGAATTAATGCGGGAATAAAACAGGATTTTTTCAACATCATCCGTGAGCTTTCGGTTAATATGCATCATGCGCCGCAGCACATATTCGCTCATCTCGGCTTTTCTGTTTACAAGCATTAGTGACAGCAGTGACAGCGGTGTTTTTATCTCGTGTGTCCACTCGTCAATATAGTTTATGTATGCGCTACTGTCTGTTTTAAGCCTTTTTATTTCTTCCTCGCGTGCCTTTAAGACCTCGTTTAAGCCGTCTGTTAAAGGGTGCATATAGGCGGGAAGCATAGCCTTTAATTCTGCCGCGGTTTTTGCATTTGCTTCGTTTAAAAAAGCCTTTATTGCAGCGTCTGTGTCTCGTTTTTTAGAATAGATTACAGCAGATAATATGAGCAGATAGAGTATGTTGAAAACTAAAATCAGAAAAACATATTTGCTGCCGTGCGCAACATCTGTAAACCAAATAAGCACTATGCAGAAAATATCACAGAATATTAGCGGCAAAAGCAGGGGAGTTATCAGGCGAAAATAAGCTTTCATACTTCACCCTCCGCTATTTTGTAGCCCTCGCCGCGAACAGTTATTACGGCGCTGTCAGCGCCGATTTCGGATAAGCTTTTGCGCAGCCTTGCTATGTTGACTTCGAGTATGTTGGGGTCTAAAAATTCACCGGTGCCCCAGAGAGTTTTAACAAGCTCTTCTTTTGCTGCGGTTTCGGGATATGCCTTAGCCAATGTGAGCAAAATCTTGCCCGAGGTTTCGGGCAAGACCATATTTTCTCCCTTGTAGGAGACCTTGTATGAAACGGAGTCTACTGTGAGCATGCCTGCACGCACAAGATTTAAGCTGCCCTCGTAGGTGCTAAGCAGCCGCTGTGCGCGGGCAATTAGCCTATCCGGGTGACAGGGCTTTGTTAGATAGTCATCTGCACCGAGGTTTATTGCGCAGATTTCGTCTCCTAAGCTGTCTCGCGCTGTTAATATCAGAATAGGCATATTGATTTTGGACTTTACAGCCGTGCAAATTTCAAGACCGTTTTGATAGGGCAGATTTAAATCAAGTACAAGAAGATCGGGGGAGAGCTTTATTATTTCTCTAACAGCATTTTTTAGATCAGAAACTCCGACTGCGTTCATGCCCCGGCTTTCAAATGTGTTTATGATTTCTTCGAGCAAAAATTCGTCATCCTCAACTATTGCAATCGTTTTCAAGCCTGCCCCTCCCTTACTAAATAATATAAAATATCAAACTAAATTGCGGCAATTTGTTTTTTGATTGCCTTTTTAACTGCGCCTATGTAGATAACTTCGATTAGAATGAGCAGCAAGAACGCGCCTGCGGAAAGCCCCAAAACAAGGGCAAAGGATGCCCCGGCGGGGATTCTCACCATGCTAAAAAATAAAGTGATGATAGCAAAAATCGAGCTTACTGCCGTGAGCCCCAAAACAAGCAGGAAATAGTGGCGTATTTGGGACATGGCTGATGCGTAAATATCCGAGCGTTTAGCCCCAAGCATGAGCAGGGTTTTATATCTGCCCTTGCCCTCCTCATGCATAATTGAGAATGTGACTGCAAGCGAGGTGTTGGCAATAATCAAAAACAGAAAGCCGAGATAAAAGCTTAAATATGCCCCCGACACCGCCAAAAACAGAGACCTGCCGATGCCCTGAATATAGGATTCATGACGAATTTCCTTTTCCCTTAATATGCGCTGCAAGGCAAATAAAGCGGGTGGCAGACCCTCTTTTTCTACTTCCTCATCTTTTAGCTGCAGGTTGTAGCCCACGGGACCTTCACCTTTTTCAAGCCTCTTATAGACCTCGTCCGGGACGATAACTGCAAAATATATGCTGATAGCTGTGTCTGCTACTATGTTGTCTGTGTATATTTCGGGTAAAAATTCGTATTTTTTGCCGTCTATCGTGGCACGAGTGCCGTTTTTCAGGAGCTTATTCAGCACATTATGTATTTCTGCTACGGAATCATGCCGCAAATATAAAGCTACCTTGTTATCCCCGAGCGGGGGCAGAGTTTTTCCGAGACCCTCCTGCAAGGAGCGGAAGGCAGATTCGGATATAATTCGCTCAACCTCGGAAAACGAAGGAAGGGAGCTTCTTGCATTCTTATTCTGCACGCCCTCATCCAGTGCGGTGTAAATCGAAGGAGCTAAAACGCTGCCTTCCCTGCGTACACGGGATAGCTCCATCGGATAGGCAAGCTTTACTTTAGACATTATTTCGCTGTCGTTTTTAACAGCATTAAACTCGTCAGCCGTGCAAAACAGGGTAAAATCTACTCCGCGGGGATTAGCTTTTTTTGTGCCGAGTGAGTTTCCTATGCCTACCGTTAAAAATGAGACTGCAAGCAGCAGAAGCAGTGAGGAGACGGCAAGAGATGAGCTTCTGTGCGTTACCTGCTCCTGAAGCTGCCTTGAGTTAAAAACTGAAAGCCCCGTGCCGCCCTCGCCGCTTTTTAGTATTCTGCGCTCAATTATTGCGCCAAAGCCACGGTAGAAAAGAAATGTGCCGACTGCGCCGAAAAAGAAAATCGCAAAAATTGAAGGCTGGAACTCAGAAAACAGAAAAATACCGATACCATAGGCGATAAGCAGGCAAATTATGCCGACTACAAGTGAAAACATGCTCGATTTTTTTGTGAGTGTCGAAAAGCTGCGACTTTTTTCTGCGTGCAGAAGCTCGTTAGGCTCTGTGCGGCTTGTTCTTATGCAGATTACGAGTGTGGAGAATAGAGACACGAAAAGATAACCGAAAATCGTGAACAAAAGAGCAGAAAATGAGATTGTAAAGCGGTGTGCAATAATGCCGAGACCTGTGAGCTTGACTGTTGCAAGGCTGATTAGCTCTGTTAAAAACACAGCGCCGGTGATGCCGAAGATAAGAGAAATTGTGCTGTTCATCAGGTTTTCTAAGAATATCATGCCAAAGAGCCTTCTGCGCTTCATGCCGAGCATGAGATATAGCCCAAATTCGCGCCGCCTGCTCATAAGGTCGAATTTAACGGCAAAGAATACTAAGAAAAACACAAAAAGGAGCGATATTAAATATACAACCGGTATTACGGCAAGCAGCTTAGAAACAGCCTGCGATTCAACCTGATGCAGAAACTGCATAACGTCCTGACTTTCAAGTGAGAGCAGTGTATAGAAAGCTATTATTGCAACTGTCATGGAGGCGAAGTAGAGAGAGTTCTTCTTGCGGTCTCGCATGGCGTTGCGCCTGACCTGCTTAAAGAACATTAGTTGCGCCTCCTCCCATCTGAGACAGCACAACAACTATTCGGGCATAAAAGTCCGAGGGTGCCTCAGTTTCGGGGTTTCGCCGCAGCTCATGAAACAGCTTGCCGTCACGAATGAATAGTATGCGTGAGCAGTAGGAAGCGGCGTTGGCATCGTGTGTGACCATCATAACAGTGTTGCAGGCAAGGCTTAGGCACTTCATAAGCGTTTTGGCGTTCTGACTGTCAAGTGCGCCTGTCGGCTCGTCTGCCAAAACTATTGCGGGGTTTGAAATAAGTGCGCGGGCTGCCGCCACTCGCTGCTTTTGCCCGCCCGACATCTCGGTTGGGAACTTTGGCAGCTCTGTCTTTATATCAAAGACCTCGGCAAGGCGCATAATCTCGCCCTCGGCGCTCTGGGGTGAAATCCCGTGCAGAGCTAATGGCAGGGCAATGTTCTCTCTGCCTGTCAGATTATCCAGCAGCTCAAACTCCTGAAATATAAAGCCTATATCCCGACCTCTGTATTCTGCTGTTTCGCTTTCTGAAAAAGCCTGAATATCACGGCCTTTTAGCAGGATTTTGCCCGATGAGGGGCGTATCATTGTGGCTATGCAGTTAAGCAGGGTAGTTTTGCCTGAGCCAGAGGGACCCATAATGCCCAAAAACTCACCTTCGGCAACGCTGAAGCTGATGCTGCGCAGAGCCTCTGTTTTGCTCTCGCCCTCTCCGAAGGTCTTGCTAAGTTCTAAAACCTCTAAAACTTTATCATTTTTCATAAATTATTGCCTCCCGGCCTTTATTTGCTGAATTTCACTTAAGTTCACCGTAATAGTACAGCAAAAAAGCAGAAGATATCAACTTACATTGGCTGTAAGGCAATTTGCTTATATTAAAATTCGCTAAAACAGATTTGTGATTTTGCCGCTACTGTCAACATCGATTTTCTCGGCGGCGGGGACTTTCGGCAGCCCCGGCATTGTCATGATATCTCCCGTTAGAGCTACAACAAAGCCGGCACCGGCAGATACCTTTAGGTTTCTGACTGTTATATAAAAGTCCTCGGGGGCAGCTAATTTTTTAGCGTCGTCGGAAAACGAGTACTGCGTTTTTGCAACGCAGACAGGCAGGCTGCCAAAGCCAAACTCCCGCAGGCGGGCAAGCTGCTTTTCTGCCTCGGCTGTTAAGATTACTCCGTTTGCTCTGTATACTCTTTTGCAGATTTTATTTAGCTTATCTAAAACATCCTCATCCTCGACGTGCGAAAAGCTAAAGTCAGAGGGCAGATTGCAAAGCCTTATTATTTCCTCAGCAAGTAGTGCCCCGCCCAAAGAGCCCTTTTCCCAGACCTCGGATAAGACAGTGCTTATTCCCAAGGCAGCGCAGGATTCTCTAACCAGATTAATTTCTGCCTCGGTGTCGGTCACAAAGCGGTTTAGTGCCACAACGCAGGGGAGATTATAGACAGTTTTTATATTATCGGCATGGCGCAGCAGGTTATCTATGCCTTTTTTAAGTGCATCTTTTCTGTTTAAATCCTCTTTTTTAGCTCCGCCGTGATGTGCTAAGGCTCTTATAGTCGCAACTATACAGACAGCATCGGGCACAAGGTCATTATCAGCCCTGCATTTAATGTCCAAATACTTCTGCGCGCCTAAGTCTGCCCCAAATCCCGCCTCGGTTACACAGTATTCGCCCAAATATCTTGCTGTTTTTGTGGCAATTATGCTGTTGCAGCCGTGGGCTATGTTGGCAAAGGGTCCGCCGTGAATTATTGCGGGTGTGCCCTCTAAGGTCTGGACTAAATTCGGCCAAAGCGCGTCCTTTAACAGCGCTGTCATCGCACCATGGGCATTTAAATCTGCGGCAAAAACGGGCTTGTTTTCATAGGTGTAGCCTATCACCATTTTAGAAAGCCGGGCTTTCAAATCGCTTATATCCGAGGCTAAGCAGAAAACTGCCATAACCTCGCTGGCGACTGTTATGTCAAAGCCGTCTTCACGGGGGGTGCCGTTTCCGGCGCCGCCCAGACCGTCTGCAATAAATCTAAGCTGCCTGTCGTTCATATCCACACAGCGGCGCCATGTGATACGCCGCGGGTCAATGCCCAGCGCGTTGCCTCGCCAAATGTGGTTATCTATCATGGCGGCAAGCAGGTTATTAGCAGCCGCTATTGCGTGAAAATCTCCCGTGAAGTGCAGGTTAATATCCTCCATCGGCACAACCTGAGCCATGCCGCCGCCTGCTGCCCCGCCCTTTACGCCGAAAACAGGTCCGAGTGACGGCTCGCGCAGGGCGACAACGGTTTTCTTGCCGAGTCTTTGCAGGGCATCTGCCAGACCTACTGTGGTTGTGGTCTTGCCCTCGCCTGCCGGGGTCGGGTTTATGGCGGTGACTAATATGAGCTTGCCCCTGCTTTTGCCGCTTTTTTCCATTGCGGCAATGGGGTTTATCTTGGCTTTGTATCTGCCGTAACGCTCAATGTCATCCTCGCTAAGCCCGATTTTTGCCGCAATTTTGCCTATATCGGACATTTTGCACGCCTGGGCTATTTCTATATCGCTTTTTATTGTCATAAAACCGCCTCCGCCAATATATTAAATATAAAATTATAAGCTTCTTAAAAAGAGCTTTTCTAAGTCTTTTTTGCTAAAGCTGTATGATACCGGTCTGCCGTGCGGGCAGTATTTAACTTTTCCTGCCAAGACAGCCTTTGCAAGCTCCAAAATTTCCTCGCCGGCTGAGTGCTGCCCGGCTTTAATAGCTGCCTTGCATGCCACAGTTTTGAGCGCTTCGTCTCGTTTTTCATCTGCCGCCGTTTGCGGGTTTGAAAGGGCTGAAGATAATTCCTCCAGAGTTTCTCCGGCTTCCGCAGCATCCAGACCAAAGGGCACTGCCCTTATTATTACCCTGTCAAAACCAAAGACTGCAGCATCAAAGCCGAGGTCTTTATATATATCCTCGTCTTTTTCTATGCTCTCTAACATTTTGGCATCTGCCTTTATTATTACAGGCTCGAGCAGTGTTTGACTGCCGGGCTTTTCCTTTTCGTTTATTAGTCTGTCGAATATTATCCGCTCGTGCGCTGCGTGCTTGTCGATTAAAAGTAGCTCATTGCCCGCCTGCACAAAGCAGTAGAGATTAAATGCTTCGCCGATTATAACGGGAACGAAATCGGGCTCTGCTGCCAAATTATCAGTAGCAACACCCTCACCGGAAAAGAGGCTTTCATTCAAAGCCGGCATGTCGGTTGCGTTTTCTTTATTATCATCAGCATTAATTTCTGATTTTAGCGGCTCAAACTCCGCAATCGGGCTTCTGAGAAAGGAGATGCCGGATTTTTCCTCTTTTTCGGGCATGTTAGATTTTTTATCAGCCTCAAAGAAGCTGCCCCAAGGCAGAGCGTTATCGCTGCTGCCGGAGGGTTTTGCTGCCGGCATATACGGGCTTTTTTCGCCTTTTATTTCGCTTGCTATCGCGCCGTCTGCGGGTTTATTATCGGCATTTTCATGCTTTGCAGGGGTTATGTTTTTTCCCTCTAGTGCGCCCAAGGCGGCATAGTAAACAGCGTCGAAAACCCGTCTTTCGTCTGAAAAACGCACCTCTGTTTTGGCGGGATGCACATTCACATCAACTGCATTTGCGGCAATTTCAAGATAGATAACGCAGGAGGGGTATCTGCCCTTTAAAAGGGTGTTTTTATATGCCTGCTCGACTGCGGCAGTGAGCAGCTGTGAGCGGATATATCTGCCGTTGCAGAAGAAAAACTGGTTTGTGCGGTTGCCTCTGCCGTGCGGGGGAGAAGAAATATAGCCTGTGGCTTTAATATTTCCGTCGTCACTGATAACGGGGATAAGCTCTGAAACTATCTCCCTGCCTAAAAGAGAATATATAGCCGAGAGCGGCTTTCCGTCACCGGGGGTGAAAAACTCCTCACGACCGTCTCTTATGAATCTAAAAGATATATGAGGATGCCCCAAGGCTTGCTGCATGGCAGCTTTTAGGCAGGCGGCAGACTCAGCCCTGTCACTCTTCATAAACTTAAGCCTTGCCGGTGTGTTATAAAACAAGGATTTAATTATTATAGTAGTTCCGACGGGGCAGCCGTGCTCGCTAAGCTCGGTTATTTCTCCACCCAGAAGGCTTAGCTTTGTGCCGATGCCGGAAGTTTTTTCACGAGTCAGCATCGTAGAATCCGACACGCTGCCGATAGCGGCAAGTGCCTCACCGCGAAAGCCCAGAGTTCCGATTGCGGCAAGACCGTTTTCATCAGAGAGCTTGCTTGTTGCATGGCGGAAAAACGCCACGCCCGCATCCTCGGCAGACATGCCGCAGCCGTCGTCTGTAACCCTTATATAAGATGCCCCGCCGTCTTTAATTTCAGCAGTAATGTTTTGGCTGCCGGCGTCAACGGAGTTTTCGATTAGCTCCTTAATAACGGAAGCGGCACGCTCAACCACTTCGCCGGCTGCAATAAGATCTGCCACAAATGGCGAGAGTATATTTATCTTAGACAAATTATCACCTCAAGTCTAATACACAGTATATAGTAAAATCATTGAATTTTCCACTGAAAAATGCTAAGATAGTGTATTAATATAAAAATATCGGCAGGTAATAAAATGACGAAAAAAACAGGAGAAATCCCCGAAAGCGAAATATTAAGGCAAAGTGATATCTGCGCGCAGATTGCGGAAATAAACGCAGCCTTGCCAAAAATGCCGCTTGCCATGATAGATACATACGGCTGTCAGCAAAACGAGGCAGACAGCGAGATTCTGCGCGGCTACGCAGGCATGATGGGCTTTGGTTTTACCGACAAGCCCGAGGATGCCGATTTAATAATAGTAAACACCTGCGCCATAAGAGAGCATGCCGAGATGCGTGTTTTGGGAAATGTGGGCGCGCTGCGGCATATAAAGGCTAAAAATCCCAATCTCAAGGTGGCAGTCTGCGGCTGCATGGTGCAGCAGGAGCACATGGCAAATAAATTAAAACGCTCATTTAGAGTGGTTGACATTGCCTTTGGTCCGCATGAGCTATGGAGATTTCCGGAACTATATAAAAAAAGCATAGAAAGCGGCGAGAGAATATTTGAAAACAGCCCGTCAGACGGGGCTATTGCCGAGGGTATGCCCGTTATAAGGCAGGATAATATCAGGGCTTGGATTTCTATTATGTACGGCTGCAACAACTTTTGCACCTACTGTGTTGTGCCACATGTTAGAGGCAGGGAGCGGTCCAGAAAATCTGCGGATATTTTGGCAGAGGCTAAAAAGCTCATACAGGAGGGCTACCGCGAAATAACTTTATTGGGGCAGAATGTAAACTCATACGGCCGTGATTTAGATGAAAATATAGACTTTTCTGGCTTAATTCGCATGATAAACGAGATTCCGGGTGAGTTTTTAATAAGATTTATGACAAGCCACCCCAGAGATGCCGGGGATAAGCTCTTTTTAGCTATGGCGGAGTGCGAAAAGTGCGCAAAGCACCTGCATCTGCCCGTTCAGTCGGGCAGCTCACGCATACTAAAGGAGATGAACAGGCACTACGACAGAAATCAGTATTTAGATTTAATAAAAAAAGCAAGGGCGCTTATGCCGGATATAGTACTCACAACAGATATTATAGTCGGCTTCCCCGGTGAAACTGAGGAGGATTTTTCTGAGACCTTGAGCCTTGTCGCCGAGGTTCGATATGACGCCATGTTCACATTTATATTTTCGCCCAGAGTCGGCACCAAGGCATATGATATGACAGACGATACACCCAAGGAAGTTAAAAAAGAGCGCTTTGAAAGGCTGCTCACAGCAGTTAACGGCATATCGGCGGAAAAGCACGCAGCTTATATAGGCACAGAGCAAAAAGTGCTGATTGACGGAATAGATAAGCAGGATGACACAGTTCTCACAGCAAGAACCGAGGGCGGCAGGCTCGTGAGGCTAAAGGGCGGGCAGGAGTCTTTAATCGGCAGCTTTGCATATGCAAAAATAACAGGCAGCAACACATGGGCACTTAGCGGAGAGCTTATGTAATTTAGAAAACATATTAAGCTATAATACTATTCTAATAATCTGAGCGTATAATCACTGCAATATAATTGGAGGCTAAAGAGTAATGTCGGAAAAAACCCCGATGAAACGGCAGTATGCCGAAATAAAAAGCGAGTACAAGGATTGTCTGCTCTTTTTCAGGCTCGGGGATTTTTATGAGCTTTTCGACGACGATGCTATAGAGGCATCGGCACTTTTAGACCTCACACTCACAACGCGAGACAGGGGCAAAGCCCCCGAGGAGCAGACCCCGATGTGCGGCGTGCCCTATCACGCAGCTGAGGCATATATTGCAAAGCTCATACAAAAGGGCAAAAGGGTTGCAATCTGCGAGCAGGTTGAAGACCCAAAAGAGGCTGTGGGCATTGTTCGCCGAGATGTTATTAGAGTAATAACCCCGGGCACACTCACAGACGATATTATGCTCGATGAATCCAGAGCAAATTATATCTGCGCTGTATATATAAAAGACGATAATAGGAGCGATAATAATAGTCAGGGCGCAGTTACATTCTGCGAGGTTTCCTCGGGCGAGCTTATAATCGCTGCTTTTAACGAAAACGCCGAAATGCACATAGCCAACGAAATGGGCAGATTTTCGCCCCGTGAGGTGCTGCTTTTCGAGAGCATCGGCAAAAAATCCGATATCTACAAAATGGCAGAGCATCAGGGAGCTTTAATACTAAGCCCGGCGGATATTTTTGCTGAGCCGGAGGCAAGCGCGGAGCTAAAAAGAGTTTTCCCCGAAATATCCGAGTCTGATTTATTCGCACCCGAGTCAGAGGCAAAGCGTGTTAGCTGCGGAGCTCTGCTTTTATATTTAAAACAGACACAGAAATGTGAGCTTAGCAATATTAAAATGCCGGTTTTGCAAAACTCCGATATTTATATGGAGCTTGACTACGGCACACTCAGGGGGCTTGAGCTGCTGCAAAATCAGCGTAGCGGAGATAAAAAGGGCAGTCTGCTTTGGGTTTTGGATAAAACAGTTACGAGCATGGGAGCTCGAATGCTGCGAAGCTGGATTGAAAGACCGCTTATTTCCCCCGTCATGATACTAAGACGGCAGGCGGCTGTTGCCGAGCTTTTTTCTGACAGCATGGGCAGGCAAGAAATAAGACATGTGCTCTCGGGCACATCTGATCTGCCGAGGCTAATATCAAGGGCGACATTCGGCACTGCAAACGCAAGGGATTTAATGGCGATAGCGGATAGCGCTCAAAAGCTACCCGAGATTAAAAATCTGCTGAAAGACTATAAAAGTGCATTATTGCGTGAAATTTGCGACTTAGATGAGCTATCGGATATAAGAGATTTAATAAAAAATACTATCTGCGATGAGCCTGCTTTTTCTGTTCGTGAGGGTGGAATAATAAGACCGGGATTTTCAGCGGAAATAGACAGGCTGAGAGAGCTGCGTGATAACGGGGCAATGTCTGTTGCTAAGCTTGAAGAGCGTGAGCGTGAGCGCACAGGCATAAAAAAGCTCAAGGTTGGCTACAACAAGGTCTTTGGCTATTACATTGATGTTCCGAACAGCGCAAGAGACACAGCGCTGCCTGAGGAGTATATAAGAAAACAGACCTTAGTTTCAAACGAGAGATATATTACCGAGGAGCTAAAGGAATTAGAAAGCGCGATACTTTCTGCAAGAGACAGGATAGTCGCGCTGGAATATGAGATTTTTGCAAATCTTTTATTAAAAGTGGCAGCAGAGGTAAAAAGAATACAGAAAACAGCTGAGGCTGTTTCCTGCCTTGATGCCCTAGCCTCCTTTGCCCATGTTGCGGTTAAAAACGGCTACTGCATGCCGACTGTGGATTTAAGCGGCGAGATTATTATAAAAGACGGCAGACACCCCGTTGTTGAGGAGTCACTAAAAGATTCGCTCTTTGTGCCTAATGATGTGCATATGAACATGTCGGATAAGCTTGTGGCAATAGTCACAGGTCCCAATATGGCGGGTAAAAGCACATACATGCGCCAGACAGCACTTATTGTGCTCATGGCTCAGATGGGCTCTTTTGTACCGGCTGGGCAGGCTAATATCGGGGCTGCTGACAGGGTGTTTACAAGAATAGGCTCATCGGACGATATATCGGCGGGTCAGAGTACCTTTATGGTCGAAATGACAGAGGTTGCGCAGATACTAAAAAGTGCTACGAGCGCAAGCCTTATTATATTAGACGAAATTGGAAGAGGCACCTCCACATATGACGGCATGGCAATAGCAAGAGCTGTTTTGGAGCACTGCGCAAACCCGCGCAGGCTGGGTGCTAAAACTATGTTTGCAACCCACTATCACGAGCTAACAGTTTTAGATAAGAGCGTAAAGGGCGCGTTTAACCTCTCGATAAGCGCAAAAAGGCAGGGCGGTGAGCTTAAATTCTTGCGCCGAATAGTTAAGGGTCCTGCAGCGGGGAGCTACGGCATAGATGTTGCAAGGCTGGCAGGCGTGCCCGGAAATGTGATTTCAGCGGCGCGGCAGTGGCTGCGGGAGCTTGAAGCCGGAGGCGCTCTGAATGAAGCGACAGAAATAAATGACGATGAAAACGAAGCTGAGCAGGGGCAGCTGTGCTTTACTGAATTTGGCGGCAAGGAACTCATAGAGAGATTAAAAGCGGCATCAATTGAGACTATGACCCCGATTGAGGCATTAAACTTTCTTTATAAGCTCAAAGGGGAGGCAGAGAGAATATGATTTTTGAAGAAGAGAAAAAGCCTGTCAGAGGATTAGGCGACGGCATTAGCAACAAAGAGCGGATAATACTAATATTATTCCGTGTTCTGCTTTTCGGCGTAATGATGGGAGCTCAGGCTTATTTAGCGTCAAGGGGCAAGCTTTCTGCCGATAATATTAACGACGCATCAATGCTGAAGCTCACGCTCATGTACTCGGCAGCCGGTGTGTTTATAACATTTTTTATACTATATAAATATCTAAGAGACTCCTTTGACAGGATTTTTGACGATATAAGGGGCATACTAAAAGTAGTTCTTATGGCTTTTTTAATTCAGTTTTTGCTGAATATGGCTGTTATGCTGGCAGCGGGGGCACTAAAGCTCGACTTAGCTTCTCCGCCTAATAATCAGGCGGTAATTGGGCTGGCTGACACATCATACAGAACTGTTTTTGTGCTCACAGTAGTGCTTGCGCCCATTTTGGAAGAGACCTTGTACAGAGCTGCCATATATGGGGGGCTGCTCAGATTCGGCAGAGCGCCTGCGTATATTCTCTCTATCCTCCTCTTTGCCGGGCTGCATGTTTTTACCTTTGTTTTGGGCAGCGGAGATCTCTCGATGCTCAGATATTTAATAGTTTATATCCCGGCGTCATTTGCCCTCACATGGTGCTATGAAAAAAGCGGGAATATCTGGGCGCCGATTATTATGCACACACTGAGCAATCTGCTGGCAATGTACACGCTAAAAGCCACCGGAATGATGTAAAAGGGCTGTTTTACTTGTGTTTGCACATACAGATTGTAGAAATATCTGCAATAATTAACTGTGTTATTGACTATATATAGTGGTAATGGTAAAGTGACATAAGCATTGCCGGAGAGTGTGGTTAAAGCCTTAATGAACGGGAATAAAAAATCGCCTATGTCTTTTATGCAACGGGTTGCAACGGGCATAGTAAACAAGCGGAAATTCATATTCTTCGCATTTGCGGCACTTGCTGTGTTTAGTATTTTTTCGAGCAAATGGGTCAAGGTAAACGAGGACCTCATGAAGTATTTGAACGAAAAAACCGAGGCACGGCAGGGTCTTGATATTATGGAAAAGGAGTTTTCCGAATATATCACGGCGCAGGTCATGGTTGCCAATGTCACTTATGAAACCGCTGCCACGCTTCTTCCCCTGATTAAAAACGTAGCGGGTGTGCATGCGGTTGAGTTTAAGGATTCGCCCGACCACTATAAAGACTCCTCAGCACTTTTCTTTGTTGTGTTTAAGCCGGGGAACACAGCGGCACAAACCGAGGAGGCGCAGGCGGAGATTAAATCCAGACTCTCTGCCTACGACACATATATAAAAAGCGGAAACGGCTTCCCCACTCAGGACATTATGAAAAAAGAGATGACGATAGTCATGGCAATCGCCGCGGTTATTGTGTTCTCTGTTCTGCTACTAACATCTCAGACCTACATGGAAATACCCGTCTTGCTGATTACATTCGGCATGGCGGCGCTGCTCAATGTCGGCACAAACTTTATTTTCGGCACAATCTCATATATTACAAAGTCAATCTGCGTAATATTGCAGCTGGCACTTGCTGTTGACTATGCAATTATTCTAAGCCAC
>JAAZCZ010000134.1 GCA_012513005.1 Oscillospiraceae bacterium | reverse complement strand
AGCACTATTACACCTTCCGTATATTCCGTTTACCTCAGGGTGCTCTTTTTCGCCAATAATTATTACGTGTTTCCCAAGCTTTGACGCCTCTTCAACTATTTCGTGTATCTTCTTGACATACGGACAAGTTGCATCAATAACCTTAGCACCTTTATTTTTTATGCTTTCAATTTCGCTTTCTGAAACTCCGTGAGCTCTTATAATTACTCGGCTGCCGGGCACGGCTTCTTCAGGTGAATTAATAACTAAAAGTCCCTGATTTTCAAGATTTCTGACAACGCTTTCATTATGAATTAACGGCCCCAAGCTAAAGCATTTGCCACTTTTAAGCTCCTGCTCCGCAATTTTTACCGAACGCGAAACTCCGAAACAAAAACCTGCACTTTTTGCTAAAATAATTTTGCTCAACTTACTGCCTCGTTTTGAAGATTTCTTATCTTCTCCATAAGCTCATCAGCAGCAATTTCCAAGTCTAAATCTTCGGTTTTACTAATAAAGTACGGTTTTCCCATTATTATTGTGCCTTTTGAAAACAGTTTCTTGTCTCTTGGAATATATATAGGGACAATTGGCGCACCGGTTTTTGCAGCTATTCTGATTGCGCCTGTTTTTGCTGAAACCGAGTTTTCCGAATTGGAGCGTGTTCCTTCCGGAAAGATAAAAACCTTTTGGTCGGCTTTTAGGTACTTTATTGTGGCTCTTATTGCATTTAAATCGCTTGTTTTGCGATCAATGAAAATGACACCCAGTCTTTTTAGTATGTACCCTAAAACCGGAATTCTTGAGAGCTCTATTTTTGCCATGAATCTGATACCGGCATCCTGCCCGGAATGCGCTGCAATTAAAAAAGGATCAATGTAATTAGAATGATTTGCACACAAAATTGCCGACCTATCAGGCATATTCTCCCAGCCTGAAGATTTATAAGGATAAAACAAAAGTACAATGAATTTAAGTATGTGAAACCACACGCGATAAGTCTTATTTTCTTTTTCTATGATTTCTTTAGTCACTGTAGCCTTCCAATCTGCTTTCAATAAGCTCTATGATTTTCTTTTTGCTCTCTTCTAAAGTCAAGTTTCCGGTATCAAGCAAGATAGCGCCACTTGCCATTTTTAAAGGCGCGGTCTTTCTTGACGAATCGTTGGTGTCGCGCTCTATTATCTCAGCTAATACTCTTTCGTAGCTTATGTCTGTGCCCTTAGCTAAAAGCTCTGCATATCTGCGTGAAGCTCTGACCTCGGGACTTGCAGTTAAAAATATCTTGATATCAGCATTAGGCAATACAACCGTTCCGATATCACGCCCGTCCATAACAACGCTGTTTTCCTTAGCCATATCTCTTTGCATATCCAAAAGAAAAAGTCTGACAGAGGGATAGGCAGATATTTTAGATGCTGCCAAAGATATCTCGGGAGTTCTTATTTTATCAGAGACATCAGTCCCGTTTAAAATCATTTTTTGAACACCATCGGATCCATAAGCAATGTTTATGGAAACCGAGGCGAGCAAAGCATTAATTTCGTTTTCATCTTGCAATAAAATCTGTTTTTCGATCGCTGCATGTCCCAGTGTTCTGTATATTGCACCGGTGTCAACATAAATAAATCCAAAATGCTCTGCCGCAGCCCTTGCCATTGTGCTTTTGCCGGCGCCGGAAGGACCGTCTATCGCAACAGAATATTTCCTCATAAATCACTTCTCCTCTTTGCAAAGGTTATTGCCTGCCATTCTGGCTGTTGACCAGGCGATTTGAAGATTGTAGCCACCTGTGTAGGCATCAACATCTAAAATTTCACCTGCAAAAAACAGGCCTTTTACAAGCTTAGACTGCATAGTTCTGGGGTCTATTTCCGAAGTATCAACACCGCCGGATGTAATAATTGCTGACTCCATATTAAGTGGCCCGACTATATTAATTCTAAAAGTTTTAAGCGTCTGAACGAGTGCTTTTCTCTGCTGGTTTGTTATACTGTTAACCGCAGTATCAGAAGGTATCCCTGTCTGCGTGATTATTGCAGAAACCATTGATTTTGGTACTAAGTCAGCTAGGGCGTTTTTGAAGGCTGAGTTTTTATACTTTTCAAAATCTCTAAGCACACGAATATCAAGCTTTTTTTCGGACAAGGCGGGTTTTAAATCAAGCACAAGCTCATACTTGCATTTTTCAAAGCTTTGCATGTGTGCACTCGCCGAAAGCACTAACGGTCCTGAAACACCGAAGTGTGTAAAGAGCATCTCCCCAAAGTCTGAATAAACCAGTTTGCCGTCCTCAAATGCTGACAGATTTATATTTTTAAGTGAGAGCCCCTGCATATCGCTACAAAATGAATCTTCAGATACAAGAGCAACTAAGGATGGTCTGCACGCTGTTATTTTGTGCCCGAGCATAGAAGCAATCTTATGCCCGTCTCCTTTTGAGCCTGTTCCGGGGTAACTAAGACCCCCCGTGCAAACAGCACACGCTCTGCACTCTATTTTTCCTTTGCTAGTCAAAACCGATGTAACTTCGCCGTTATCGGTTAAAACGGACTCAGCTTTTGCTTTACTTACTATTACTCCGCTAGATTTAGCAAAGGAAGCTAACTTATCCGCGACCTCATCTGCTGAATCTGAAAGCGGAAAAACCCTGTTTCCCCTCTCGGTTTTCATTTTTACACCTATTGATGAAAAAAATGAAATTGTGTCAGCAGGAGAAAAATTATATAAAGCCGTTTTTACAAATTTTTTGTTTGATGTAATGTTGGAAATTACCTCTGCAACATCGCAGTCGTTTGTTATATTGCAGCGACCTTTGCCCGTTAATCTCAGTTTTCTGCCGAGCTTATCGTTGGGCTCGAGTAATATTATTTTAAGCCCTCTTTGAGCAGCTGTAGCTGCGAGAAGCAAACCCGAGGCTCCGCCTCCAATAACAACCGCATCAGCTTTCATTAAATTCATAAACCTTATATTTACTCCAAACAGCTTCAAGCTTAGCAAAAGTATCGGAAATAATATCTACAGAGCGAGCTCCGACAGCTACTATAATTGCGTTAACCAGGCTTAGAGGAGCAACTAAGGAATCCACAAAAGAGACCATCTCACTGTTTGCAAAAAGGCAAATATCCGCAGTGCCAAAAACAGGAGAAGTCTCGCTGTCTGTGATTCCGATAGTTCGAGCGCCCCGTGATTTAGCAAAATCCATTGCTTTTCTCGCCCTTGTTGAATATCTTGGAAAAGTTATTCCTATAAAAAGATCATTCTCATCAATTCTAAACAGCTGTTCGTAAACTTCAGCAGCTCCGTTATCTTGAAGCACAATCACGTCAGAGCGCAGATAGCTTAAATAAAACCCCAAAATATCAGCTAAATATGTTGAAGTTCGCATACCGGAAATATATAGCTTCTTAGCAGACATAATGCTGTCTATAACTTTGTTAAAGCTCACTTCGTCAAGCTCTTCGAGAGTGTTTTGAAGACGGTCTAAATCGTTTCCCATGACTGTCTTATAAATGCTGCGTCCGTTAATAAGTTCCTTTGAAGCTTCAATTCTCTGCACAGAGGTAAGCATTCCTCTAATCATTTCCTGCATTGCACGGCGCATGCCGGGATAGCCGTCATAGCCGAGCTCCGCTGCAAACCTGACAACAGTAGACTCACTCACTCCGACTGCTTCGCCTATTTTGGCAGCAGTCATAAAGGCGGCTTTCTCATAGTTGTCATGAATGTACTTTGCTATTGTTCTTTGACTTTTTGAGTAACCGAATGAGTTTTTGGAAATATTTTTTAGAGTTGCTATATCCACTTTATCACCTTGTCATTTTTTCTTAAAAGACAATTACTTCAGTTTAAATACTAAGAATGTATGATTTTTCCGCTTCGGTCAAATATCTCCACTTACCTACAGGAAGATCACCTAAGGCTATTTCACCTTCTGAAACTCGGACAAGTCTTGTAATATAAAGCCCGGAGGCAGCGCACATTTTTCTTATCTGCCTATTTCTGCCCTCAAAAATTGTGATTAATAAAACTGCCTTGCTATTAGATGATTTGAGAACTGAAACTATCGGTGCTGCGATTTTAGCACCATCAACAGACCTTAGAGCTGATAGCTTATTAATTGACGCTTCCAAATCCTCATACTGTACCGTTACTTCATATCGCTTTGGTACTTCACCCTTAGGATGCATAATCCTATTGGCAGTTTCCCCGTCATTTGTCATTATTAGTAGACCTTCGGAATTAATATCCAGCCTTCCGACAGGAAAAACTCTGGTATCAATATCTGAAACCAGCTCAAGAACAGTTTTCCTATTTTTTTCATCCGAGAGAGTTGTTACATATCCTTTGGGCTTATTGAGCACAAGATACACAGGCAGAGGTCTGGTTAAAACCTTATTTCCTGAAACCTCAATAATATCTATATCCGGGTCTGCTGAGTCTCCGATTTGGGCAACCTTGCCGTTAACTGTCACCTTGCCCTCGGCTATAAGCTTTTCAGCTGCTCTTCTGGATGTTATCCCTGCCTCGGAGATTATTTTCTGGAGTCGCTTTTTCATATATAGCTGCGAATACCGGCTGCCGGATTACATTTCCGCTTTCTTTGCCTTAATGTCATCAGCCCTGTCCATAAGCTGAGGAATTAGGTCAACAATTCTGTCTAGCGAGTTGCTTGCAGGAGGCTGAATACTCATTGTTCTGACTACTCCGTCTTTAATCAGCAAAAAGCATATGGGCTCAATTTTAATACCTGCTCCGCTACCCGCAGTCACTCCGTCTCCGGCTCTTTTCGTGTCGCTTCCGCCACTTGCAAAGCCAAAGGAAACTTTGGATATGGGAATTAAGGTTATTCCGTCAGGTCCTGAAATAGCGTCTCCGACAACAGTATTAACATCTACCATTTCTTTAATCTTGGTGATGCTCGCCTTCATAAACTCAGACATTTGATTTCTTTGCATTTGCTCCATTTAACATTATCCTCTTTTCTGAATTATTTGTCATATTAGAAATATCGGGTTTTTCTTTTTCCTTTGCGTGTCTTGCTTTAATCTTAATCAGCCCAAAGCCGGCAGATAATAAAACAGCTAATATTTTGCCTAGCGTCAATGTTATTATTATCTCTGTATCAAGATATATTTCTCCGGCTGTAAAATCAGAGCTTATACTGATATCGCTGTTTTTTGATTTGAAGGCTCTGCCTTTATAGTCAGTCACCAGTGCAAGAAGCGTCTGTGAGTAGCCGTACATGACTGCTGTTTCATAAGGATCATCTGCGGCAATCACACAGTGTAGTTTAAGACGATTGATTTTTATCTTTCTAAAAAACTTTGCGAGAGTTTTGAGCGCCAAACTTAAAACTTCTAAAATTTCTTCAAATGTAAAAGACGGAAGTTTTCTCTCTTTTTTTGGCTCTTTTTCCTTTTTGACCTTAGCTTTTTTAGGTTTTTTCTTTGCTTTTTTAGACTTTGGTTTTTTATCCTTTTTTTCGCTATCCAAAATTGGCACATCAAAGGCTATTACTCTGGCTGCCAGGTAATATTTTCCTGCATTGTATTTTGCAGAAACTCCGAAGGGAATAATCAAAATAAGAACAATTATTCCGATTATTATTGCTAAAACAGTCAATCAATCACCTCCATCATAATCCGACTTTTCTAAGTCAATGGAAAGCTGCTGTCCTTTTTCATTGGATTTTTCAATCTCTTCCCTAAGCTTTTCTATCCCATCGGGAAGGTTCATTTCCGGAAGCTTAGGCAATTCATCCAAGGAAGATATTCCCATAACTCTCAAAAAACCGGGCGTAGTTACTAATAAGGAAGGTCTTCCCGGTGCATCGAGCTTGCCTGATATTTCAATCAGTCCTTTTTCTATAAGCGAATTAACCGTATATGTACTGTCAACTCCCCTGATTTGCTCTATGTAGGCTCTTGTCACGGGCTGAAAATATGCAATAACCGAAAGCGCTTCAAGTGCCGGCACAGAAAGCTTGGGCGCCTGCCTATGTTCGATTATTTTTGAAATTGTGTTTGAATGCTCCGGAGCCGAGCAAAGCTGAAGGCTATTTTCGATTCTAATAAGCCTTATCCCCGAAGCGTTTTTTTCGTAGTTTTCTGAAAGTTTCTTATAAAGAGAAATTACTTCCTCTTCAGATATTTCAAAAACAAGTGAAATTCGAGCTATAGGTACAGGCTCACCGCAGGCAAACAAGACAGCTTCCAGCGCTGATAAAAGTTTAATTTCTTCCATTTTATCCCTCTATCGACTCAAGAATTTTGTCTGTATCTCCGCCTGTGAACTTAAGAAACAGCTCTCCCTCTGATTCTTCAATGAGAACACTTCCAAAAGAGCACAGCTCTAGAATTGACAAAAATGTTGCAACGGCTTCCGAACGGCTGACTGCAGTATAAAACATTTTTGTCAGCTCAAAACGCTCATAGTATTTAAGTAGCTCCAATATCTCCCTGCTTTTTTCCTTAACACCGTAAACTATTCTGTTTGGCGTGTATCTTCTAATCTGTGTATTTTGAGATTTCTTTGCATTTAACTCTCTTGTAAACATTGCTAAGAGCGGAATTAGAAGCTCAGCCGAACTGTGCTTGTAGCTGTATTCACTGTGTTTTACTTTTTGGATCTCCTGCTGTCTTGTAAAGAGCTTTAGCCCCTTTTCTGAAGCCTCTGAAAAAATAGGAATCACTGTTTTTAAAGACAGCATTTGAGCTTTTGCTCTTTGCTGTTCAAGAGAACTGATAAGTTCTTTTAGTTCAGAAACCTCTTCGCTGCTTGCCAGCAATGATTTTGTTTTAAGATACACAAGGTGCGAAGCCATTTGTACAAATTCGCTGGCTATTTCAAGGTCAAGTTCTTTAGCCTGCTCCAAATATGCAAGATACTGTGCACATATTTCTGATATCTGAATATCCTTTATCTCCACCTTGCTTTTTGACAAAAGCATAAGTATCAGATTCAAGGGACCTTCAAAGTCGGAAATTTCATTTTTTTCTTTAACTAAACCACTTAGGTGAAACTTAATATCATCCATTAATTATACCTGTTTACCTTGATGCAAGCATTGAAAAAACTACTTGAGCTAAGTTGAAAAACTGATCATAAATAGCCTTTGTAACAGATGCCAAAGGGTTTACCCCAAGTCTGTTGACTATAAATAAAAAAGCAATAAGAAAAATCATCCCATAGCGCTCAACATACATCAGCTTGCGATATGAACTGTCGGGAAGAACAGCAAAAAGGATTTTTGACCCGTCTAACGGCGGAATAGGAAGAAGATTAAAAACTGCAAGAGCAATACTGAGATATGCCGTAATTTGCAGTGTTTCCGCAACAAAACCCCAAACAGAACCGTTTATTAGTTTGAGATAGTAGGTTGTCCCAAATAAAACCATGCAGACAGCGGCAATAATAATGTTTGCTGCCGGTCCTGCAAGAGCGCAAACTGCCATACCTCTTTTAGGATTCTTAAAGTTATTCATGTCAACCGGAACAGGCTTTGCCCAGCCGAATTTAAATATCAGCATCATAATAAGCCCGGTAATATCGATATGCTTTATCGGGTTTAGTGTAAGTCTGCCCTCGTTTTTAGCTGTGCTGTCTCCAAGCTTATAGGCAACATATCCGTGTGCAAGTTCATGCAGGGTAATACAAATAAGAGCAGGAATAACAGACTGCAGAACTGTTGTCAAAAATGACCAGTCAAGTCCATTCCATATATCTCTCACCCAAATCCCCTCCGTTTCTTACATCTGAATATTATAACAATCATGCGGAATAAATTCAATAGTTATAGCATTTTTTAGACTTTAAATT
>JAAZCZ010000023.1 GCA_012513005.1 Oscillospiraceae bacterium | reverse complement strand
GGGAGAGCAGATGACCTTATTCTTCAGGGGAATGGTGCCGATTTTGCTGGTCGTATCGCTCAGCATTTTCCTCGTCGTCATATTGGTGCTAAGTCAAATTGTCTATAAGCGCTCGCTCATGTCTATCGGATATCTGCGAATTTTAGGGTACAGAAAAAAAGAGATAGGAAAAATTTATATCGGCTTAACAGAGCTTATTCTTTTGATTTTCGAAATAATTTCTGTGCCTTTGGTTGCCGTTCTGATGAAAAAGAGCTTTGTGCTTTCGATGTCTAAGCTAAACGGCTATATAGAGCCTGTTGTGCCTCTGCTGTATTATTTCCTGCCTGCAATTTTGGGCTTTGCCCTGTACCTTGTGAGTAAGTATATTCAGCTAAGTAAAATCGAAAAGCCTGATTTATCAGCAGCTCTCAAAGAAATTAACGGCTGATAAAAAATAGCATTGCAGCAAAAGCTCTCGGAATATAATTCCGAGAGCTTTTATTTCTTAATTATATTTTTTATCTTGGTTTTTTGTTTGTCATAACAAGGTGCGATTCATAAGCCTTGTGCCATGCATCAAATTTACTGTCTTTCCTGTGGTCGGGCAGCTCGTAGTTCTTGTGCAGGTACTCGGCTATTATGTCTGTCACCTTTGTGGCGCCTGCGTAATTTAGGTGATCGCCCTTGTCTTTCGTGTCGGTCTGCCAGTTTATTTTCGCATCATACTGACCGAGGTTCATATCCACAAAGTCTATCTTAAAGTCACGGCACATGATTTCCATCGCCCGGTTTTTTGCAACAGACCAAGATGTCCAGTTAGGTGTGCTTACAATCAGCAGCTTAGCTCCAACACTCGCGCAAATTGCCTGAATATCCTTTAAGCATCTTAAGCTCACATAGCTTATTTCTTTTGGTGGTGCACCTTTATCCTTCATAAAATTTGGCTTTTCGGGGGCAGCACTTACAAAGGTTGAGTAGTTAAAGCCCTTGTTTGTGTCTGTCCAATCATTGGTGGGTTTTTTATAAAAATCCTCCCAACCAAGGGATTTCCAGCGATTGTGGTATTGAAAAATCCTCACCTTATCCTTGAGCTTGGAAAAATAGTATGTGGAAATGCCCATACCGTCAAAGATATTGTCCGCTCCCAAAATAACGAGCTTGGGCTTTTGGATCTTACATGCTTTTTCAAGAAACAAAACTGAGTCAGAGACCGCTTGACCGGGTGTGCCGCAGATATAAGATGTAATCCCGTGTTTATCCCAAAGATCCATCGGGCAGATAGCCGTGTATATTCTGGAATTGCCCAGCATAACAACATCAATAGTGTTTTCAGGCTCGCCTAAAATCCCGTTTGCAAACTTTGTGCCGAGTGCAAGCTCTGTGCTGTTTGTTTTGGGAACTAAGAGCCTTGTTAAGCCTATGAAAAGAAGGGCAAGCCCTATTGCAAAAACAACTGCGCGCTGAAAAATCTTATTTGTAAGTATTTTAGTCATGGCTTCCCCTTTCTAAAAGTTTGCATATATGGGGTCAACTGCCACATAGCCGTAACCGTAGGCGCCGAACACCACAATCAGAATAATAAGTACATAATAAGCCGCAAAGCGCACAGAGGTGCGGCGCTGCATCAGCCAGTCAATCGGGTCACCGCCCCGCTCCTTATACACGCTTGCTATAAAGAACACAAATAGAACAACAGCCGAGAGCAGAAGGTCGTAGTAGTCTATACCAAGAGCTGTGAATGTGCCGTCTGCAAAGCGGGTTGTTGAAAACTGCGTGAACATGCGCTTTATCATCGAAAGCGCGGCTCTAAATCCGATTGCGCGGAAAATGAGCTCGCCAATATTCACGAGGAAAAATGTCCTCACAACACAAAACACGCTATACAGCCTGCCCTCTCTAACAATCCCGAGATGGTCTACCGCTTTTCGAGACAGCGGAGCAAATAAGCTGCCGAGAGTTATAAGAACAAAGTGGAACATACCGAAGGCAAGATACTGAAAGCCCGCCCCGTGCCAAAGACCGTTTAGTACCCAGACCACAAAAAGCGCAAGCGTTGCCGACATTAAGGGTCCGTAGTGGCTGCCCAGAAGGCGGCGTGCCTTTGTTGTCAGGTTTTTTAGTGGCTTTGACATTGTGAGCGGATAGAAAACATAGTCTCTGAAAAAAGCGCCGAGGCTAATATGCCAGCGAGTCCAAAACTCGGTTATTGACTTGGAAAAGAAGGGCTGACGGAAGTTTTCCTTTAGCTTGACCCCAAAAATCGAGGCAGCGCCGATAACAACATCCATCATGCCGGAAAAGTCCATATAGAGCTGAATTGTAAAAAGCAGCATTGCAAGTGCAATCATAACGCCGTCAAAGGCAGCGTATGAGGTGAACACGGTCGATATGAACATGTTAAACCTGTTTGCAATCACATAGCGTTTGACAATGCCGATTAAAACTCTGACACCGCCGCGGCGCAGCGATTCAAACTCAAGCGGATGCCCCGCCCAAAGATCCTCTGCCGTATCCTCATATCTTGAAATTGGACCCTCGATAAACGAGCCGAAGAAGGATAAAAACAGAGCTACCCTGCCTATGTTTCTGTCTGCCTTAACCTTTTCTCTCTGTATGTCAAAGAGATACGCAACTGCCTGCAAGGTGTAAAAGCTGATACCGAGCGGCAGCGCAAAATACTTAACCGGCAGGCTCACGCCCACCCCGGTAACTCTAAACAGGCGGTTTAAATTCTCGCCGAAGAAGGCAGAATATTTAAGCACAAAAAGAAGCCCAATGTGCAGCAGTATCGCAAAAGCCATAATAAGCCGCAGCTTCTTTTTTGTCTTTGCACGAATAGCCTTTTTTTCTGCCTTGCCATCCGCTTCCATCAGCTCTGTATCTCTCTGCCAAAGCACATAAGCCATAGCCTGAGATATGCCGTAGACAGACAGAGTCGACAAAACAGCATAGACAATTAGCTTGCCGTCAATCATAAAATAAAGACCATAGCCGGCAAGCAGCATTATTTTTCCGCGGTGCTTCTGCGGACATAGCCCGTAAATTAATACGAGGGCAGGCAGAAAGGCACCGACAAAGACAACGAAATTATGCGATGTCATGCGTCAGCTTCCTCAAGTCTCCTAATCATCGCAAGCATGGCGTCAGCTGAGTTAAAGTTTTCAGGCACTATCTGGGTTGCCGGAATTGTTACATCAAACTCCTCCTCCAGCTCCGCAACAAGCGAAATAATAGAGAGCGAAGATAATTTGTGTGCGTCTATTAAGTCCTTTGAGTTTTCGTAATCGTGGTCGGGGTCAATTCCTTCGAGTATTTCGATGAGTTCTTCCATGTGCTTATCCTCCGTAATTAGAATTGTTGATGGGGTGTGTGGGCATAGCTTCTCGCACGCAGGTAAATTTGCCGTCTTTTTCTAAAATCACAACGGTCGGCAGGTCGCGGCTCAAAAAGAGGCTGATGCCCTCTGTCACGCTGTATGCTCCGGTGTTTTCAAATATAATTGCGTCTCCGATTTCCGGGCAAATTAGCGGTAGCTGCTTAACTAATATATCGGCAGTGGTGCAAAGAGCACCGCAGATATTATATGGTGTAGGCTCGCCCTGCCTTTCGGGATACAGGCTGTGATAGGGTTTTTTCATTGCCATCATCTGGCCGAAATAGACAAGCTGATGTATGCCGCCGTCAACAATGGCGTAGTTTTCGCAGCAGTTTGTCTTTTTGTCCACAATTCGTGTCAGAAAGCTGCCACAGGAAGCGGCTATGCTTCGCCCGAGTTCGAGGCTAATCTTAGGCCTGTTTTCCATTTCATTTAGCGCCTCGCTAAACCCGCGCAAAAGCTCGTCCTCGTCAAATTCGTCCTCGGGGAAATAGCAGGCGGGAAAGCCGGGGCCTATTTCCAGCTCACGGCAATCGTAATCAAAGTCGCTACGCAGCTTCGTAATTAAATTATCCAGCTGTCTTATCTCGCGGCGGAGCTTTTTAATCGAGGTCTTCTGTGTGCCGGAAAAATACTGCACGCCGCAAATGTCCAAATACTCATATTCCGAGCGATTTTTAATAATCTCGCAAAGCACGCTGTTGTCCATGCCGAACTGATTACCGGAACTAAGACGCAAGAGCAGCTTAGTCTTTATTTTATATTTTTCGGAAAGGAAGCGTATAAGCTCAAACTGCTCCTTTGATTCAGCTGTGAAGTGGCCGACTTTTTCTCCCTTTGCAAAAAGCTCCTCAATAAAATGCGGGTCCTTATACACACCGGATATCACCATCTCGGCTCTGGGCACAGCTTGGGCATCGCAGATATAAGCCTCGCCGGGTGAGCAGATTTCAAACCTGTCTACATGCCCTATAAGCTCCTTCACAACAAAGGTGTTAGCCTTAACGGCATAGCAGAGCGAAACTCCACTCGGCAGAGATTTTTTTAAGTAGTCTACTCTGTCTGTCAGCTTTTCTGCCTCAAACACATAGAGCGGTGTGGGAAACTTATCTAGTGCTTTTATTATATTATCCCTTGTCATTTTTTCTCCTTTTACCCAAAAGCAGAAGTGCCGCTCTGTCGATTTTCCCGTTTTTTGTCAGCGGGAACGACGGCAGCCTGCGGATTTTAGAGGGTATCATCCATGCAGGGAGCTTATCTCGAAGCTTGATTCTAAGCTCTTTTTCCTCCTCTTCGCCTGTGTAATAGGCAAAAAGCTTGGGCGCCTGCTCATCAAAGACACAGCAGCAGGAAAAAACAGAGCCGATTTCTTCTATTTGCCGCTCAAGCCCCTGCAGCTCAAGCCTGTGACCCATATATTTAATCTGAAAATCTGCCCTGCCCTTAAAGAAAATTTCGCCGTCTGCGTTATAGTATCCCAAGTCGCCGGTTTTATAGATTCTCTCGTGATATGCGCTGTTTGCGGGGTTTTGAATAAAAACCTCGTCGCTTTTGGCAAAATCGCAAAAATATCCCAGCCCAACAGAGCTGCCCGAAACGCAGATTTCGCCCGTAACATCAGGCTCTGTAATAATTTCCCCGTCCTTCGAGAGCAGATAAATTCTCTCGTTCGGGAAAGCCTTGCCAATCGGAATTCCGTTATCATACTGCCTGTTCCTGTCTATTATATGATAGCAGCAGTTGCAGGTTATCTCGGTAGGTCCGTAAAGATTCACAAAAACTGTGTCGGGCAGAGCTGTCATCCAAGCATCTAAATGCTTTTTTGGCATAATTTCGCCGCTGTATAAGACTCTTTTTAGCTTATTCGGGGTCTTGTAGTCAAGCCCGTGGAAGGTGGAGATGAGGCAGAGGGCAGACACAGCCCAAGTCATATTAGTGACCTCATGCTCACAGATAAAGTCCAAAAGCTGCACCGGGGCAGAAAAAAGCCGCCTCGGGATTAGAAGAATCGTAGCTCCTGTTTTGAGGCAGGAATAAATGTCCTTAACCGAAACATCAAAGTCCAAGGGTGCCTGATTTGCAAGCGTGTCGGTCTCATCAATGCCGAATATCTGCGTAAATTCATCTATAAACTCAATAACAGAGCGGTGTGCAATGACAACGCCCTTAGGAGTGCCGGTTGAGCCGGATGTGAAATTTGTGTACACGGGGTCTGTGTCTATTTTTTTAGAGCGGATATCAGAAAGCAATGCGGAATTCATGGGAGTATCCAAAATCTCCTCGATAATAATCACATCGCCATTAGGAAGCAGTCTTTTTGCCTGCTCTGCCCTATCCCTGTCGCAGATAATTATGCTCGGTTTTAGAATAGAAATTCTGACCTCGGCTGATGAAAATGGCTGCTCTGTATCCATCGGAACATAGTAGCCCCCTGCATATAAAACAGCAAAGAAGGCTACAAGTGAATTTATACTTTTTTCAGTCAGCACCGGAACCGGCTTATTAAAAAGCTCTCGCCCCGAAGCCAGATACGAACCGGCTGCGCGCGTTGCACGCAAAAGCTCGGCAAAGCTCATGCTGCCATGCTCATCAATTGCCGCTATTTTATTAGGGATTCTGCCGGCTGTGTGCTCTAATAGTTCAAGAACGTTTTTCATTATATCTCCAAGATATAAAAGCAGTTATTATTATGATTTTTATATGAGCAAAGTTCTGAAAATAACCCATTAAAATAACAAATTTTAGCATATTTTAGCGAAATAGTCAATGAAACGGGCGCTCTCGGGAGCCTTACAAAATGTTTAAGAAAGGCAGTTTCGGGCTAATTTATAAAGAATTTACAAATGCGCAACATTCGCTCTTGCCCCCTTATCCTGCGGCATCTTCTCCTATTCCGCTCATTATTATAGTAAGCGCTCTATCTCGGGATTCAGAGGTTTTCTCTGCCCAGCCGCCGTTTGATGGCTGTTTTAGAGCGTTTAGGCAGCCTGTGCCCGAGCCCTTTTCCGTCACCATTCGGTTTTCAAGCCAGTCACAGCGCATAAGCTCTGCCCTTTCCAAAATCGCAGCTGCTTTGCTGTTTTTATCCGCCTTTAGCTCTGCATATTCAAATGCCCGCAGCCCCAGAGCTAAAATAAGCCCCGACTCTGTGGGAAACCTGCCCTTTTCCTCACAGAGAGCAAAATATCCGCTTACTGTGTCTTGCAGCTTTTTCAAACTAATCTTAGGTCTTTTGTTTTTATTATCCACGCCGTTATATATTCCTCCTTTTTCTTTTTTGCTTTGGCTTATAGGCATTAATATATAGACAGAAAGCCTCTGTGTATACGGCAGCCAAATTAAAGAAAAACTGCGGAAAATGAACGAGGGAAACGGCGGGCGATTGCAAATCGCCCCTACGGCAAAACTACCCAATTTGCTCACTAAAT
>JAAZCZ010000133.1 GCA_012513005.1 Oscillospiraceae bacterium | reverse complement strand
TGAGAAGTCTCAGAAATACTCCCGCACCGCCGAACAGGAGATTTGCATTTACTACCGAGACATCGGGCTGATGGACACGCCCGTGGAGCAAGCCTGCGAGACAGAAGAAGTGCTTGAGGAATATGAGTTTATGGATATCTCTGAAGCAGATCTGACTGCATAGGTAAAACAGAAGGGATTTATACTCGGTTCACTTTTTGTCCCTATGAACCCCCGCCTAAAAGCCGCTGCGGTTTCGTAAGATTAACCGCAGCGGCTTTTTATATTTTATATTACTACAAGTTCAAAAATCAGTTCAAGAAGTCTCTGAGCTTTTTGCTTCGGCTCGGGTGGCGGAGTTTTCTGATTGCCTTAGCCTCAATTTGCCTGATGCGCTCACGGGTGACGCCAAACTCCTTGCCGACTTCCTCCAAGGTTCTTGACCTGCCGTCTGTCATGCCGAATCGAAGCTCCAAGACCTTCTTCTCACGGGCTGTGAGCGTGTCTAAAACAGCCCCGAGCTCCTCCTTGAGCAGTGAAAAACTGGCAGCCTCAGCCGGCTCTGCTGCATCCTCATCGGCGATAAAGTCTCCCAAATGAGAGTCCTCCTCCTCGCCTATGGGTGTTTCCAACGAAACAGGCTCCTGCGCGATTTTCAGTATATCGCGGACCTTTTCAACCGGCATGCCCATCTCATCTGCAATTTCCTCGGCACTCGGGTCATGACCCAGCTCCTGAAGCAGCTGTCTTGAAACTCTGATTACCTTGTTGATAGTTTCAACCATATGAACGGGAATTCGAATCGTTCTGGCTTGGTCGGCGATTGCCCTTGTGATAGCCTGTCTTATCCACCATGTGGCATAGGTGGAGAACTTATAGCCCTTTGTGTAGTCAAACTTTTCAACGGCTTTAATAAGACCTAGGTTGCCCTCCTGAATGAGGTCCAAAAACAGCATGCCGCGGCCGACATATCGCTTGGCTATGGAGACAACCAGCCTGAGGTTAGCCTCTGCCATTTTCTGCTTTGATCTCTCGTTTCCCTCGGACATGGACTTAGCCAGCTCCAACTCCTCAGTGGGGGTGAGCAGGGGAATTTTGCCTATCTCTTTTAAATACATGCGCACAGGGTCATCTGTGGCAACATACTCTGTGTAAGCCTCTGAGGGCACAGGGTCTTCATCTGTTATCTCTTCAATTTCGTCAATCTCTTCTGAGTCCTTGCTGTCGGGCAATAAATCCTCGTCTATTACGGGTACCTCGTCAACAGGTGTCTCAATACTCAGCTTTTCGAGCTTTTCATAAAAGCTGTCAATGACAGATTGAGAAATGTTAATTTCTTCCAAAACCGCCAAGTCCTGATAGCTCAGCTTGCCGGCTTTTTTGCCTTTTTCCAGCAAGGCTGAAAGCTTTTCCTCCGAAATTGCCGCGTCCTCACCCTCGGGTGCCTCAATCTCAGGAAATTCAATCTCAGAAAAATCCTCAAGTGACACCTCGTCTAAATCCTCGGGTGCGTCAATATCCAAGTCCTGCCCCAAAAAATCTGCATCCTTCAAAATATCAGTCTTTTCAGCTTTTTCAGTTTTTTCAGCTTTTGCCTTATTCTTTCTCTCTGCCATCGCCTACACCATAACCTTTCTTTTCTTTTAATCTTTGAGCTGCCGCAAGAAGATCCGGTTTGCCTTCGCTGCGAAGAGCGCGCTCAGTCTTAATAATATCGTAGTAATCGTGAAGTGCCCGTTCCCGCATCGCCGCAGACTCAGGTCTGCCAATAATACCTGTGAGAAGCGCAAGCTCATCGGGGCTTAGCACCTGACTTAAATGAGCAACCGAGGCAGAGCCTTGGCCGTTTGCGGAATTTTTTATTGCCGAATAAATTTTATATAGCACCTCGGAGGAAAAATCCTTGTCGTCTAGTTCCGGCATACCCCTAAAAAGCTGCGGGTCAAGATGCAAGAGATGTATAATGCCCTCCTCCGCCAGTGCGCTGCGCGGGTTTTTATATGTGATGGATTTTGCCTTGGGCTGAGCTGTTTTGGCAGGGCGAAACAGAGTTTTCTCCTCCTGCCTCTTATCTGCCCTGCCGCGGCGTTTTCTCTGCCTTGCGACCTCAGCTGTCAAGACCTTTTCCGAAACACCAGCAATTCCTGCAACCCGCAGAGTGTATACCTCGCGCTCAACCATAGAGGGTATATCTGCCAAAAATGCAGTAGCCTGCTTTAGAAACTCGACCTTATCTGTATCAAGATTCAAATCAAAGCGGTTTTGCAGAGTCTGGAGCTTATACTCAATGTGATTTTCAGACTTATCAAGCAGATTTAAAAGCGAATCGGCTCCGTATTTAGATAAATATTCATCGGGGTCCTTAGCTCCCTCGAGCCTGAGCACACGCACACGGATTTCCAGCTTTTCCAAAAGCGAAATAGCCCGCTCTGCTGCCTTTCTGCCTGCCTCATCCATGTCATAGGCAATAACAACCTCCGATGTAAATCGGGAGATAAGCCGCGCCTGCTCAGGGGTTAAAGCGGTACCTAGTGAGGCTACAGCACTGTCAAAGCCTGCCTGATGCAGAGAGACAACATCTATATTGCCTTCAACAAGAATAATATATGGAAGTTTAGTCTTCTTAGCTAAATTTAATCCAAACAGATTAAGACCCTTATTAAACACCAAGGTCTCCGGTGTGTTTAAATACTTAGGCTCAGCATCTCCGATTATTCTCCCGGAAAACCCCACAACATTGCCGCGCACATCAATAACGGGGAAAACAAGCCTGCCCCTGAATGTGTCATAAATACCACCTTTTTTCCCGCGGCGTGCAAGTCCTGCCAAAATAATTTCAGTCTCGGAAAAGCCTTTTTTAACAAGTGCAGTAATTAAGCTGTCCCAAGAATCCGGGGCATAGCCGATGCCAAAACGCCTAATAACGGCAGGTGAGAGGCGCCTTCTGTTAATATAATCTATAACAGACTGCTCACGAGTTTCGGTAAGCTCCTCAAAAAAGAATCTGGCTGCCTCGCGGTTAGCTGCAATCAGCCTATCTCTTTTGGGTCTGCCGGGGTCATAATCCTGCTCCGGCACAGCCATGCCGACACGCTTTGCCAAAAACTCTACAGCCTCGGGGAAGTTTAGGTTTTCAATGTCCATAATAAAGGTAAAAACGCTGCCGCCCTTACCGCAACCGAAGCAGTGATAAATCTGCTTTGATGGCGAAACAGAAAAGGACGGAGTTTTTTCGCTGTGAAACGGACAGAGCCCGAAGAGGTTTTGCCCGCTTCTTTTTGTAAGGCGTACATATGAGGAAACTACATCTTCAATATCGTTTTTTTCTGCCAGATCAGATAAAAAATCTTCCGAAAAAGCCACGGACTCACCTCCTAAAATTAATAATAAGTGACTTTATAAATTACTTAACAGCCCAAGAAGCCGGAATGAAAATACTGCCGAATATCTCCATAGCGTAGCGGTCTGTCATGCCGCTTATATAATCTGCAACAGCGCGCTCTATGCCCCAAGTCTCGGAAATACTCAAAAAATCATCGGGCAAAAGCTCGGGCTTTTTAATATAATAATTCCAAATACCCTCAATAACACCGAATATTTTAGACTCCTCGCCCTTGGCAACGGGATTGTGATAAACAGATGAAAACATAAACTCACGAAACTGACTAACAGCGTCTGCCATCTTAGGCGACATGCGAATTTCGCCCTCGCCACTTTCTGCAATAAGGTCTGTTACAATGTTATTAATTCTCTCTGAGTTTCGAGTGCCTATGTATTCTCTTATGAATGCAGGCTCATCTCCCAAAGATAGTATTCCGGCTCTCTCGGCGTCGTCTAGGTCGTGATTAATATATGCGAGCAAGTCAGATTTTCTGACAACTTCTGCTTCAAGCGAATCTCTGGGTATACCTGTTGTGTGGTTTAGTATGCCCATTCGGGTTTCATAGCAGAGATTTAAACCCCTGCCGCCTTTTTCCAGCACATCAACAACGCGCAGGCTCTGCTCATAGTGCTTAAAACCGCCCGGCATAATCTCGCAAAGCGCCCGCTCCCCGGCGTGACCGAATGGTGTGTGCCCGAGGTCATGCGCCAGGGCAATAGCCTCAGTCAAATCCTCATTTAGCATGAGTGCCCGCGAAATAGTTCTTGCAATTCGGGCTACCTCGAGTGTGTGCGTAAGCCTTGTGCGATAATGGTCGCCCTCGGGGCGCAAAAACACCTGAGTCTTGTGCTTGAGCCTTCTAAAACTCTTGCAATGTGTGACTCTGTCGATGTCTCTCTGAAAACAGGTCCGGATACTGCATTGCTCCTCAAAAGAAAGCCTGCCGCGGCTGTCTGCCGCACGAACACCAAAGTTGCCGACAAGTGTCTCCTCCGCAAGCTCACGCCTTTCTCTGTGCATAAGCATATAATCACCCTGTCTATGAAAAAATAAAAAACATCCCTCTGTATATAGAATACTGCAAGAGGGATGAAAAATCCTTTATTTTTTGAAAATTATTTTTTTACTCCGCTTTTTGCGGGTAATATGCTTCACCTAAAACAGAAACAGTTGCAGTTGCGCTGCTAAGCTGCGTAATCTCATGAGTAAAGCTCTTAACATCATCAGACGGCACAATGCCGATTACCGAGACATCCTCCGCAAAATCAGACTTTAATTTCTCCGGCAAGTTGCCAAATGACTCAAAAACCCTGCACACACGCTCATAAAGTGAGTAGGAGCATTTTACACAAATTTCGGACCATAAGACCACACGGGCAATGCCCGCAATAGATAGCGCCTCCGAAGCTGCCTTTGAGTAGGCGCGCACAAGCCCGCCTGAGCCTAATAGTATGCCGCCAAAATATCTTGTAACAACGCAGCAGACATCGCAGACATTTGCGCTGCGAAAAACGCCCATAGTAGGAGAGCCTGCAGTGCCGCCGGGCTCGCCGTCGTCAGACCAGCGAATTGCCCCGTCTCTCGTGCAGTATGCCCAAACATTGTGAGTGGCATCCGGGTGCCTGTTTTTTATTTCATCAATAAAGCTTAAAGCCTCTTCCTCAGAGCTTATTCTCTTAACATGCGCTATAAACTGCGATTTTTTGACTATGTACTCCGAAACGGCGTCGGAAGCGGGCACCAGATAATCAGCGCTCATCGCAGCGTACTCCGTTTTTATCTGCAACATATCCGCGAACACGGCTCCAAAGCTCAGCTCGCACAGTAACGCAGACCTCGATGTACTCTTCGGTGTATGTAACAGAATGAACAGCCGCCTCACGCCTTAAAAGATCAAGCAAGGCGCCCTGATTTAAGGGCAGATGCAAAACTGCCCTGTGGTCATTTTCAGACAAAATCGCAAAAATCTTATCCAGCAGTTCGGGCATGCCCTCGCCTGTTTTTGCAGACACACAGACTATGTTTTCCCCGTGGGGCAGAAGCCCCATATACCTGTCGCACTTGTTATAAACAAGCAGGCAGGGCTTGGTGCCGGCACCGAGTTTATTAATTAAATCCTCAACAACGGCAATCTGCGTCTGCATATCCTCGCTTGTAATGTCCACAACATGCAAGAGCAAATCGGCATATGTAAGCTCCTCCAAGGTAGCCTTGAATGCCGCAACTAAGTGTGTGGGCAGCTTGCGAATAAAGCCGACAGTGTCAGAGAGCAAAAAGCCCCTGTTATCGTCTGTTTTATATTTTCTTGTTGTAGTATCCAAAGTCTCAAAAAGCCTGTCGCGAGCCGGAATCTGAGCTCCGGTAAGCGTGTTTAGCAGTGTGGATTTTCCGGCGTTTGTATAGCCGACTATTGCAACAACCGGCATTGAGTTTCGCTCTCTTATGCGTCTTTGAACAGAGCGCACACTGCGCACATGTGCAAGATCTTCTTTAAGACTTGAAATTCTGCGCCGTATATGCCGCCTGTCGGATTCAAGCTGGGTTTCACCGGGACCTCTTGTGCCTATGGGAGATGCGCCTCCTGATGCAGTCTGACGAACAAGGTGCTTCCACATACCTGTTAACCTTGGCAGCAGATACTCATACTGCGCAAGCTCAACCTGCAATTTTCCCTCGCTGGTCTTTGCTCTTTGCGCAAATATATCCAAAATCAGCCCCGAGCGGTCAAGCACCTTTATACCAAGCTCCTCTGTCAGCACTCGCATCTGAGAGGGGGGCAGCTCATTGTCGAAAACCGCAAGCTCAATGTCGTTTGCCTTAATAAGCTGTTTTAGCTCAGCGAGCTTTCCTTCGCCTATAAAGCTTTTAGGGTCGGGAGACTGCCGATTTTGCATAACTGTTGCAATGCACTCACCCCCGGCAGTTTCAATTAAAGCGGCAAGCTCATCCATAGACTGCTCATCCGAACGCTCAGCTTCAGACATGGAAGCGGCAGAGAGCCCCACCGCCACAGCTCGCTCTTTATGTCTTTCGTTTATATGTATAGTAATCATTCCTCGAAAATTAGTTTTGGGTATAAAAAACCGCCACGCTGCTAAGCATGGCGGCATTATTCCTGTTTACTTCATACCGTACTTCTTGTTGAACTTGTCAACACGACCGCTGGTATCAACGAGCTTCTGCTTGCCCGTGTAGAACGGGTGACAGCGAGAGCAAATCTCAACGCTGATATTCTCGCGAGTAGAACCGGTCTCTATAACATTGCCGCAGGCGCACTTAACAGTGGTCTGGTAATATTTAGGATGTATGCCTTCCTTCATTTCTTTCACCTTCATCATAAAGCTGCCTTGAGTATGCAAAAGCATGGTTACAAGGCGCAAGGGAAATTCTAACATATAGATTTACTTATTGCAAGTATTATTAAGGAAAAAACTATGCTTTTATACTCTTTTTATCGCATATTTCTCACTCGTTTAGTATATCATAAGCAAGATTTGAATATAAATAGTAAATATATGCCGATTTAACAAGCTTGCCGGTTATTCTTTCCAGACTCTTAGCATAGAGCAGAAGCTGAACTTTGTGTTTTTCGGCAGCTTCTTTTAAATATGAAGCAGATACTTTGCCTGTCTTATAGTCTACCAGAACAATTTCATCCTCCTCCTCGAAAAAGAGGTCGATTTTACCCTGAATGAGCGATTTTTCATTGCCCTTATAATCGACGTAAACTTCGGAAACGGGTATAAGCAGAGTAAACGGAAATTCCCTGTATACTCGGGAAGCGCTTTTTGCCCTCTTGCCCAAATCGGAATTAAAGAAAGTATAAATACTCTCGGCAGAAACAGTTTTTGCCTCATCATCCGAAAGCCTGTTTTCGGAATACAGCCTTTCAATTTCAAGGCGAATCTCGTCTGCGCTTCCTGTCATATTATAGTTAATGTGCTGCATCACAGTGTGTGCTGCAGTTCCTACCTCAGTCGCACCCGCTTTTCTTTTTTCAAAAACAGGGCGCAAAAACTCAGACGAAAAATCGCTTTGACCAAGGCTCCAAGCCTCGGGATCAGCTTCATCACGGGCAGCATTTTTAATCTCGGTGACAGAGAGCTTAGAGGGTATATAAATATCGTCCTCATAGTCGTAAGAAAAGGAGAGATTAACGCAGCTAAGAGGGGTTTCTTCCTGCAAATCGGGTGACTTATGGCTCTTTGAAGAGGATTTTAAAGCCGCAGAAGACTTAGGATAATCAGCAGATAAGTAGAATCTAAACGGAGACGGCATACCACCATAACATCCAAAAACGCAGATAAGCCATTCGGCTACAGATTTTTTTGAACCTGTAATATACGGGTCAATTTTGCTGCCGAGGGAAATGTCCGGGGCGATGTCGGGGTAAAGCTCGGCAAATTTCTTTCCTGCAGAAAAGCTTATATAAAGTCTCTCCATAGCCCGTGTGACTGCCACATACATAATTCGCATTTCCTCAGACAGCGCCTCTTCGCGCAGCTTTTTTGCAATTCCCATTTTTGCCAAGGTCGGATATTTTATTCCCCGCAAAGGGTCTATTAAATCAGCACCTACGCCCATATCCTTGTGCAGCAGAACACTTCCCTTTGTATCCTGCATATTAAAGCCGCGCCCGACATCGCAGTAAAACACAACAGGATATTGCAGACCCTTTGACTTGTGAACAGTCGTTATGTGCACAGCGCCGCCAGCGCCCGAGTCAGGCATAACAGGAGCCTTGCCTTCTTCAGCCATAGAGTCAAGCGTATCTATAAACCTGTGCAGACTGCCAAAACCGCTACTTTCAAAGCTGTGAGCCAGCTCCAAAAGTCGAGCAAGGCGAGCGCATGCGGTGTCTCCGCCGTCTGCAGCTGCAATCGCCAGACTATTTGTCTCGTTATATATGTAAGAGATTAAAAGCGAAAGCTCTGTGTCTCCGGATAGCTGCCGTAGCTTATAGAGTGTGTCTATAAACTCTTTGCACTTAATATCTTGCCGGGCTGCCAGCTTTGTTGCAGTGAAGAGATCAGAATGCCTATCGTATGTCCTTATTTTAGAAATATCATCGGCAGAAAAGCCGAAAAGGGGAGACATTAATGCAGCAATTAAAGGCACATCCTGATGAGGGTTATCAATTATTTTTAGCAGGGCGATTGTGTATTTTATCTCTTTTTTATAGAAAAAATCTCCGCCGGGCTCTGATGTGCTAACAGGTATGCCCAGCTTAAAAAGCTCTGCCTGAAAAGGAGCGATAGATGATTTTATGGATCTTAGCAAAATCGCAATATCGCCGTATTCTACCTGTCTCCTTAAATCCCCGTCAAAAATCTTCTCGTTTCCGTTTACAAGTGCAAAAATCCGCTCGGCTACAAAAGCAGCCTCTGCCCTTATGCCGGACACATCGCCATCAATATTAGAATTATCCTCGTCATCTTCTTCTAGATTTGGCACAACAGCAACAATTTCGGGAATGTGACCCGGGGTACTAAAGCTAAGTCCGGGTTTAAGCTGCACATCGGGTCCGTAGTCAATTCCGCCCACAGGCTCCGACATAATCCTTCCGAACACAGCATTTGCAAAGTCTAGTATCTCGGGTCTTGAGCGGAAGTTTTCGCTCAAAAGTACTCGTCTGCGCTCACCCGGGGCCGCCTCCTCGGCACTGCGGGAGCTTTTGTATCGTCCTGTAAAAATCGTGGGGTCAGCAAGCCTAAAACCGTATATAGACTGCTTCACATCACCGACAACAAAAAGATTATCTTCATCCTTTGAAACAGCCTTTACTATCTCCTCCTGCACCGGGCTTATATCCTGGTATTCATCTACCATAACCTCATCAAAGCCTAAGGATACCTTTTTAGCAAGCAACGTTTTTTGCCCGTTTTCATCCAGCAAAATAGACACAGCCAAGTGTTCAAGGTCAGAAAAATCAAGAACAGACAGGCGCTTTTTGCGGGCAGTATACTCGGCTTTTAAGTCCAAAACAAGATTCAACAAAGAAATTAATACAGGGGCTGTCTGCTTAGTATCATGTAGTATCGAAGCTGAAGAAACGGCAAAAATCGGAGCTAACAGAGCAAGGTTTTTCTTGCAGAGATTTCTCTTAGTTTTAACATTTTCAACAATAAAAGCGCAATCGGGATTTTTAATAATCGGAAATCGAGGAAAAGTAATAGGCAAAGCTTTATTAACAGCGTCCCAGCCGATGCCGGCGGCACGATTAAGGTCGTGTATTTGGCTCTGCGTTTCGGAAATGTTATCTATTAGCTTAAAAAGAGCCTCGCGGTGCGGGCACGAGCACATCTCAGATAATATTTCAGACAGCTCTTTGTCCCAGTAATCAGCTGCGTTTCTAACATCCTGTAGCAAAACCTGACCCCAGGCTGTCTCTCCTGCATCTTCGTAATGCCTGCCGAGATTTTCTATTTGCATTAAAATCCATTCCTCGGGTCTGGCGTGAGCCTCCGCTGCGCTATAAACATTGGCAAGGATTTTAGCAACGCCGAGGTCATCCTTGCCGTAGCCTATGCTGTCGACAAGAGCTAAAAAGTCCTCATCTCCCCGTGAATAGGCTCTGTGCAAAACGGCGTTTAAGGAAGCTTCCAGTATTACCCCTGCAGCTTCCTGCTCTGCAATCTTAAATTCCGGGGAAATACCGAGCAGATGCGCGTTATCTCTCAGCAGACGTGCACAAAACCTGTGGATTGTCTCTATGTGCGCATTCGGAATCAGTGCAAACTGTTTGCGATGCGCTGTATTTTTATTATCAAAGCTTGCGTTTTTAGCGAGATCCTCCGAGATTTTACTTCTCAGCTCCGCCGCCGCTGCATTTGTGTATGTAATTATCAAAAAATTGGTAATATCGCGGGGCTTTTCGGGGTCTGTAAGATATTTTATCAGCCTCGAAGTGAGGACTTTAGTCTTTCCGCTACCTGCAGCAGCCGAGACTAAAAGCGGACCTCCCGTGTTTTCTATTGCAGTTTTTTGGCTGTCTGTCGGTTTGAAGCTGCTCATGTCACGCCTCCTCTCCAATTAGATTCCAGAACTCTTCTTCACTGACCTTCTTGGGATATAGGCGACTGCAAGCATCGGAACCCTCTGCAAAATAACAGGCGCTTTTGTAATCACAGTAGAAGCAGGCGTTATCGCTGTCCGATTTGTAATAGTGTCGCGCACTTATATTGCCGCCTTTTATTCCTAAGGCAATCTCTGTGAGTGTCTTTTTAATATGCCTTCCGAGCTTGCCGAGCTGCTCTGCCGAGGCAAGATTGTAACCCTTGCCCGATGCGCCTATGTTCATAGCAAGGCTCACACTTTCCTCGTCTAAGAGAAGCCCTGTGCTTTTTAACTTTTTATCTTTCTCGGCGGCAATCTCGTCATCAGTCAGATTGTGCTTTGCCGAGACCATAACATCCTTTGCAGGATAGTATAAAACACCGGCAGGCATGACTTTCTTTTTATAATAATCATCACCGACCCGAGCTAAGGTGAAGAGATAAATCAGCATCTGTAAATACCTGCCGGAGAGCACATCAGGCAGAGAAAATTTGACATTGCCTGTCTTATAGTCAACAACCCGCAGATATAACTTGTCGTCAGATTCCCAGCCGTCAACACGGTCTGCCTTGCCGGAAATGTAAAGAGCCTCACCCTCCGGCAGGGCAATAGGAGAATTTGCATCTATCTTTGAAAAATCAAGCTCAAAACTAATCGGCTTAAAGCTGCTGTTTTTAATATCCTCAGCGAGCCTATAAATAACCGCATAAACATCTGATTTAAGCCGCCGGAAGAGATGCAGAAAACGAGGCGAGAGATCCTGCGCCGGACCTAAGGTCTCCTTTGCAAAGCGCTCGAAATATAGGTCACAAAGAGACTTTAGCTCGAAATCGCTAAGTTTTTCAAATCCGCCCCTATTACTTGCCTCACGAACCACATTTTCAAGCAGATAATGTATCAGGTTACCGTACTCAAACTGATTAAAATCAGCAGCTTTTCTAAGATATGCTCTTAGCCCATAGGAGAAAAAGTGCTTATACTTGCACTCTGAATACCGATCAGCGGCAGAGGGGGAGAGCTTTAGGTTTCTCCCGTAAAGAAGGCTCACAGCTTCGCTGTCAAGCCTGTCTGCCTTTTGAAGACTTACGGTTCTAAGCCTCTTTATGACCTCGGGGTCATTCTCGCTAAAATAGTTATAAGCTGCCAAGGATTCGCTGCTTTCTGCACCCTTTATTGCAGCGGATACAAGCTCCAACGCGGGTTTTAACGACTGGAGCTTAGAAGCTTTAGAGCTTATGTATCTGTTTTTTACCCCGAGAAGATCTTCTGCCCTGCGGTGCAGAATAGAGGGTCTGGCAGCCTTACCGCCGGAGTCAAAGAGGGGAGATACAATGGTAAGCGTGTCTGAGGGCAGCGAAACAGTGTTGTAAATAAGGGCAAATTCACGCCAAATTTCAGCCTCTCCGGCAGAAATGGCAAGACCGGAAGAAACCAGCATTTCCCTGTCATCTATGCTGAGCAAACCTGAGTCAGCAGCAGGAGCCGGCAGCCTTTCGTCTGATGCACCGAGAATAATAAGATGCTTAATATGCCGCTTTCGCATGCGGTCAAAGTCACCGGCAGAGACCATGTCAAGTGACACAGGCACTGTGCCAACCGTATATTCGGACAAGGCTAGAATAATAAGCTCAGAAAATTTAGCCCGGTCTATCTCGGTGTCACCGAAAAGAAGAACAAACTGAGACAAAGCAGACATTGTCATATCCCAAAGCTGCGAATACTCAAAAGCCTCGGAAGCTCTGCCTTCTGAAATTAGCTTAGCTGTTTTATTGCTAAATTCCTCGGCGATATTTATATCATCTAAAAATTCAAGAAGCGCATCTGCCTGCTTTCTTGCAGTTTTGGCTTTTTGAGATTTCTCATAGAGGTCAAAAAGCGGGGCAGCAGCTCGGTTTTTAAGCTCGTTAATAAGCTTAAGCTCTAGAGCATCAGCCTCTTTTATGCTGTTTCCGTAGCCTCTCGGGTGCATTTTCCATGTTCTGTCCAAAGCCCAAGAAAAAGCGTCGGGCTCCCAAGTTATAACATAGTTTTCAAGCAGGTCGCATTCTTCCGGGCTAAGCCCGCAAAGCCCTGTGCGCAGGTAGGGAAACACTGCATCTGCGGCAAACTGCATGTCGGGGATTTCATAAGCGGATGAAATAATAAACGGCAGAGGCTTATCACGCATTTCAGATTTTCGTGCAAGATATAACGGCACGCCGTAGTAAGAAAAAGCAGCTTCTAAAGATAGCCTGTAATCTTCAAAATTTCTGACAGCAACAGCAATGTCACTCCATCTGCAGCCGGCTTTTACATGCTGCAAGGCTAAGGCTGCTGCAAATTCGCACTCCTCGTTTTTAGTAGCGGCAGAATAAAGAAAAACGCTTTTGTCTGCAAGCTGTGTATTAACAGCAGAAGGGTCGGCAGAAGAAAAGTCAAATAGATGCTCGCACAAGTAAGCAATGGGCAGACTATCCTCCTGCTCAGCGTCTGCTTTCTCACACTCAGCAGGAATGTTTTTTTCCTTGGCTATGTCCAGCAGATGCAAGGCAGCAGTTCCGGCAGGTATAAAGACATCACGGCCCTCGTTTACAGCGTCTAAGGTAAGGCAGACAGTAACACTCTCGGCAATTGTGAGAAGCTCGGATATTATCTGCATTTGCAATCCGGTAAAGTCCACAAAACCGTCAAAATAAAAGCGTGCTTCGGTGCCGAAAACACCTGTTTTAATATTTTGCAGCAGGATAGAAAGCCTGTCAGACGGGTCTAACTTGCCTTCTTTTTCAATAAGCGCATCATAAGCTGCATACAAAACAGCAAGGTCAGAGAGCTTATCCGACAGTATAGGGTTATATTCCGGGTTTTCGCTGTCATTCAGCCGGGCTGCAATATCCGCTAGCTCCTCGTATGTTACCCCCGCTGTCTTAAGTTCGCTTACTATCCCAAGCGTACTTTTCTGCATCTGCGCAGAGCTTTTTATTTCCCTTAAAGCTCCCACCTGACTGCCTAGGCTGCCTGCTGCATATGCCATGCTAAGCAGCCTGCCGGCTCCGTCTAATAATACACGGCTGCCTCTGCCGCAGATGTCTTCGAGTTTTCTTGCAAGCCCCGTGAAGCTTAAAACCTCGGCATAAAGGCTCAGGCTGTCGCCTGCTGCAATGAGTAGCTCTCTTTCAGCCTCATAGCTGTATTGCTCAGGCACAATGAGATAATTATCTCCCTTGCCATCGGATACCGATTTTGCAATCTCGTCTATGACGGCACGAGTTTTTCCCGTGCCTGCTTTTCCGATAATCAGTTTAAGCAAAAAGCCCACCTCGATTTTTAGTGCTTTATATATTATAACAGCATAAATTGCTGTTTCAAAGTATAGGGATAGAAAAAGAAGCCAAAGCTGCAGCAATAATAGGAAACACCCAAGCTATGGAGTATTGCAGTTTGACTTCTTATATTTATTTAATCTTTGATTCTTTGAGCTTATTTAATGCAACAGTGCCGCTACCCAGCGGCAGCCCGGTCTTATTTACAAGAAAACGAATTATTTCGTCAGCCCTTGTGTAATAAAGCGGGAAATACCGCGCCTGTGTCGGGCTTTTTAATAATATCTCGGTGTTTGTGCCATCTTCTTTGTATCCTGTGGTTTTAAGCAGCACAGAAGAGGCATCAATGCGGAGAACTTTAAGCCCGCTTTGCTCGTCCGTTAGCAGGGTCAGCGCTGTAATATGACCGTATCTGATAATTTGACACGCTGTATTAATTTGCCCCGTCAGCTTATAATAATCTACCTCAAGTTTTTTCCTTTTCAGCGTAAAGCGCTCAAAGTTCCTGTACATAATATTTCTGTCTCTGTGGTAATAGCGAATACCGAAAATTGCGCCCAAAAAGATAGCAATGAACAAAAAGGCAAGAAATATTTGACCTGCCCAGAATACAAACGACCCCAAATCCTCGGCACTCACCGTTTTTAAGTACTTGTAACTATAATAAGCATATACTGCGATGCCGAGTGAGGCAATGCAGTTATACATAATATTAAACGGATACCTCGCCTGCCGGAGATATCGGCGGCGCAGCAAAAAATTTGCTTTGTATTTAATTGGCTCAAATGTCTCTGTAGTCAAAGTAACCTCCGCAATAATAGGCTAAGATTTCTTATTTCCGCTATCTTCAGGCACGGGGCAACTCTCTGCCGCCTCTGCTTCCGCAGACGGCAAAAACCAGTTTATTACAAGGGCTACCAAAACACCGCTCAGGGTTTCAAGCGACCTATACAGAGCGTAAATAAAGGGGTCTGTGCTCTGCATCTGCACTACTGTTACACTGAGAAAAACAATACAGGCAAAGGCAGAAACAGTGGGCTTTCGAATAAGCAGTGTGATGTGAATAATAGGAATAAGCACAATGCAAATAAAGAGATAATAAAGCGGAATAATTGAGGTGATTTCCAAAAGCTGCGCTGCATAAAGGCACAAAGCTCCGCATATGCCGCCAAGTATTGTGCCGATAGTACGGTTAAAGGCAAAAAACAGGCTCTTTGTGCGTGTCGGTTGGACACATAGCAGGGCTGCAATCATGGCAAAAAACGGGGTGCGAGTGCCGCCCAGGGCAAACCAAACCAGCATAGCGCTCAAATACACAGCCAAAACGGTTTTAACCATTCTAAGCCCCACATGCAGCCTCGGTCTCTCCGTAGTATCAAAGAGTTCAATTTTTCTCATGACCAATACTCCAAATCAGCTAGCGCACAGGCACGACTTCAAGCCAGTATCCGTCGGGATCCTCAATGAAATAGATTCCCATATCGGGGTTTTCAAAGCAGATACAGCCCATCTCCTCGTGCTTTTTGTGGGCGGCGTCAAAATTGTCTGTCCTAAATGCCAAATGAAACTCGCAGTCACCCAAGTCATAGGGGCGGTCAAAATCGCGCATCCAGGTGAGCTCAAGCTCAAACTCAGACTCTTCATTGCCCAAATAGACAATGATGTAAGACCCGTCTGCGGCAGTCTTGCGCCGCTTCTCCAATAGTCCCAGAGCCTCTGCATAAAACTTGAGCGAGCGGTCTAAATCAAAGACATTATAGTTTTCATGTATCATTTTAAATTTCATAATATTTACCTCCGTAGCAGTAAAAAAAGCATAACATAAAGCTGCCCAAAAATAAAGCCCGACGAAATACGACACGAGCTTATATTTGTTTTTCTCAAAAGCTGTTTTCAGAAGCAGTTTAATATTGCTTATAGTCATTATCGGCTTTGTGTTTTTCAGAGCGAGTAGTTTAGATTCGGGTCTTAGTATAGTTCGTGCTATGTTTTTGGGATTTTTTGCAGAGCCATCCGGCACGGCAGTGCTTGCGACTGTCTTAACACCACTTTTCATTTTCCTGCTTTTAATCGGCATAGCGTTTTCTGCTCCGTCACTGCGTGCTGCTGCAGAAAAAAAGCTATACAAAAACAAGGCAATGCTTCCTTGGGTCGAGCGAACATATAACGCAGCTTGCCTGCTGCTGCTTTTAGTTTGCATTTTGCAGATTGCTGCCGGCGGCTTTGCTCCGTTTATTTATTCGCAGTTTTGAGGTGTGAGGGATGAGAAAAAAAGAGACTTATTCGCCACTGCTTCTTCTGTTTCTGCTTATATGCCTTGTGCCTACTGTCGGCATGCTGATATTCGGGCAAGGTAACGGCGGAGCCAACGAGATAAAAACTGAAAAGCCGCGGCTCTTCTCTGCAGAAAAAAGCCTTAATACGGACTATTTCATATGCTTGTCTGACTATGTCTTCGATAGTTTCTTTTTGCGCAGGGAGCTGATAAGCTTACGAAACAAGCTCGTGGCAAGCGTCTTTAATACCTCAGCTGAAGACGGGGTTATTCTTGGGAAAAACGGCTGGCTCTATTATTCTGCAACGCTGGATGACTATACCGGTGCTAACAGCATGACAGACCGCGAGATTTTTTCTGTGGCAACTAACCTTAGGCTTATCAATGATTATTGCCGTTTTTTGGGCATGGATTTTCTCTTTGTTGTAGCGCCGAATAAGAATTCGGTATATGGTGATAACATGCCAAACTACGGCAGTGTTTCTGAGACACATGATTCCCAAAGGCTGTTTTCAAAACTAAGAGAACAAAATGTTCCGTATTTAGATTTGTTTACTGTATTTAAAGAGCAGGATGAAGTTTTGTATTTCGCTCATGACTCGCACTGGAGTGAAAAAGGCGCAGCCTTGGCAGCTGACCTGATAAACAGCAAATTCGGGAAAAACACAGAATATCATAGCGGCGATTTTTCCGAGACTGCACAGCATCAAGGAGACCTGTTTACCATGCTTTATCCGAGCTTAAGCGATGACGAGCTTGCACCGGTATTTGGAGATAAGCTCAGCTTTACCTATGGCAGCGGCGGAAGAAAGCCTGACAGTTTAACGATAAACACGCTTGGAAGCGATGTAGGAAATTTGCTTGTCTTTAGAGATTCGTTTGGAAATCAGCTATACCCTTACCTTGCCGACAGCTTCGCATCAGCGCGGTTTTCACGCTCGCTCAGCTTTGATTTGGCAGAGGCGGAAAATTAAAAACAGACTTTGTTCTGCTGGAGATAGTAGAGCGAAATCTCATATATCTGGCGCAGAATGTTCCGATTATGCCGGCACCTGCAGTGCAGGCAGCAGAGTATATATTAAATAATGAAAAAGTGTCTGCGGTTTTAGACAAAAGCAGCAAAAGCCCGAGCGGATACATGCTTTTGACCGGATTTTTGCCAAAGGCTGATGACGATAGCCGCGTGTTTATTATTTGCGGAGATAGCTGCTTTGAGGCGTTTTTGCAGGAAAACGGAGGCTTTGCAGCCTTTGTTCCGGATAATCTTATGCCTGATTATGTGCTTTCTTCACAAAACGGTGTATGGCAGGCAAACAGCCTTAGCTTTGATTAAAATTAATAATAAATAGTAATAAAGCCATGAATAGAGAGGAAATATCTGTATGAAAAGAGCCGTAATTCTGATTATTATCTTGCTGCAGCTTCTGCTTTGTGCATGCGGAACAGCCAATGCAGTAAAACCGAATGAAAATTCAGCAAACACAAAAGAGCCTTCTGCCGAAACAGAAGCCACCTCGCCCGAGCCCGGTGCCACAGAACAATCAAATAAAAGCACAGAAGAGCTTGAAATTGCAAAAAGCTATATCGGTAAACCCGTGAGCGAACTCTACAAAGCCATAGGTCAGCCGGAATCATCTGACTATGCACCCAGCTGCCTCGGAGAAGGCGAGGATGGAAACCTCTATTATGACGGCTTCATTGTGTATACATTCAAAGACAAAAGCGGAGAAAAAGTGCACGACGTTGAGTAATGAAAGCTAAGTGTTCTTTTGCGCAGTCTATTTAGCATCAGGCAGAAAAAGCAGCTTAAATTTTGCCTATAGTATAATTAAGTTCAGTAAAATAACAAAAAAACACGCACATGCCATGTGGCAGGTGCGTGTTCTGTATCTGTTATGATAAATCGAAAGATTATCTCTTGGAGAACTGAGGTGCGCGACGAGCGGCTTTGAGGCCGTACTTTTTACGCTCCTTCATACGTGGGTCACGGGTTAAGAATCCGGCAGCCTTCAAGGGGGCGCGGAAGCTCTCGTCAACTGCTAAAAGTGCACGGGAAATACCGTGACGAATAGCGCCTGCCTGACCGGTGACGCCGCCGCCTGCAACAGTTGCCTCAATGTCAACTTTGTCGACAGTGGAGGTTGTTACTAGGGGCTGACGAACAATCAGCTTTAAGGTCTCAAGACCAAAATAATCATCTATGTCACGGCCGTTAATCTTGATGCTGCCGCTGCCGCCGGGGAAGAGATGAACTCTTGCAACAGAGGATTTTCTGCGTCCTGTGCCGTACATGTAGTCTCTTTTGCTTTTATATGTGGCCATTGTGTTATTTCCTCCTTATAGCTCGCAGGGCTGCGGCTTCTGAGCTTCGTGGCTGTGCTCGGGTCCGCGGAAAACACGGAGCCTTGTCAGCTGGGCAGAAGCAATCCTGTTCTTCTGAAGCATGCCTCTTACTGCCAGTTTCATAGCGAGCTCGGGTTTCTTGCTCATTAAACGGTCATAACGGGTCTCCTTAAGACCGCCGGGATATCCGGAGTGGGTACGATAGAATTTCTGCTCAAGCTTTTTGCCTGTTAAAACAGCCTTTTCCGCATTGATAACTATTACATAATCTCCGCAGTCAACATGCGGTGTATAGTCTACCTTGTTCTTGCCGCGAAGCAGGTTAGCTGCCATTGCGGCAGTCTTTCCCAGCGGTTTGCCGGCTGCGTCAAGAATGATCCACTTGCGCTCGACTGTCTGGGGTGTTAACATTGTCGTGGACATTTAATTGCCTCCATCTAAATAAAATCTTTTGACAAAATATTGCCGTGCCATATAAAATCTAAACGGCACGGAGCACTAAGGAAAATCATTCCGATGTGCCTAATTTTTATATCACAGCTTTTAGATGCTGTCAACAAGAATTTAGATTACGCCTATATAAACTCTCAAATACGCCATTTATCTCCATAATACTACCGAATACTCACTTTCAATTTCAGATTACGGAAAGGCGCTTTACCATGCTGCTAAACAAATTTACAGGCTATATACGAAGATGTGTAGACGATTACGAGATGCTAAAAGAGGGCGACAGGGTGGCTGTCGGCATCTCTGGAGGAAAAGACAGCATGGCAATGCTGGCAGCACTCATTAACCTGCAAAGGTTTCATCCTTCAAACTTTGAACTAATTGCTCTAACTGTGGATATGGGCTTTTCCGGCATGGATTTTTCGCCTGTTGCAGATTATTGCAGGCAGCGCAACGTGCCATACACAATACTAAAAACAGACATTAAAGAGATAGTATTTGACATCAGGCAGGAAAAACAGCCCTGCTCACTCTGCTCAAAAATGCGCCGTGGGGCTCTAAACGATTCAATGAAGGATTTTGGCTGCAACAAGCTGGCATTAGGGCACCACACAGATGATGTAGTCGAAACATTTTTCATGTCGCTTTTATTAGAGGGCAGAATAAACTGCTTTAAGCCGGTTACATACATGAGCCGTGCCGATGTAACGCAGATAAGACCGATGCTCTATGTGAGTGAGGAGCAGATTATTAGCTTGGTTTCCGAGCTTAACCTGCCCGTCGTTCGGTCTACCTGCAGTGAGGATGGGGCATCAAAAAGAGCCGAGATAAAAGAGCAAATAGAAAACGCAAAGCTAATATATCCCGACCTAAAATCAAAGATAATGGGAGCAATAAAAAGCCTGCCCTTAGAAGGCTGGGGCAAGGCAGAATAATAAATTTAATTCAAAATAAAAAACCCCTTGAAGCAGGATTAATAGCTGCATCAAGGGGTAAATATTTTTGATATCAAGTTTTCGGAGGATTTGTCAGCGCTTCCGGCACAAGGATTATCCAAGAGCTTGCCTCCGGGGGATAAAAGTTCATGAGCGCCGGGTATCTGTCTGCTACGTTGCCCTTTTCAAAGCTCGCACTTAGATTATCTCTGTCAAAGTTATACTGCCAGGCAGAGTTAGCGGGGCAGGTAAGCCTGTCAAAGACCTTGCCGAAAAGCGGGGTGTATTGACCGGTGACATCGGCATTTGATGTGTGCAGGGTCTCCTCGGATAAAATAGCAGAGATTTTAAGCCCGCTGTTTTTTAAAGCCCGAGTCACATAGAGTGCAAAGCTGCAAACGGCAGACTTGGGTGTCGGCTGAAAGCTCAGAGAAACAGTGTATCCGACTCCGGTATCAGTAACGGGTATTCGAACATTGTCTAAGAAAACCTCATCGACACCAAATTTAGCAAGCTCCTCGCAAAGCTCAATAATATAGGTGCGCACAGTGGAGTTATACGGGTCAAGCCACATACCCTCAGCGTTAGTAAGAAGCCCGCCGCCTGCTGTGCGAAGCACAGTTGAGGGCGCCATATCGGCAAGCCTGCTGTCTAAGCAGCAGCTTAGTCTGGCGCCTACATATATACCTTCATCCTTAAGGGATTTAACAATAGCTGCCAAATCCCCGGAGCCGTTTGTAAGAAATCCGGTTGCAACAGCGCAATTAGACTGCCAAAACAGATATCCGCTATTCGGTTTAACATCTAAAATTAGCCCCGTAGCCCCATACATGGGCATAATTGACTTATACTTTTCAAGCCCTTCCGTTGTCATAAACTCAGCCGGAACATATAAAACCTTAAGCGGTGCGAGATTTTCACCCGCAACGGCAGGTATTTCTGCATAATTGGGTTCCTTAACACTCAGCTCAGCGTCAACAGGCGCAAACTCTGTGACCTCACCCGAGGCATCTACATGAGTTTCCTGCTTTAATATCGGAAGCTCAAGCTTCACCCCGTCGTGTCCGTAGACAATGTATTTCTGCAAGCTGTAAAAGCTAAGCAGCAACACAAGTATTAATAAGGCAATAGAAAACGCAACAATGGCAAGCACATTGAGCCTCTTTCGTTTTCCTTTATAATATACCTGCTGGTCAGATCTCATAATTCCTCCGAATAATTGCGGTAATAATAGCTATTTAATAAGCGGGCAGAAATAATTTTCTCTACTGCTCCAGTGCCATGACTTTATTTACGCGTCTTTCGTGCCTACCGCCGTCAAAGCCGGTTGAAATAAAAATATCAACAATTCTAAGAGCAAGACCCACTCCCAAAACCCTCTCGCCGAGAGCTAAGATGTTGGCGTTATTGTGTCTTCTGCTCATTTCGGCAGAAAAGCAGTCGTTGCAGAGTGCGCAACGCACACCGCGAACCTTGTTAGCGGCAATGGAAATGCCGATGCCGGTGCCGCAGATTAAGATTCCGGCTTCACACTCTCCGCTTGCAACAGCTTTTCCGACAGCCTCTGCGTAGTCTGCGTAGTCACTGCTCAGAGAGCTTTTAGCTCCAAAATCTCTGTATTCTACTCCAAGTGAATCTAAGTGTGCCATAACCTCAGCTTTTAGCTTAAATCCGCCGTGATCAGAACCAATTGCTATCATGACTTCATCTCCGTTTTATTATTATATTCTCTTAAACTCCGGCTTGTGCCTTTTGTAGAGTGTGACATAGGAAAAACCGATATCACGCAAAAGCTCATAGCCCTCGGCAATGCCGATACCCACTGTATTAACATTATGAGCGTCGCTGCCGACAGTGATTATATCTCCGCCCAGCTCTTTATATCTGTTTAATATCTCAACTGTGGGCAAAGGAGCAAGAAGAGGATTTTGCCTGCCTCCGGGAACTAAATCAGCGGTGTTAAGCTCAATACCCTTGCCGGCGTCAATAATTGTACGCAGCAGATAATCGAGCTTATCGCCGAATCTGTCGTAAGTAATATTAATATCAAAACCATATTTTCTCATATATCGCACACAGTAGCCGATATGCGCCATAACATCAAAACAGCCGAGCTCGGCAATCTCGATAAGCTCATCAAGATAAGCATCATAAAGCTCTAAGCAGTGCTCCTCGCTGCGGTAGCGGATTTCATAAAAATCAGGCTTGCCCCTCAAATTATGCAGAGCGCCCAAGATGAAATCATACTCCGGCATAAAGAATATCCGCTTGCCCACCTCCGGCATGTGGTTAGGCGCACCGAGCTCAAGCCCCAAGGTCATAAAAATACCCTCAGGGGCTTTTTCCATTGCCTCAATATACTGATGTGCCTGATTACCGGGAAGAGAAAAATCTATAGGTCCGATTTGCAGTGTTTCAGGCACGCCAATATCTGCGTGGTCTGTAAAGCACAGCTCGGAAATACCCCTGCGAGATGCGGCAGCCGCCATCTCAAACATGCGGTTTTTTGCATCAAAGGAGCAGGAGCTGTGGACATGATAGTCAGCTAAAAACATATAATAACCTCATTTCAAAACGGCCAGCCGGGGAACCACTTAAGGAAATTGCTCGTGTAAGTAGTGGGGGCATAAATCCCGGAAAGCACCGGGTAAAAGGCGAAGAACAAAAGCACGCAAACAGCTGTAAAGGCAAAAAGCGGTTTTTTGTAATTTTCCGGTCTTGCACTTTTAAGCTCAGAGAACATAAGGCAGAGGGCAAGGCAGAGAAAAGGCATAGATGGGAAATAGTGATACGCAAAGGTGATTCTTGAAACTAAAACCCAAGGCAGAAGCTGGGCAAGATATCCGATAATCACAAAAAGACACTGCGGGCTTTTGTTTTTAACAGTCAGCAAAAAGCAGCCAATCATAGCGAAAAAGCCGCCCCAACAGACAATGGGATTTAAAAATGCGGCAAAGGCAGCCTTGTGTGTGCCTCTCGATGCTTCAAGATAATAGAGTATTGGTCTTGAATTTGCAATCCACTCATACCAGCGCGAAGAATACGGGTGCGTGGCAACCAAATCAGAGTGATATGAAAACATTGAAACCTGATTTTTTATAACAATGTCCAAATACTGCTTAGAAAACAGCATGCCGGGACCTTTTAGCCCCGCTGCCTGCCCGTAGGGTATGTAGCTTAAGTAATACACAGCGGCAGGAACTATAATAAAAAACAAGACGCATTGCAGGCTGTTTATTATAAAGCTCCTAAAAGCATCTTCCTCGTGCCTGCGGCTAATGTGGCTCATAAGCCAAATAACGGCAAGCCCGCCCCCCGCATAAAAACAGGTCCACTTGCTGGCAGCCCCCAGCCCAAAGGCAAGACCTGATAGCGCAAGATAGCGCAGACGCCCGCCCGACACATAGAGCCACATGAAAAGATACATAAGTATAATAAAGAAAACGGAATATGAGTCAATAGTTGCAATTCTGGTTTGAACATAGTGCATAAAGTCAAACGAGAAAAACAGCGTGCCACAAACAGAAATAAGAGAGCTTGCCGTCAGCAGCTTAATGAGCAAATAAACAGCAGGCACCATTAGTATCCCGATAACAGTGCCGGAAAACCGCCAACCAAAGGGATTCATACCGAAGAGCTTAATCCCAAAGCCAATAATAACCTTGCCCAGCGGCGGGTGAGTTGTCTCGTAGGGATTTACCTTGTCAATATGTTCAAGTGCAGTTCTTGCGTGATATATTTCGTCAAAATAAGTGCTGTTCAAAAAAGAGAAGTTCTTAGGCAAGAGCGCCTGCTCGTCAAAAAGAGCCTCAATCTGCGGTGAATATTTAAAATCCGTTTTATCTAAAATATTGCCGTCTTTATCTTTAATAAGTATTTCGCCCATAGAGAGCCTTGCGCCCGCAACAAGCTTAATAAACCGAGCTTGCCTCGGCGCCTCCGGCAAAAGCTCAGCGTTTTTCCACTTAAAGAGATCGGCATAGCCCTGAGAAATCTTGCCTGCCTCGGTGTAGCTGCTGCCGTCTTCGGAAAGCATTATCTTATATTCTCCGGTGTGCAGACCACTGAAAAAGACTATGTTGCCGATTTCGGTTTTATTTTTAAGCTCAATTATCGCCTCGTCGCCCGCGTTTAAAAACTCATAGCGGCTTTCGGGAGCCTGCCTGTCGCCCAGCCCGAAAAACGCAACAAAGCCGTAGACAAGTGTCAGTATAAGCATCGCGAGCAGGTCTTTTTTTGTTATTTTAACAGGGGAAACTCTAAAGCTAAACGGCTTTGCAGCTGAATCTGAGCCTTCGGGAAGGTGCGTTTCCTCAAAAATAGGCAGCCAGCGAAAGGCAATGTAAATAACAAATGCCATAGCCGAAAACGGCAGTATAAACTTGGGCAAAGCTTCAAAAAACATTACAAACTCCATAAAGGTTTATTAGAGTATTATACACAAACAGAGCGAAAATGTCTATAAAAACGAAAGCCCGAGGGAAGAGGCATAAATTGCAAATCTCGGCAACAGCAAAACAGAGTGTCGGTTTCCGGCACTCTGTTAATAAACTATATTCTGATAAGCGGAACTATTCTTTTGGTCCGAAATTAATATTCAGCTCAGCCGATGAACCCTGCTTAGTGAAGCAAACGCCGTCTGCCGTTTTGTCTGTTTCCCAACCGGCGTCATATGTGTATGCCTCGCCGCTAACCCAGACTTTAAGTAGCCCGTCTGCCCTGAATGCTATTTTAACTCCGCCCTCTGTATTTGTGATTAACGCAGGCAGACTAATCCCGCTTACATGCGGCTTTGTGTTTTTAGCCTCCGACTCAAAGAGTCTTATTGGTCTGTTAAGACCGACAAAAATCTGCCCATTATTGCCTTCATACCAAACATCGGCATCAACGCTTAAATTTTTACCCTTTAAAGCCTCACCCAAGCTTATAACAGCGCCGGCAGAATTCTGATAATCCTCACTATACAGCCTTCCGCTGTTATTAATCATTGAGGCTGTGATAGTCACATCAAAAGAGCTTTCCGAAGCTGACTTTGCGCTAACCTGCGTGTTGCAGGCAGCAGCAGTTGCCAGCATAAGCTGATTTTCCTTTACTGCGGTGTAGAAATTATTCTCCGCGAACAGACGAACCTCAGTGGAAATCTCGTCATATGAGTTTGCCATATCACGGCTCAAATAAATAGGAATAGGCAGATTATATTTAGCATAAAGCTGCGAAAGCTCACTATTGGCAGAAAGCCTGTCAGCACCGTTATGCAGCAGTATGGGCTCTGCATTATTGCCGACCAAATAAAACGGCAGAGAAAAAACTCCCTCAGCATAAGCCTTGCCGTCTTTTGAAACAGGTGCATAAGCAGTTGCCCAAGAAGCGCCCACAGTGCTTAGAGGAGAAAAACTGCCGGCAGGAGCCTCAGTGTTAATAGACCGCTCCTGCATGCTCACACCAAAGAGCGAGCCTTCGTAATTGTACTTTCCGCGCAGTGAACCGAGCAAAGCGGAAATCGCCTCACGCTCACTTTCCTCGGAGGAATACATTCCGAAATTGCAGTTTAAACCGATATAATACCTCCAGGAATAAATCTGGGCAATGCTCTCCAAAATAGGATTGCTGTTAGAAAGATACGGGCTGTCGATATTATAGGACAAATTGCCCTCAACACCGCTGCATATTAAATCTAGCTTGTTATCGTCATTAATATCCGCAAAAACCGGCACGGCATATTCACCGAAGAAGGCATTATAATTGCCGAACTTATTTCTATCTGTGAGCTCAACATACCCGCTGGCGGCAAAATTGCCATCTGTTGTGGAAACAATTCTCGCAATATACCCGTCTTTAGTTCCGACTGCAATATCAGCTCTGCCGTTGCCGTCTAAGTCAACAATACGGGGGCTAAGCCAAGAGCCTGTAATTCCGAAGAGGGGTATTTTAGTGGGAGACACCCCGGCTAGACCGTCTTTTGTGCCATAGAACGCAAAGAGCTTGCCCTTGTCTGAGCCCAAAATAAGATCGGTGTAACCGTCTGAGTTTAAGTCACCCATATCGGGAAAGACCCTGCCGTTTATCCCGCTGTTAACAAGAACACCGCGCGGAGCAAAGCGAAGCGAGCCGTTACCCTCAAACCAAAAAACCTTGCCGAAGCCGTCACCGCAGACAATGTCGGGCTGCCCGTCTTTATTAACATCATAGATTAAAGGGGCAGACGGACCCGAAACAGAAAGCGGATTTCCCTCAAGATCAGACAGATGCTGGGGAAGTGATACCGTGTATCTGGGCACAGTACTAAGCCCTGCGCAGTAAAATATTTTGCCATCCTCACTGCCCAGCACAAAATCCTTTGTCCGACTGGCAGAAAGCAGCTGCCCAAGACCAAAATAAGCAAAGGAAGAGTTTCCGCTAGCTGCCCTATTCAGCCATGAATTATTGCTTATGACATGAGTAGCAGAGGAATATTGCGTATCCTTAACGGTGCTCCTAAGCGAAGAGAGTGAGCCATCTCCATAAATATACGAGACAGTCTCGTGTTTTCCGGGCTTAACAATAAAGTTACGAGAAATTGAATAAGAGGGCACAAGGTCGTTTTTAATACATGCCTCGGCAAACTTGGAAAACCTGCCCGCATTAATTGACTCCAAGTCAAAAATGGGCATTTGCAGACTCACAGAAGGTCTGCCAAAGCTGCCGTAAACGCGGGAAACAGAAAACCCGTAGAGCCTTTTAGAAACAAACTCCGCAAAGGCGTTTTCAAAGAGCCTTGCAAAAGATAAGCTCGTGTCCGAAAAATATTCAAGCCCGGTCTGTCCCTTTTCCAAACCCAAACCACCGCAGGCATTTCTATCCGGAAGCAGGGCAGAGGATAAAAGCACATAGCCCTTGCCGTATTTATTAAGAGAAGAAAGTGCCAAACTCCCCGAAACAGCAAGGGAAACAGCAGTGTCGGGAATAATTCCGATGCCCGGGTCAATATTTTTTACATCAACATTAGTATAATTTATTAAAAGCTTGTGATAGTCAGACAAAACTCTCTGCAAGCTATCAAGGTCAGCTCCCGCCTCGGGTGTGCTGATTTCCTCGGGCAAGCTGCCGAAGCTTCCAAAGCCGCTAACCCCTAAAAAGCTCTTTGGGAAAAAATCATAAAAAGCATTAGGAGCAAACATAGCGCCGCCTGCTGAAACAAATGTCTCGGCTTTCTCCAAAAAAGCCTTGGCAGCAGAGGATTTTATAACACTTTCGTGCAGATATATAATATTAAATCCATCTAGGGAGTAGTCTTGGCTAATATCCAAGGGTGTAACTGTCATACCGAGCACTGTGGGCTGGCTAAGGCGTGAATATACCATAACATCAGAGAGCTTAGAAACCTCAGAGTCATAAATAACAGCGCAGTTTAGAAGTGCAGCTCCGGGAGCCGGCAATATTTCAGATGCAGCGGGAGCTGCCAGAGTATTTAGCTTAAAATCTTCTCCGACAACATTCACAACGGCAAGACAGCCGCAGCCTGATAGTAGGCTTAATATTAAAAGCAGAGAAATGAGCATTAAAGGGTATCTCTTTTTCAAGCCGATTCTTGCCTCCTTTGCAAAATTACACATATTAATATTAGCATACGCCCCAATGCATTGCAATTTTATAGCAAAAATTTTACAAAAGAATAATAAACAAAAAATATTCTCATTTTTCATCTTATTGTTCACGAAAAATTATTATTTTTCTTTTGACAATAGCCCCTGCATGTGGTAATGTGTCTTGGCAGTCTGCGCGCTTGGCAATGGGTGGCCCTTTCCCCCCATAGCTCGGCCGTTAGATAATATAAGACAGAAAGGATAATTCAGATGATCACAAAAGAGAAAAAGCAGTCGGTAATTTTAGAAAATGCAACCCACGAGGGCGACACAGGCTCCCCCGAGGTTCAGATTGCAATACTCACAGAGCGTATTCGTCAGCTCACAGAGCACTTAAAGCAGCATCCGAAGGATGTCCACAGCCGTCACGGCATGTACAAGATGGTCGGTAAGCGCCGCCGTCTGCTCGACTACCTCACAAAGACAGACATCGAGAGGTACAGAGCAATTATCGCAAAACTAGGTATCCGTAAGTAATCGCAAAGCGCAGCGTGCGCTATTGAAGGTAATGATGGTTAATCTCTCGTGGGGCTAATTTAATAAACCCCACGAGTTTTTTTACGCACGGAGCGGGAATTTAGTATTTGAAGTTGCACCGGCAAAGCGGGTATAGCTTCAAGTGCTAAACATAGCTCCGTGAGAATGAAAGGAGCAAATATGAAAGTAACAAAAAAGGAATTCACAGAAAAAAGAGTGTTTGAAATCGACTTCTGCGGCAGACCCCTCAAAATGGAGACAGGTCGCATGGCAGAGCTTGCAAATGCAGCGATTTTAACATCCTACGGCGAAACAACGGTTTTAGTAACCGTAACCGCCTCAGCCCGCCCCCGCGAGGGCATCGACTACTTCCCCTTGGCAGTAGACTTCAACGAAAAGCTCTACGCAGTGGGCCGCATTCCGGGCAGCTTTATGCGCCGCGAAGGCAGACCCTCACTCCCTGCAGTGCTGGCAAGCCGTTTAATAGACAGACCCATGCGCCCGCTTTTCCCGGACGATTTGCGCAACGATGTAGTCATCTCCTGCGAGGTGCTCTCCGTTGACCGTGACTGCTCACCCGAGATAACAGCAATGATAGGCGCATCGGCAGCAGTGGCAATATCAGATGTGCCATGGAACGGACCTATTGCAGGCATTTCTCTGGGTTGGGACGGAGAGAAGCATCTCTTTAACCCCACAAAGGAAGAGCGCGAAAAGAATCAGATGAATGTCACCATTGCCGCCACACGCAAGAAGATTGTAATGATTGAAGCCGAGGCAGAGCAGATTCCGGAAGACATCATGTACAGCGGAATAGTAAAAGCCCACGAAAAGCTGCAG
>JAAZCZ010000132.1 GCA_012513005.1 Oscillospiraceae bacterium | reverse complement strand
GTCAACTGTGTCGGGCACTCTTGCCATTATGCTGGCAGAGCTCGGGCGCAGTGTCTTGGCTGTGGATGCCGATGCAGATGCAAACTTGGCAGACAGCCTCGGAATTCCGGCGCGTGAGAAAAATAAAATTATGCCGATAGCGGAGCAGGCAGGACTTGTGGAAGAGCGCACAGGGGCAAAAGCCGGCAGCTTTGGGCAGATATTTTCCTTGTCTCCCGAGGTGACAGACATTGCAGATAACTACTCCTTTTTATGGAGAGGAGTAAACCTAATCTCAATGGGCTCTGTCAAAAGCGGCGGCGGGGGCTGTCTATGTCCGGAAAGTACGCTCGTTAAAGCGCTTGTTAATAACCTTGTGCTAGGCAGGAGCGAAGATCTCGTCATGGATATGGAAGCGGGGATAGAGCATTTAGGTCGCGGCACGGCAAGCGGAGTCGACAAAATGATAATAGTGTGTGAACCCGGGCATCGGAGCATAGATTGCGGTCTTAAAATACTCAGTCTTTGCCGTGAGCTCGGGCTTTTTAATATCATTTTTCTGGGAAATAAAGTAAAAAATAAGCAGGAAGAGGAATTTATTCGCAAAAACCTGGCAAAAGACAGTCTATTTGGCTGTATTAAATGGTCAGAGAGCCTGAGAAATGCCGACAGAGACGGCAAAAGCACAAGAGACTATCTCGGAGATTACAATGAGAAGCTCATGAAAGCTCTAATCGAAGAGATGCTGATAAATGAAAAATAATAAGGGATGGAGGTTTGCAAAATATGAGAATTCTGTTAGATTCCGAAAAATGCCTGGGCTGTCACACCTGTGAAAACACCTGTGCCGCAATTCACAGCAAGTCAGGGACATTTTTAGGTGCCGCAACAAGCGGAGAGAGAGCACTCTCCGCTGTCAGAATAGCAGTGAACGAAGACGGAAAATTAATAGCACACAGATGTCTTCACTGTGAAGATCCGGAATGTGTGACGGCATGTCCCACCGGGGCAATGAAAAAAGACCCGGAGTCAGGAGTTGTTTGGTGCAATATGGAGGAGTGCACAAGCTGCTTTATCTGCGCAGAAGCTTGCAGCTTTGGGGCAATAACACCGCTATATGATGAGGGCATTCCGTTTAAGTGTGACCTATGTCGCACAAGGGCAGAAGGTCCTGCCTGCATTATAGCCTGCCCGACTTCTGCACTGCGCCTGTCGGAAGCATGTGCCGAAGAAAAATGACAGAAGAAATATAATAAGGAGGTAAAAGAGATGGAAATGAGCAAAAAGACCATAGATGAAGCATCAAAAAAGATGATAGAAAAGGCCTGTCGAGACTGCGTAGAAACAGTCTGGGACAGATACGAAAAACAGCAGCCCCAGTGCGGTTTTGGTGAACTAGGTGTTTGCTGCCGTATTTGCCTATCAGGACCATGTAGAATAAACCCGTTCGGTGAGCCTTCAAAGGGTATTTGCGGAGCCACAGCAGACACAATAGTAGCCCGCAATCTGCTGCGCAGTGTTGCCTGTGGCGCGGCAACGCACGTAGACCACGCTTTTGAGGCAGTAGAAATGCTGGATATGGCAGCAGATAAAAAGATTCCATACGATATTAAAGATGAAGCAAAGCTGCATGCAGTTGCCGATAAGCTGGGAATAGCAAAAGAAGGCAAGGATAAATACGAGCTTTCGAAAGAGGTAGCCCGCGCAATGTTTGCAGACTTTGCACCCGGAAAAGAGACAATGGACTATCTCTCAAAAATGGTACCGCAGGAGAGATTAGAGGTTTGGAGAAAGCTGGGAATCTTGCCCCGCGACCCGGACTTAGAAATCCGCCGTGTAATGCATCAGACAACAATGGGAGTCGATGCAGACCCTGTTAACCTGCTGCTTGCAACTGCTAAAATGGGTCTTGTAGACTGCTACTCCGGGCTGAAACTCGGTACAGATGTTCAGGATATAGTGTTCGGCACCCCGACACCGGTAAAAACCGAGGCAAACCTAGGCGTACTTAAAAAAGACAAGGTAAACATAGTTGTACACGGACATGTGCCGTTCTTATCAGAAAAAATTGTTGAATGGGCAAGAAAACTGGAATCCGAGGCAATAGCGGCAGGAGCTACGGGAGTACAGCTTTCAGGTCTCTGCTGCACGGGCAACGAGGTTTTAATGCGTCAGGGCGTTGCAAGTGCCGGCAACTATCTCTCACAGGAGCTTGCAATAATAACAGGCGCTGTTGACCTCATGGTTGTTGATGTGCAGTGCATAATGCCCTCGCTTGCACAGGTGGCAGCCTGCTATCACACAAAACTCGTAACAACGCATGAAATCGGCAAAATCCCCGGGGCAGAGCATGTTGATTTCCGCGCAGAATCGGCAGATGAAGACGCTGCTAAGATAGTCCGCATGGGCATAGAGGCATACAAGCAAAGACAGGCAGCCAAGGTAGAGATACCCTCAGATAAGGCAGAAATGTGGGGCGGATTTTCAGTCGAGGCAATAGTCGGCGCACTATCCAAGCTCGATGCAGATAACCCGCTAAAACCCTTAGTAGACAATATTGTTGCAGGCAATGTGTACGGTGCTGTCGGCATAGTCGGCTGCAACAACCCCAGATTCCCGCAGGATAGCGTAATAGTACCTCTGGCTATGGAGCTTGTGAAAAATAATGTGCTCGTTGTTGTGACGGGCTGCGTTGCGCACGCTCTCGGAAAAGTCGGACTAATGAGCCCCGAGGGCGCAGAAAAATACGCAGGTCCCGGGCTACTAGCCGTGCTGCGCGCAGTGGGCGAGGCAAATGGACTCGGGGGTCCATTGCCGCCTGTTTTACATATGGGCTCCTGCGTAGATAACGCAAGAATAGGCGATTTAATTTCGGCGCTGGCAGCTTATCTGAATGTCCCGGTACCTGCACTTCCCGTAGCAGCATCGGCACCGGAGCTAAACCACGAAAAGGCACTTTCAATCGGCACATGGGCAGTTGATATGGGACTGTTAACGCATATAGGCATGCCGCCCAACATCTTAGGCAGCCCCGTGTGTGCAAAGGTCCTAACCGAGGATATAGAGGGATTAACAGGCGGAAAATTCTATGTTGAGCCCGATCCTCAGATAGCCGCAGAAAAAATCTTAGAGCACATAAAAGCCAAACGCGAAGGTCTAGGGATTTAGTTTAGTAATTTAGTAAAATCAGAATAGCAAAGCAAACATCCGCCATATGGCGGATGTTTGCCGTTCTGCAGGTGTCTTATATAAACAAAAATTCCCGCAAAATGAATTGTATATACTTACCGACTGAGATATACTACTATAAAGGAGTTGTATTAGTATTAAGTTTATAAACTACTTCCTAATAGGCTCCATGAAAAGTGTCCTCAGAGAAATAGACTCAAAACTTAGAAGCAGACTCCGGATGATTATCTGGAAGATGTGGAAAGTACCATCAAAAAGACAGTGGGGGTTACAGAAGCTGGGGATTAATAAAGACCTAGCAAGATAAGCTCATACCGCAGAGATAGGTACTACTTTGTAGCAAGAAAAACCTGTGTCACAAGAGCGATCTCAAAAGACGTATTAACCCGAAGAGGGTTAGTCAGTCCACTAGATTACTATGAACACAGGCGTAATGTTCGATTTAATTAAATCGCCAAGCACCGAACGGTAGGCTTGGTTGTGTGAGAGAGCGATTAATATAGCTGAGCTTCTGCCGGAGTTTTCAAAAACCAATAAAAAAGATTGACCAAAACACTTATATCATATATTATAGAAAAGAGAGCTAATAATTAAAACCTAGCAACTATCATCAGATAGCTTATTGGAGCTATAGAATCGGAGGGAGATTTATGAAAAAAACATTGATACTTATTCTGACATTTGTTTTAATGGCTACATTGCTAGTTGGTTGTGGTGGCGACAAAACCAACAGTGAGACAAAGGATCC
>JAAZCZ010000131.1 GCA_012513005.1 Oscillospiraceae bacterium | reverse complement strand
TTATTGCAAAAAATCAATCGCGACTATAACACTACAATGATTATAGCTACGCACAATGCTGCTATTGCAGGCATTTCACACAGGGTAATTAAGCTGCATAACGGCGGCATCAAAGATAACTACAAAAATACGAAAATACAAGAGGCGGCGCTGCTAAATTGGTAGCAAGGTAGGTGCGTTCATGAAAAATCCTTTAAATAAACGAATAAAAAGAGAGCTGTGGTCTAACTTTCTTAGATATTTTTCTATTTTTGTAATCATTTTTGGCAGCGTTGCAATCAGCGCCGGCTTCTTCGTTGTACAAAAATCAGTTCTGAGCGTGTATAACAACAGCCTAAAAAACGGCATTGCAGAAGACGGGCAGATAACCCTCGCTTACCCGCTTAATGAGCCGGGCAAGGATGTTTTTGCGCAGAATACTAAGCTGTATGCAGAAAATTTCTCCAAGGATGTTCAGTATAAGACAGATAAGTCTCTGCGTGTTTATATAAACCGCAGCAAAATAAACTTGCCTGCATTTTTTGAAGGGCGGGCGCCCATATCTGCAGATGAGATTGCCCTAAACCGCAACTTCATTGAGCATAATGATTTAAAAATCGGCGACTATCTTGTTTTGAGAAACGAAAAATACAGGCTTGTGGGCTCATTAGCATTGCCGGATCACAGCACCTTGCTCAAGGAGCGAGGCGATATGATGATGAACAATCTGAATTTCGGTGTCGCTGTCATGACCTCTGAGGGCTTTGATAAGCTGGGAGAAAAGGCTCTGTCTTATACATACAGCTATATCTTAAGCGAAAAGCTGTCTGAAAAAGAGTCGCTTAAAAGGTTTACCGAAATAACAGAGAAGCTCTTAAAAAGCGGGAATGTAGTTACAGACGGTGTGATTCGTCAGTTAAACTCAGGCATTTCATATTTTAAAGACGATATGGGCGGTGATGTGCCCATGATGTATGTTCTGCTCGTGCTGATTTTATTTGTTATGGCGTTTTTATTCGTAGTCATTGTTAAGTCAACAATCGAGGATGAGGCGCCTGTTATCGGTGCGCTCATGTCTCAGGGATACAGCAGAAAAAGACTCCTTCATTACTATTTGCGTCTGCCTGTTTTAGTAACGCTAACGGCAGAAGTTTTAGGAAGCCTTGTCGGCTACACCTTTGTAAAAGACTTTTTTCTCAGGGTTTACTACAAAAATTACGGCCTTTTCCCCTTCAAAACGGAGATTGACCTTGCAGCCTTGATTGTTACCTCGCTAATACCGATAACACTTGTGTTAGCAGTCAACTATGTTCTGATACGGCGGAAGCTCAGCTTTTCTCCCCTGCAATTTTTGCGCCGAGATATTAAAAAATACGGCAAGAAAACCGCCGCTAAGCTGCCTGATTATTCTTTTATTTCCCGTTTCCGTCTGCGTATTTTCTTGAATAATAAGGCTCCGTATCTGCTTATGTTCATCGGTCTTATACTTGCAAATCTGCTTTTGCTGTTTAGCTTTGCCACTATGCCAATACTTGAAAATTACGCAAATACTCTTGGCGCAACCTTGCCTGCCAAGTATGAATATCATTTGCGCGATTCGCTAAAAGAAAATGTTTCGGAAAACGCTGATAAATTTACCTTCTACACGGCGCAGGCGAAAGCTAATAATTCCGGAAAAAATCTTTCTGTGCATTTATTCGCTTATGATGAGGATAATCACTTTTTCCCCAATTATCCGGTGACTCGAGGCTCTCTTAGAGTCTATGCATCGGCAGGCTTGCTTAAAAAGATGAATCTCAATGTGGGAGACGAAATTAAGCTACAGGATTTGTACTACGGTCGCAGCTATAAGTTCAAAATAGCAGGAGAGAGCAACTATGCGGCAAATTTGGGTCTTTATCTAAATCGGCAAACGCTAAACAGACTGATTGATAAGCCGCAGGATTACTACAACGGTCTTTTTTCCAATGAGCCGCTTTCTTTCGAAGAAAATATGCTGCTCACAACTGTAAATGCTGATAAGCTGAAAGAGGTGGGAGAGCAGATGACCTTATTCTTCAGGGGAATGGTGCCGATTTTGCTGGTCGTATCGCTCAGCATTTTCCTCGTCGTCATATTGGTGCTAAGTCAAATTGTCTATAAGCGCTCGCTCATGTCTATCGGATATCTGCGAAT
>JAAZCZ010000130.1 GCA_012513005.1 Oscillospiraceae bacterium | reverse complement strand
TTGATACTATGGTGCTTTCTATTGCCGATCCCCGTAAACCGGTGGAAACTCTTGAAACCGATGATGAAGCGTCCGAAACCGAAAGCGAATAAAATGTTATGGTGCTTTTCGGGACAAAATGAATATGCCTACGGTATAAATTGCGCCATAGCGCAATCCACCGCGGAGAAGCCCCAAAGAGAATCTTAGCGCATAGTTTTATACCGTTAAAAAGGGCTTGGGCTGGCGCACCTCATTGGTGCGGGTGGGGAAAGCGCTTTTTTATTGTGGAAAGGAAATATAAAATGCAGTTAGTCGGAAAAGCGGTCGGACACAAAGTCTTTGGACAGGGGATCATAACAGATTGCTCTAGCAATATCGTTACTGTCTCTTTTCCCCACGGAGATAAAAAATTCATCTACCCAGATGCTTTTGCCAATTTTCTGACCCTCAAAAACAAGTCTTCTCAAAATAAAATCTATAAAATATACAACAAGCGGTTGGAGGCGGAGGCCGCACGGAAACAAGCGCTTCAGGAAGAACAGGAGCGCCGCCAGAGACTCTGCGCTTTGAAAATCACGCCAAACTCTCAAGCAGCCTTTAATATTGATCTGAACGACCTGGATGAAGTTTTTTTATCTGGCGCTGTATCGACCGGATGCTATTTAAGCGGCAATTCTAAGGGAGAGCCGCGTATTCCAAGCAAGCTGATGCCTAATTCCGCCTGTCTGTTGACCGGATGCCCCCCCAATACCTCAGAGAAAGAGCGCCGGATCTTGGGCGCCTTTATGGTAAAGGATAGTTTTTTGGGAGATTTGTGCAAAGACGGAATGGTAGAATGTCACGATAAGTACAAAGTGCGTTTGAATCCAAACAGCACGATGCTGTATTGGGATTATTTCGATTGCAGCGATCACCTCCCACGCTGGGGGAACACGGTGTTCAAATACTTTCCAAACAGCACGATGCATCAGATCCTGCTTGCCATGAAGAAAGCATTCCAGGACACCGAAGAAGAGACGCTCATTCACGAGTTCTATCAATATTTCTGTGAGATAAACCGCTTGCCACAATAAGTGGAATGAGCAGAACCACCTATTATCGGTTATCGGGAACATTTGGAATGCTTTCCGATACGACTTATAGAAAAAGGCGGGAAATAAAGAAGTCCATATGCGATTTGGGTTGGTAATGTTAGTAGAGACTGTATAATAAAAACGCCCGTGAACACCGAGATCTTCGGTATTCACGGGCGTTTGGCGTTTTGTCCATAAGGCGTGTCTACATCAGCATACAATTTCACAAAGATTAAATCGGAGCGTTCTTCCACATATTTTATGTAATAGTCTCTTTGCGCCTCGATGCTATTTAACTGCTCGTCACTGCTGGTTGAAACTCTGGCGTAAATCGCCACACGGCGTTTTTGGTAAAATGGTTCATATAGCTTTTCGACTTTTGGATAGACCTTGATTTTATGTATTATCTTTTTCATTCCGTGACCTCAATCCAAAATACCGATTAAGGGCTTAAGGTCAGCCTGTGCTTTTTTACGGATTGCCTCAGCCTCTTCAGCTTTAAGCAAACCTTCTCTTTGCAAATTAATCAATAACAGTTTTATTAACTGATAATCCATCTCTTTTTCAGCGACGTTCTTATCCATGTTCATGACCTCCTTCACAAGACCACTCATATGAATTGCTCAAAAACGCTTAAAAGTCAAGGGTTTAGTTGATAATTTCGCCTTTATACCCTCGCTAACGATTTGTACCTTCGCTAACGATTGGTAACCCTCGCTAACGATTTGTCGGTAGGGGTGTGCATCGTGTCATTATTATCAGCATTCTTCAAATAAAAGCCACCCGACAGGGTGGATTTTTTATTTGCACATGAGAAACATAAATGAGTTGCATCAATTTCTGATGCAACTCATAGCATTTATTAAGTCTTAAGATTTTACAGGCGCATTGCAGCGTCTAAGTCCGCAATGATATCTGCGGGGTCTTCCAGACCGACTGAGAGTCTTATTAAGGTTTCGCTAAATCCTGCGGCTTCGAGCTCTTCTTTTGTGTAGCCCGAGTGGGTCATTGATGCCGGGTGCTGGATTAGTGTTTCGCAGTCTCCGAGGCTGACAGCTAATGTGCAGAGCTTAACATTGTTCATTATTTTTACAGCATGCTCATAGCTTTTTACTTCGAAGGATAAAACTCCGGAAAACTGGCTCATCTGTTTCTTTGCAACTTCATGTCCGCTGTGGCACTCAAGACCGGGATAGTAAACTGCTTTTACAAACTCGCTGCCCTCCAAGAACTTTGCAACTTCCATTGCGTTCTTGCTGTGAGCATCCATGCGGAGTTTGAGAGTTTTTAGTCCTCTTAGAATGAGATAAGCTGCAAACGGGTCTAAGACCGAGCCTGTTATATCTTTTAGACCTGCTACTTTTATCTTTGCTATTGTGTCTGCATCGGAAACGCAAATTCCCGCAATAACATCGCCGTGACCGTTTAAGTATTTTGTTGCGCTGTGCACTACTACATCTGCACCGTGCTCTAAGGGTCTTGTTATCATGGGTGAGCAGAAGGTGTTGTCTACTACTACCTTGCAGCCGGGCACTGCTTCATGTGCTATTTTTGAAACTGCCTCTATGTCTATTACCTTCATTGTCGGGTTTGCGGGGGTTTCGAAATAGACTACCTTAGTATTATCTTTAAGTGCTGCCTTGAGCTGGTTTAAGTCTGTCATGTCTACAAACTGAACTTCGATACCAAATCTGGTAAGGTGCTCTGTCATTAAAGTAAGTGTGCAGCCGTACAGAGTTGTATCTGCTACCAGGTGATCGCCATTTGAAAGCAGGCTTACAAGGGTGCTTGAAATTGCGCCCATACCTGAGCCGAATGCAAGGCATGCTTCGCCGTTTTCGAGGTATGCCATTTTATTCTCGAGAACTGTTGTTGTAGGGTTGCCTATTCTTGTGTAGATATAGCCGTCTTCTGCTCCTGCGAATCTGGCTGCTCCCTGCTCACTGCTGTCGAAAACAAATGTTGCTGACTGTACAATAGGAGGAGTTAGTGCTCCAAAAGAAAATTTGTCATGAGTACCGTGCAGTACTCCTGTTGCTAACGATTTCTTGTTCTCCATGAAGAAACCTCATTTCATATATTTTATTTTTGGCCGGGAAAAAGAGTTTTCGGCTTAATTTTCCTTGCGGCAAAATGCTCTAAACTATGTCCCTGCAATTAATGTAATTCTATCACATAGCAGAAAAGCGTTCAATAGGTAGAAGATACAATAAATACTCAAAGCTTATAAGCTTCGGCTTAAATATAGGCTCTTTTTTCCATTCGTTTTCTAATTGTATTTTGCTATTAATCTATATTAAAAACACTGCCGAAAAAATGCTCATTCGGCAGTGCTGTACTTTTCTTATTTTCTTTTTATACTTATTTTTATAAGTGTATTAAATGTTGTGGTAGCAGATATCCTCTCCCATGCCGTAGAGCCCGTCGAGGCTTATCTTTTTGCCTTCGGCACCTTTTACATATCCCTTTACCACTCCGAAGGGGGCATGGTAGTTGGCTTTTACCATTAACACTTCAGTTTTCAGCTTGTAGCTGTCGTCGATATGGAATGTTAAATCTACTTCGCCGTATTTATCGTAGACATGCCAGTTGCCGTCGGGCAGGTGCTCAAAGTCAACCGTAGGCAAAAGATGCAGGCTGCCGTTATACCAAAGTATGTTCTCACAGTACTTTTCGGGGTCTGTTGCCTGATTCTTGCAGAGGTTAACGCCCAAGGCAACACCGTCTTTTACGCCCATGCATGTCACCCAGTCGTAGTGCATTTTTAGATTATAGTAGCCCTTGTGGTCATCTATTATGCCCGTTGCGTTCTCATTCAGAACAAAAGTTCGATCTCCTATGCTGATTGTGCCCTCGGCTTTAAAAAAGCCCTTGTGCGTGTAGAGGGGTCTGTTTTCCCCGAAAGGCATAACTGTAACTCCCCCGGGAGCTTCGTTTCTAAACAAAAGATCAGCTGACATGGGAATCTTGCTCTCATCTTTCGGAGCATAGCTTGATTTAATGAAAACTGTTCCGTTTTCAAAGTGGTTTTCTATTGTGGCTTTGAAGTCACCTGTTTTGAGGCTGTTTGTGCTGTTAATCAGCGAGTTTTTGGCGCACTTTCTCGGGGCACCGAATATTTGATTTGCATACACTTTTTTATTTTTCGCATCGTAAAACATCATTATGTTAAAAACGGCAGGACCTAAGTCGTAAATAGCTCCGCAGAGGAAGCCTTCGTCAAAGCTGACCTCGTATGCCTCCCATTCTTTTACTCGCAGATTATTAATAAACCTCGGCACAGGTATTCCCAAAGGTCTTTTTGCCTCGTCTATGTTGAGGTTTTTAATTGCTCCTTCAAAGGCTCCGAAAACAGACTTTCCGTCCTTTACAATTGCCTCGGGTGAGGGCACAGGAAATCTTTTGGGATGAATGTGCTCTGAGTAAGTGAAATTAGCTTTACCTTGCATATTTATCTCCTTTCCGGCAAAAGCCGGTAAAAATTGCTGAAAACAAATTATAGAAATGATCTTTTCTTATATTATATTAGGTTTACATTTTACACCAAAACTCATACAAAATGCAATTTAATTTAAGCTATTAAACAAGTGCTGTTGGCATTTCAAAAAAATACAGGGCAGTTTAAAAACTGCCCTGTATTTTGGTCCGAGTGACTGGATTTGAACCAGCGGCCTCTTGAACCCCATTCAAGCACGCTACCATCTGCGCCACACCCGGTTACGATTTGTGCCAATTAATATTAGCACAATGTGTATTATAATGCAATAGTTATTTAGTCTATTTGCCAAGTTTCCCGTTTTGTCTCGTTTTGGGCAATTTTTACTGTTTTATTTTTTAAGTTACTTAACAATTTATTCATTTTACTCTTGCGAAATATTTCTTCTTACTGTATAATCTCTTAAACTCAGATGAGATAATACTCATCGGGCTAAAAAACAGTTTGCATTTTAAGTTGGTACTGTGATGCCGGCAAATCGCTCATAATTGGGGGTTATCCCCTGTCTTTGTGTGTCTTGCCGTGCGGCAAGATTTTTTTGTGTCTTAGAGGTGCTTATGTCTGTTAAAGCAAAACTCATGGACGAGTGTGCTATTAAACGCGCACTTATGCGGCTTGCGCATGAAATAAACGAAAAAAACAAGGGCACTTCTGATATTGTCCTTGTCGGTATCAAAAGGCGCGGAGAGACTCTTGCGGAGATTCTTTGTGCTAACCTTGAATCGATTGAGGGCAAAGCCTTACCCTGCGGCAGTCTTGATATTAAGTACTACCGAGATGATCTTACGCATATCTCCGACAGCCCTGTTGTAAAAGCTGCTGAGCTTCCCTTTTCCATTGTCGGTAAAAAGGTTATTCTGGTTGATGATGTGCTTTATACCGGCAGAACTGTGAGAGCCGCAATTGAAGCTGTTTTTTCGCTTGGCAGACCACGCTCAATTCAGCTGGCTGTTTTGGTTGACAGGGGTCACAGGGATCTGCCTATAAGGGCAGACTATGTGGGCAAGAATATACCCACCTCACACTCTGAACGGGTTGAGGTTCGCCTTATAAAATATGACGGCGAAGACGGAGTATATTTGCTCGACTAAATTTATCAGTTCGCGGATTTTCCGCTTCTGAAATATTTCAATTAATTGCTACAGAGAGAGGTAAATTGAATGAAAAGAAAAGACATCGGTCAAGAACCCATTGAAGACGCGCGCCTGCTTGGAACTCCCCGCATGCTGCTGCTTGCTTTCCAGCATCTTTTTGCGATGTTCGGAGCAACAGTTTTAGTACCCACACTGACAGGTCTGTCCGTCTCCGCAACACTGCTCTTTGCAGGTATCGGCACACTGATTTTCCACCTGCTGTCTCGCGGCATTGTCCCCGCTTTCTTAGGTTCGTCATTCGCATTTTTGGCAGGATACTTCGCTATTGCTCCTAACGGTGAGCCTGAGCTTCTGCCCTATGCCTGCTTTGGCGTTGCTGTTTCCGGACTTATGTATGCGATTATCGCCGCTGTTTTCAAGGTTAGCGGAACTAAAAAGGTTATGCGCTACTTTCCCCCGATTGTTACAGGTCCGATTATTATCGCCATCGGTCTTTCGCTATCCGGCTCTGCTATAACAAACTGCAAAACAAATCCCTGGATTGCAATCGTTGCTATTGTACTCGTTGTTGTTTGTAATATCTGGGGTCGCGGTATGATTAAAATCATCCCGATTCTCATTGGTGTTTTCGGCTCCTACCTCGTTGCAGCCCTCACAAACAATGTTGATTTTTCCGGCATTGCTGATGCTGCCTGGATTGGTCTGCCCTTTAAGATGGAAAGCACTGTGTTTTCTATCTTTGCAAACAAGCCCGATGTCGGTCTATTAATAACTGCTGCAGTTACTATTGTGCCGCTGTCCATTGCCACAATGGTTGAGCACATCGGTGATATGTGTGCAATCTCCTCCACCTGCGGAAAAAACTTCCTTGAAACCCCCGGTCTGCACCGCACACTACTCGGAGACGGTATTGCCACAACATTAGCAGCCCTGTTCGGCGCACCTGCAAACACAACCTACGGTGAGAACACCGGCGTTTTGGCTCTATCTAAGGTCTATGACCCCAGAGTTATAAGAATTACTGCTGTTATTGCTATACTGCTTTCGTTCTGCCCTAAGTTCTCCGCTTTAATTAAAGCCATGCCCGCAGCCACCATCGGCGGTGTTTCCCTTGTTCTGTACGGCATGATTGCCGCTGTCGGTGTGAGAAACGTTGTTGAAAATAAGGTTGACTTCACAAACAGCCGCAATGTTATTATTGCCGCTTTGATTCTGGTTACTTCAATCGGCATAAGCTACACAGGAAACCTTGTAATCCCTGTTGGTAGCTTCAACATTACACTGGGCGGACTTGCTGTGGCTTCTATTGTCGGTATTGCATTAAACGCTATTCTGCCCGGCAAGGATTACGAGTTTGGCCGCGATTTGCAGGGTGACACCTCGGTTAACTTTAAGGTATAGTCAGCTTAGTTTAATACTAAGACAGTTTATAATATTATTAAATCTGCAATGCTAATATGAGCATTGCAGATTTTTATTTTGCTTATTGGCTGATGCAGGCTGATTGACAAGCTAATTGGCATGTGCTACCATTTTTTTAGAAATACTTTTTTAGGGTGAATATTATGTTTGCTGATGTTAACGGTATTCGTCTTTATTACGAGGTAAAAGGCTCGGGACCTCCTCTTATTTTGCTGCACGGCAACAGCACTGACCACAGGTTTTTATCTAAGCTTGCCTCATTATTTAGTGAGCATTTTACTGTTTATTCGATTGATAGCAGGGCTCACGGAAAAAGTGAAAAATCCGATGTCTTAGGCTACAGAATCATGGCCTTAGACATTGCCGAATTTATTGTGAAATTAGATCTAAAAAAGCCTGCTCTTTTAGGTTCCAGTGACGGCGGAATCATCGGTCTTGTGCTGGCAGTTGCCTATCCGGACCTACTATCTGCTCTAGTCGCTTGTGGTGCAAATGCCGCTCCTACCGGGCTTAAACGCCGATATAGAGCGTTTATCAAAATACTGCACTTAGGCTCACTAAATCCCAAGTACAAGATGATACTTAATGAGCCTGACCTTAGTGCCGCAGAGCTAATTTCCGTTAAAACCCCAACACTGATTATGGCAGGTCAATTTGACATTGTGCACAGGATTCACACGCTAAAAATGGCAAGGCTTATTCCCGGCAGTGAGGTCTGCATTGTGCCCGGTGAGGGGCATACAAGCTATTTGACGCGCAGTGCCGAAAAGTGTGTGAAAAGAGTTCTTCCTTTTATAGAAAAGGCAAGAGAGAAATTATTATAGCTGTTTAGTTTGCAAAATATATTGCACGAGCTTTTTGCTCGTGCAATTTTGTTTTTTGTCTTGTGTTTATAGCACTTTTGAGAGAAATTCGTTTAACCTGGCTGACTTTGGATTATTAAAAACTTCCTCGGGCGTGCCTTCCTCCTCTATCTTACCGCTGTCTAAGAAAAGCACTCTTGTGCCGACCTCTTTTGCAAAGTTCATTTCGTGTGTGACAACCGCCATTGTCATACCCTCTTTTGCAAGATCCCGCATGACTTCTAAGACTTCTCCTACCATTTCGGGGTCTAAGGCTGAAGTCGGCTCGTCAAAGAGCATGACCTCAGGATCCATACACAAAGCTCTTACAATGGCAACTCGCTGTTTTTGCCCGCCTGAGAGCCTTTGCGGATACTCGTTTGCCCTGTCTGCAAGCCCCACCTTATCCAAAAAATACAAGGCTTTTTTATTAGCTTCCTCTTGTGTGCATTTTTTTAGCTGCACGGGAGCTAAAGTCAGATTTTCTATTACGCTTTTGTGCGGAAAGAGATTAAAGTGCTGGAAAACCATGCCCATTTTTTGCCTGTGGGTATTTATGTCTGTGTCTGTGCTTGTTATATCTGTGCCTTTAAACAAGACCTGACCGGAAGTCGGAACTTCCAGCAGATTGAGACAGCGGAGAAATGTGCTTTTGCCGCCGCCTGACGGACCTATAACGACAACAACCTCGCCTTTTTTTATTTCGGTGGAAACTCCGTCAAGCGCTTTAATCTCGCCTTGCATGTAGTGTTTTTTTACATCAATTACCTTTATTATTGTATCAGCGCTCACTGCTGCGAAGCCTCCTTTCAAGTTTTCCCAATAGCCATGTAAGAATTATTACCATAAGAAGATATATGAGGGCAATGGCTATATACGGCAGGAAGTAGTCATATGTCTTAGCTCCGACAAGCATTGCAGCCTTTGTGAGGTCTCGAAGCCCTATTACGGTCACGATTGAGGTCTCTTTGAGCAGGGCTATAAACTCGTTTCCGAGTGCAGGCAGTATTGTTTTAACAGCCTGCGGGATTATAATAAGGCGCATGGTTGTGCCGTAGCTGAGCCCTAGTGACCTGCCTGCCTCCATTTGACCCTTGTCTACAGACATTATACCTCCGCGAACCATCTCTGCAACATAGGCTCCGGAGTTTACTCCGAAGGCAATTACGGCTACTGCCATTTGGTTTCTGGTGTTGCTGAAAATTACAAAATAGATAATCAGCAGCTGCACCACAAGCGGCGTGCCTCTGATTACCGTGATATAAAATTTTGCTGCTCCGTTTAGCAGCCTTAAAAGAAAACCTCTGCGGTTTTGCTCTGTTAAGTCATAGGTTGCGCGTACGCTGGCAACTAATACGCCCAGCACACATCCAATCAGCATTGCAAATGCCGTGAGCTTGATTGTTACCCATATTCCGCCGAGATAGAGCTGCCATCTGTTGCCGTCTATAAAGGCGCTATAGAATTTAGCTCCGAATGCGCTTATAAACTCCTGCATATCTAACCTGTTTCCCCCGTTATACTAAATACATAAAAAAGGGCGGCATGGTTTTTACCGCCCTTTTTCACTTCTTAACTATTTATATCAGCCTGTGACATATTTATCAACTATTTTTTTGACTGTGCCGTCTGCTATGAGCTCTTTTAGAATCTCGTTGATTGCATCTTTGAGCTCGGTGTTTTGCTTTGAGACACCAATGGCATAGTCTTCAACAGTGAATTCTGTCTCGAGAATTGATATGCCCTTGTTAGCTGCTACAAATGCCTTTGCAGGCTCGTTGTCGATTACTACGCAGTCTACCTTGCCGTCTAAAAGTGCCTGAATTGCTATTGCACCGTTGTCAAACGCTGTAACCTTATCTTCGCCGTAGCCGCCGTCTTCCGGAGATGCTGAGCAGTATAAGTATCCGGTTGTGCCTGCCTGTGTGCCTATCATCTTGGCGTTTGCAAGATCATCAACAGTTTTGATATCCGACCCGTCTTTAACAATTATTACCTGTACGCCTGTTGCATAGGAGTCTGTGAAGTCAATATTTTCTTTCCTTGTTTCTGTGATTGTGAGCCCTGCCATGGCAATGTCGCTCTTGCCTGTCTGGACTGCCGGAACAACTGAAGTGAAGTCCATGTCGTCTACTACGAGTTTTAGACCCAGTTTTTCGGCTATCAGTGTCGCGATTTCAACATCGATTCCCTCAAAGCCGCCGCCGTCTTTTATCATCTCATACGGGGGGAAGGCAGCGTTTGTTGCCATGTGCAGTTCGCCTTCCACTATTGTTTTTACCGCCGCCGGTTTTGCGGCATCTGCCGAGGGGGCTGCCGATTCCGGCGCCTTGGGTGCTTCTGTTGCGGCGGGCTTTGCAGGAGTTCCGCAGGCTGCAAGTGCCAGTACCATGATTGCTACTAAAATAATTGCAATAATCTTTTTCATTTTGACCTCTCCTTCGCCTTTTTGGCAAATTATTAATATTGCGGTGATGATAACAGAATAATATTCACCTGTCAAGCATAAATATTAAATATTATTCATAATAACTATATTTTATGCAAATAATTACGGCAATTATTCATTATGCTGAATAATTGCCGCTGTTTTGGCTTAATATTTAATTAGACAGCTTACTAAAGTCACTCATGTACGATTCTGTGAAGCTTTATATCATGGGGCTCTATAGCTATTTTGCCAAGTCTTTGGGCTGTGAATGCAGCACCTATTATATATGCCCTTTTGCAGGCAGGCAGATATGCGTCGTAGTATCCGCAGCCGTGCCCGAGCCTGTTATTATCGTCATCAAAGGCTACGAGCGGAGTTATTACTATGTCTATATCCTCAGGGTTTATTATTTCTGAGTCTTTTATTTGTGGAGCTAATATTCCGTATTTTCCGCGCACAAAATTTGATTTCGGCTTTGGGAATAAAGCTGTCATCTTATTGCCCTCTTCGCTGAGCGGATATGCTACTATTTTGCCGAGAGATTGCATTATTTTATCAAACTCGGATAAGTCTACTTCGCTGCCTATCGCTTTGTAGCTGAGTATTGTTTTTGCCTCTTTAATTTCGTTTAGCTCTGAAAGCTTATTGCATATTAGCTCGGAATAGAGCCTGCGGTTTTCATCAGAAAGCGAGTTTCTGCCCGCTACTGCAATTTTGCGCTGCCTTAATTTTATTTCGCTTATCTTATCTGTCACTTATTACGCACCGCCACCGTCAATGTTAAATGCGGAAGGCTATTGCCTACCGCATTATAGTTTTATTACAGGGATTTTTATTCCACTGAGATCATATAGTGGTAGACAGGCTGCCCGCCGTTTACTATTGATATTTCTGCATCCGGGAAGCATTCGCCCAGCCAGTCTCCTGCCTTTTGTGCCTCTTCTTCCGAGGTATCCTCACCGTAGTAAATTGATATTACCGCCGGTGAAAGCTCGTCAATAGACCAAGACAGCTCACGAAACAGAGTTTCAATATTAGAGAAGCTGCCTATTAATGAGCCGTCTAAGAGCATGAGATATTCACCTGCGTGAATTGTGTGACCGTCGAACTCTGAGTCTCTTGCCGCATAGGTAATGAGGGCTGTGTGCACAGACTCGGTAGCTTCGCGCATTGCTGCAACTATTTCTTCCTCTGTGCAGCTGTCGTCAAAGGAAATTAGAGCTGAAATGCCCTGTGGCACGGTTTTGCTGGGCACTACGACCACTTTTTTCTCTGTGAGCGGCACGCACTGGTCTGCTGCCATGATTATATTCTTGTTGTTCGGCAAAACAAAAACTGTTTCTGCCGGAGTTTTGTTTATCTCTGCCAAAATATCCGCTGTGGAGGGGTTCATAGTCTGCCCGCCGGTTACAACAGTGTCTACTCCGAGCTCTCTGAAAATTCCCTCAAGACCCTCGCCTGCACAGACAGCCACAACACCAAAGGGCTTTGTTGCAGGGGCAAACACTGCCTCCTCCTCGTGTGCCCTACCCGCCACAAGCTCATCGTGCTGGGTGCGCATGTTTTCTATGTCTGCTTTTTCCAAAACGCCGTAGTTTGCAGCCTCGAGTAGCACTGTGCCCGGGATGTTTGTGTGCACATGTACTTTGAAAATGTTGTCATCCTCGCTCATGACAAGGCTGTCGCCTATGCTCTCTAAGTAGGTTCTGAATGAAGAAAGCTCTGTGTTGCCTGTTTTTCTGACGATGAAAACTGTGTCGTAGGCAAACTCGATTTCCTCGCTTGAAAAAACATCGAAGTGTGTGCCTTCTTTTACTTTTCCGCCAAGCTTACTTTCTATTAGCTTGCCGGCAATTGCAGAGAGCATGGCTTCTAATATAAATACATATCCCTTTCCGCCTGCGTCTACTACGCCCGCCTTTGCAAGTACGGGGTTTAGATTAATTGTGTCTGCCAAGGCTTCCTCTGCAGATTCCAAGGCGCAGGAAATCATCAGCTCTAAGTCTGAGCCGTTTTTTGAAAACTCAATTGCAGATGAGGTTGCAACTCTTGATACTGTTAGAATTGTGCCCTCTGCCGGTTTCATAACCGCCTTGTATGCCGCATCAACGCCGTCTGACAGGGCTGCGGAAAACAGCTTTGTGTCGGCTGTCTCCTGACCTTTGAGTCTCTTTGCTATTCCACGAAACAGTAGCGAGAGGATTACTCCCGAGTTTCCTCTTGCGCCTCTTAGCATAGCAGATGCTACGCTGTCTGAAATGCTGCCTAAGGAATCATACTGTTTGCCGGAAATTGCCTCTGCCGCGGCTCCCATAGTGAGGCTCATGTTTGTGCCTGTATCACCATCCGGCACAGGGAAAACATTAAGTTCGTTTATTAGCTGTATATTATTTTCAAGCACCGCATTGGCGTTTAATATTATGTCTCTGTATACGGCTGCGTCTATATATTCTCTCAATCCGAAACTACCCCCGGGTGTATTTTTATTTATTAACCGATTAGCATTGTGTCTATATATACATCTACGCTCTTTACGGGAACCCCGGTTGCGTTAGAAACTTTATAGCTCACTTCATTTATTATACTGTTGCCTAGCGTGAGTACATTTACTCCGTGGTTAACAGCTATGTGTAACTGAATGGAAACGCTGCCGTCTTCGTTAAGCTTGGCAGTAACTCCCTTTGACATAGATTCACGCTTGAGCTGGAACACGCCGCCATCCTTGCTGCGACCTGCCATAGCCTTAACGCCGAAGCACTGAGTTGCGGCATCTCCTGCAAGGTTTGTGAACACCTCTTCGGTAATGCTTATATTGCCTTTTGTATTTTCAATTCTTACCATGCAAATCTCCTCCTTAACCTATGGATTAGCAATATAGCATTATATAGTATTGTTAATAAAAGTACAAGTACAATTAACTGAGCAATTTTGCTTCGTCTCGGCTTAATTGTTTAATTATTTTTTTGATGCAGAAATATAATTTCTGTTCAAAACACCATAAACGGGTTTTCATTAGAATTTAGACCAAAACTAAAAACTAAGCATTGTTAAATTTTTTGCATTTATAGATTTTTTCGGCTTTATATAATTTTTATAGCTTTTGCACATTTTTGCCTCTTATTATTCCTGTTTTGCTTACATTTCGGCAGATTAATGAGCACAGCGCTGAATTTATTCGACTTCTTAGATTTTTTGTTTTTTACCAAAGTTTATTTTTAGTTTTTAGAATACGATTTTGCATATATTAATATGCAAATTGCGCTATTTTTCCCTTTTGCTTTTCGATAAATAGAGCTATTGGCAGTTTACATGTGTATCGATATATGATAAAATTCTGACATATGGTTAATGAAGCCAGAATACTAAAATGGAGATGAAAATATGGTAAGAAAATTTAAGACAATGGACGGTAACCAAGCCGCTGCGCATGTCTCCTATGCGTTTACGGAGGTTGCTGCAATCTATCCGATCACACCTTCCAGCCCCATGGCCGACTATGTTGACCAGTGGTCTGCAAAGGGACAGAAGAACATTTTCGGCACAACCGTTAAGGTTCAGGAAATGCAGGCTGAGTCCGGTGCTGCAGGTGCTGTTCACGGCTCATTAAACGCAGGTGCCCTAACCACTACCTACACAGCTTCTCAGGGTCTTCTGCTTATGGTCCCCAACATGTACAAAATTGCGGGTGAGCTTCTGCCGACTGTTTTCCACGTTTCTGCCCGTACACTTGCAAGCCACACTCTGAGCATTTTCGGCGACCATTCAGACGTTTATGCATGTCGTCAGACCGGCTTTGCTATGCTGGCTGAAACAAACACACAGGAAGTTATGGACCTCTCCCCTGTTGCACACTTAGCTGCTTTAAAGTCCCGTGTGCCGTTTATTAACTTCTTCGACGGTTTCCGTACATCTCACGAGATTCAGAAGGTTGCCACATGGGATTATAAGGATTTAAAATCCATGTGCGACATGAAGTCTGTTGACGCATTCCGCGAGAGAGCTTTAAACCCCGAGCATCCGCAGATGCGCGGCAGCCACCAGAACGGCGATATCTTCTTCCAGAACCGCGAGGCTTCTAACCGCTATTACGACGCTGTGCCCGGCATTGTTGAAGACTACATGAAGAAGGTCAACAAAAAGCTCGGTACCGATTATCAGCTGTTTAACTACTACGGTGCAGCCGATGCTGACCGCGTTATAGTTGCTATGGGCTCTGTCTGCGACGTTGCAGAAGAGGTTATTGACTATCTTAACTCTCACGGTCAGAAGGTCGGACTTATTAAGGTTCGTCTTTACAGACCTTGGCGCGCCGACAAGTTTATTGCTGCTATTCCCGCAACCTGCAAGAAAATTGCAGTATTAGACCGCACAAAGGAGCCCGGCGCTCTCGGCGAGCCTCTATACATGGACGTTGCTACTTCTCTTGCTAATGCAGACAAGTGCGACATCTGCGTAATCGGCGGCAGATATGGTCTATCTTCCAAGGATACACCGCCTGCAACTATATTCTCCGTTTTTGCTGAGCTTTCCAAGGATAAGCCCAAGGAGCGTTTCACTGTCGGTATTATAGACGATGTCACAAAGCTTTCACTTAAAGAGAAGGCTGCTCCCGACACAACACCCAAGGGAACTGTTTCCTGCATGTTCTGGGGTCTCGGCGGCGACGGCACAGTCGGTGCTAACAAGAACTCCATCAAGATTATCGGTGACCACACTGAAAAATATGTCCAGGCATATTTCCAGTATGACTCTAAGAAAACAGGCGGCGTTACAATTTCGCACCTGCGCTTTGGTGACAAGCCCATTAAGAGCCCCTATTATGTGAATAAGGCTGACTTTGTGGCATGTCATAACCCCTCATATATAACAAAGGGCTTCAAGATGGCTCAGAAGATTCGTCCTAACGGTGTATTTCTTATTAACAGCCGCTGGACACTCAAAGAGCTTGAGCAGCAGCTCGATGCAGAGGCAAAGCGCTATATTGCAAAGAACAAGATTAAGCTTGTTATGATTAACGCCATTGACTTAGCTGAGAAAATCGGTATGGGCAAGCGCACAAACACCATTTTACAGTCCGCCTTCTTCTCACTTGCTAAGGTTATCCCCGGCGATGATGCTATACGCTACATGAAGGACGCTGCAACAAAATCCTACCTGCGTAAGGGACAGGATATTGTTGACATGAACCACAAGGCAATCGAGCTCGGCGCAACCGCTTACGAGATTGTTAAGGTTCCTGCCTCCTGGGCAACTGCCACAGACAGCAGCAAGGAAGAGGTCTTAGCCGGCCGCGATGCTACTGTTAAGATGGTAAAGGATATATTAAGACCCGTCTCCATTATGGACGGCGACAGCATTCCTGTTTCTGCCTTTGTTAATCACGTTGACGGCACATTTGAGCTTGGCGCATCTGCATACGAAAAACGCGGTGTTGCTGTTTCTGTGCCCGAGTGGGATGCTAACAAGTGCATACAGTGCAACCAGTGCGCCTATGTCTGCCCGCATGCAGTCATTCGCCCCTATGCACTAACAGATAAGGAAGCTAATAAAGCTCCGAAGGACGCTAAGCTTGTTCCCTTTAAGGCCGGCAAGGGCAAGGGTGTTTACTCATTCTCGCTCGGAATTTCTCCGCTGGACTGCATGGGATGCTCTGTCTGCGTCTCCACATGCCCGGTAGGCGCCCTTACAATGATGCCTATCGAGACCCAGCTCAAGCAGAACAAGGTCTGGTCCTACATGCAGGACAAGGTCAGCATTAAGCCCGAGCTTCAGGAAAACAACGTCAAGGGCAGCCAGTTCAGACAGCCCATGCTTGAGTTCTCCGGCTCCTGCGCAGGCTGCGCCGAGACAAGCTATGCAAGACTAATTACACAGCTTTACGGCAACAGAATGATTATCTCCAATGCAACAGGCTGCTCCTCTATCTGGGGCGGACCGGCTGCTACAAGCCCGTACACTGTCAACAAGGCCGGTCAGGGTCCTGCTTGGGTCAACTCACTGTTTGAGGACAACGCTGAGCACGGTCTCGGAATTGCAATCGCCACACAAAAGCGTCGTGACGACGTTAAGGCAATGGTAACTGAGCTAATTGCACAGGATACCTGCGATGCCAAGCTAAAAGCCGCAGGCGCTGCCTGGCTTGAGAGCTTCGATGACGGTCCTGCATCCGAGGAGACCGCAGCAAAGCTTGTTTCGGTACTCAATGCCGCAATAGTTGAAGGCTGCAAATGCCCCTCCTGCGAGCTTGCACGCGAGATAGTCAAGGCAAGCGATATGCTGGTTAAGAAGTCCATTTGGATTATGGGCGGCGACGGCTGGGCATATGATATCGGCTACGGCGGACTTGACCACGTTTTGGCCTCCGGTGAGGATGTCAATATCTTCGTATTTGATACACAGGTCTACTCCAACACAGGCGGTCAGGCTTCTAAGGCTTCTAATATCGGTCAGGTTGCACAGTTTGCAGCTGCCGGTAAGGAAATTAAGAGTAAGCCTCTAGCAGAGCTTGCTATGACCTACGGCTACATCTATGTGGCACAGATTGCTATGGGTGCAAACCAGGCACAGACACTCAAAGCTATCACCGAGGCAGAGGCATATAAGGGACCCTCACTCATCATCGCTTACGCTCCCTGCGAGATGCACAGCATCAAGGGCGGCATGGCAAATTGCCAGATTGAGATGAAGAAGGCTGTTGAGGCAGGTTACTGGAACCTCTTCCGCTTTAACCCCGACGCCAAGGCACCTCTCACAATCGACAGCAAGGAGCCCACAGGCAACTACCGTGAGTTCTTACTCAATGAGGCTCGTTACTCCAGACTCGTGCTTGAGTTCCCGGAGAGAGCCGACAGGCTGTTTAAGAAGTCTGAGGAAAATGCTGCTAAGCGTTATCAGCATCTGCTTAAGCTTAAGAAGATGTACGAGGAGTAAAATCCGCCTTAGACTAGAATTTTAAAATTAATACGCAAAGAGACGGACGGCAAAATTGCCGTCCGTCTTTATTTATGCTAAGTATTAAATTAAATACTAATTACATCTTGCAGGGGGCATTGATTCCCAATATGTTAAGAGCTATTGCTATTACTTTTCTTGTGCTCTCGGCTAAGCTCAGTCTTGCATCTAAAATATCGGGCTCGGCGCCCATTATTCTGCTGACTGTGTAGAACTTGTGGAACCTTGCACCTAACTCGGTTATGTATCTGTTTATCTTGCTCGGGTCATAAGCCTTGGCAGCTGCTTCAATTTCCTCGGGAAGCAGTGCAAGCTGCTTAATTAAATCATACTCGCTCGGGTTATTGAGCAGCTCTGATTTGATTTCGGCTATGCTCTTTACGCTGTGCCCTTCTCTTTTTAGGTTGTCTATTAGTGAGCAGAGTCTGGCGTGGGCATATTGGACATAATATACGGGGTTATCGCTGTCCTGCCTGACTGCAAGGTCTAAGTCAAAGTCCATTTGCGTATCCGGTCTGGCGTTAAAAAACCATCTGGCTGCATCTACGGGAATTTCGTCTAAAAGGTCGGAGAGTGAAATGGCCTTGCCTGTGCGTTTAGACATGCGCACAGCCTCACCGTTTCGCATGAGGTTTACAAGCTGCATTAGGACTATATCGAGCCTGTGTTCGCCGTCTAAACCCAATACATCGAGGGCTAATTTTAGTCTGGCCACATGCCCGTGGTGGTCTGCGCCCCAAATATTTATAGCCTTATCAAAGCCGCGACTTCCGAGCTTTGCTCTGTGGTAGGCTATGTCTGCTGCAAAGTAGGTGTAAAGACCGTTTGCACGCCTCAGAACATCATCTTTTAGCTCTAATTTTTCTATGTCTTTTTCTGACTTGCCACTTTGTCTGAGCTTTTCTTTTAGCAGACTGCCTGTTTTAATCCAGAGCGCTCCGTCTTTTTCGTAGCATGCGTTTTTGCTGCTGAGCTCTTTAATTGTCTCTTCTATTAAATGCTCGTCATAGAGATCGGATTCAAAAAACCAGCGGTCAAACTCGATGCCGTATCTGAGAAGATCGCTCTTCATTTTTGGAAGATTTATGCTAAGCCCGTATTCTGCGAGAATGCTGTGGCGTACTTTTTCGTCTTCATTTACTAAGCCTGCGCCATGCTCATCAAAATAGCTTCGTGCTATATTAATTATATCGTCACCGTGATAGCCGTCTTCGGGAAACTCCGGTGCTTTTTCGCCCAAGACTATTTCTAAATAACGAGCTTCTATTGACGCTGCAAATTTTTCTATTTGGTTACCTGCGTTATTTACATAGAACTCCCTGCTTACCTCGGCACCTGAGCGATATAAGACCTCTGCCAAGGTGTCACCTAAGACTCCGCCTCTGGCGTTGCCCATGTGCATCGGACCTGTTGGGTTTGCCGAGACAAATTCTACCATTATTTTTTCGCCGTCAAGGGTATTCGATTTGCCGTAGTCATCGCCGGCTTTTTCTATTGCTTCCAGCACTGACCTATACCAATTAGGTGCCAGCCTGAAATTTAAAAAGCCGGGTCCTGCCACCTCAACTGAATTAAAGCAGCTGCCCTGCAAATCCATATTCTCTGCCAAGACTTCTGCAATTTTACGCGGCGGCATTCTAAGTGCCCTTGCGCCTGTCATTGCGTGGTTTGCCGCAAAGTCACCTTTTGTGCTGTCTTTGGGTATTTCAGTTGCTCCTAACAGCTGCACATCGGGAGCAAAATCTCCCTTATCTGCAGCTTTTATATATGCGTTATTGATTAGTTCGTTTGCTGTATTTTTTGCAAACGCAACAAGATTAGACATCGGCAATTTCCCCGCCCTGTTCTTTTATATCTATAGTGAAGGTGTTTCTGCCCACAATTGCGTGGTCAAAATCAACTACATAGTCAACTTCCATTTTTCCGCCGCGCGGACCGAAAGAGGATTCGATTGTGTGCGTGTCGAGGCTCATTGTTGATGAGCCGAAGGGTGTGTCATAC
>JAAZCZ010000129.1 GCA_012513005.1 Oscillospiraceae bacterium | reverse complement strand
CATGTCGCCACAGACTAAAAAAGTTTGTGGCGACTTTTTTCGGCTCTATGTCAAATGTTGGGGTAGCGCGATAAAAGAAGAATATAAGCTACGTGGGGTTGGCTATATAGTCAGCTCCATTTTGTATGGCGCAAAGCAGCAAAACAGTGCAGTAGTCTGTTTTGAAAAGTTTAATAAATCTGTTTTTTCTGAGACTGCACAGCACTTGCTGAATTCTCAGTAATCAGATAAAATATATTAGAAGACACTAACATTTTTAACTCTATAAGTTGTACCGGGGGAATAATTATGCCCTTTACTATTGTCCGTCAGGACATCACAAGAATAAATGCTCATGCCATTGTAAACGCTGCAAACACTGACCTTAAAATGGGTGGCGGAGTTTGTGGCTCTATCTTTAAGGCAGCGGGAGCAGAGCAGCTTCAGGATGCCTGTAATAAGCTCGCTCCTATTAATTTGGGTGACGCTGTCATCACGCCCGGCTTTAATCTTCCCGCAAAATATGTTATCCACGCGGCAGGTCCGGTATATAAGCCTTGGAATAAGAAAGAAAGCGAGCGGCTTCTTCGTGCCGCTTATACAAATGCACTCATAAGAGCCGTTGAAAACAGCTGTGAGAGTATTGCCTTCCCGCTGATTTCAAGTGGTATTTACGGCTATCCGAAAGAGGAAGCTCTCAAAGTGGCAAGCTCTGCTATAAAGGATTTTCTCACAGACCACGAGCTTGATGTTACACTTGCAGTTTTTGATAAAAAAGCCTTTGCTGTCAGCCGAAAACTGCTCGGAGAGGTCGAATGCTTTATTGACGAGCATTATGTCGGCTCGCGCAAAAGAAGTCGCCGGCAGCTGCTTTATGTGGAGAGGCAGATAATACTTGAATCTGAAGAGCCCTCTTGGAAGCAGGAACCGCAGCTTTGCGGAGGAATGTCCGCTGAGCTTCTTGCCTCGAACTCAATTGATAATTTAATCGGTAAGCTTGACGAGCCCTTTTCCGAGATGCTTTTGCGGCTGATTGATGCAAAAGGTATGACTGATGTCGATGTTTATAAGCGAGCTAACCTAAGCCGCAAATTGTTCTCTAAGATTAGAACAGGCAAAGGCTATATGCCCGGCAAGCGCACCGTCATTGCCCTTGCTGTGGCTCTTAAGTTGTCTGTCGAAGAAACTGACAGCCTACTGAAACGGGCAGGCTATGCCCTCTCCCACGCCGTCATCTTTGATGTAATAGTGGAGTATTTTATTTTACATGGTCAGTACGATATTTTTAAGATTAATGAAGTGCTTTTCGCATATGACCAGCCTTTGTTGGGGGCGTGAGACCATTATCATAAATATTTTGAGATAATTTATGACGAAAAAATATACTTGTCGCTTATAAAGCGACCTGCCGGCTTTATAGTAATGCTATCCTTAAGTTACAAAATCTTAAGGAGGCATTTTACAATGAAAAAGGGACTAACTGAACTTGTATTTATACTGGATAAGAGCGGCTCTATGAGCGGGCTGGAAACAGACACTATCGGCGGATTCAATTCAATGCT
>JAAZCZ010000128.1 GCA_012513005.1 Oscillospiraceae bacterium | reverse complement strand
TTCCATTGCCATCTTGGCGCTCTGCTCTGCATTGATCTTGCTCATCATTGTGGTGTGTGCTACTATTTTGCCGGTCTCGTCAATTATTACTGCCTTTGTGTAGGTTGAGCCGACGTCACAGCCTCCGAAATACTTCATTATCTTGCTTCCTCCTGTGCATACTCATATTTTGGGAACGCGTCCATTGCGTATTCGCTCTTTGTCATGTCTTTTCTTGGCATATTATCGTAGTGTTTGATTAGGAACGGACCTACAACATAGTACAAAAACTTTCCGTCAAGGTCGAAAAAGAAGACAAGAAAAAGCCCGATGTATGAGAGAATAGCTGCTACTAGCCCTCCGCACAGAATTTTCTTAAATTTTTTCATATATTTTACCCCCTACCAGCTAAGTGAATCGTCGAAGTCAAGCAAAGACGGATCCAATGGCTCTTCCTGCATAACTGTGAACATATAATCGTTGATTATTCTGCGAATTTCTGCTCGCGATACTGTTCTGGATTCCGGAAGAGCATGCGGCATCCAAATAGCGTGAATATTTCTTTCACGGAACTCATCCTCAAACATACCGTGAATTCCCTGCATTCCCTTGCAGGCTAACTGATCATACATCATTACCATATCGCAATTGAATCTCTTCATATACTCCCATAGCTCAAACACATGCTTATATCCGCCGACAGCCATTCTTCTCATCGGTGCCCACTCGTGGTATCTGGCAAGGTCATCGAGAGCGTTCTCATAGGTATCGGTTCTAAGCACCATATCAAACATCAGGGAGTCCATGTTCATAACTGTATTCAGACCCCAGCAGTTGTATGCCCATGTTGTCCAGAATGAGTAATAGAGTGGCGCGCAGCTCCAAGCAAGCAGCCTGTGTCTTGTTTCAGGGAAGGTCTCGATTTTATTTTCAACACAGCGATGCATTATTTTGCGTACCTTTTCATCTGTTTGAGCCCAAATATCCCTGTATCCGTCCTGAGAATAGTAAATCCTATATAGCGCTTGGGCAACTCCGTTTATCGGGTAATAGGGAGTATTAGCGGCGACATCCCATTTTTCCCATTCAAACTCAGTGAGCTTATTAAACTTTTCTGTGTACTTAACATACTGATCCCAGTCAAAAGGAATTCCCATGTGCTCCTCAATGAATTTCCATGCCTCTTCAATTTCTGCCATGGTGTGCTTATGCACCAATGGATCATCAAACTGCATTGGCTGCGGCATTGAGAAATACGGCTTATTCATAAACCAGTCCTGAAGTATGCCGGTTCCTACAGAGCCGTCGCAAGCCTCGTTTGATGCCACAAATGCAGGTGAATAATCGGGATAGTCATCGAGCACGTAAATACCTGCTTCTGCCTGGCACATCGGGCAGGGGTCTGCCGGAAGCCCGATTGACTGAACAGCATCAATATAGTTAAGAACTGTTTGGCAGTTAACATGGCATGTAACAAAATATGGAATCATTTGAAGGGCAACATTGTCTATCTTATCCCTCCATGGATAGAAAATTGCTCCGCAAACCGTCTCATCATGCGACATGGTTTTTTTGTAGATTTCATTTTGTTTGCCTTTATTGAGCTTAGTGTCAGCACGGAACATGCGCATAAACTGCCTTATTGTCTCGTTTGTCATGGCTCTATAGTGCCACGCTGTTGCTCTTAGTGCCTCACCGCGCATACCCTCGTGGCCTCTGTCAAACCAATGCATAACCGTGATATAAGTCTGCCCGACCCACCTGTATCTCCAGACACCTTTTGCAAAAACAAAAAGGCCACCATTTTTCATTACATCCACTACCAAATTTGCGTAGTTATAGAGCCAAATCATGTGAAAATAATAAAATGTATCTTTTACACCACGCCACTCACGATGTTTATACAGCCCGGTTTTGTCAATATACAGGTCCCCCAGTCTTCTCTCTTTATGGGGCTTTCCATACCAAAAGTCTTTTAGCTTCTTTTTAATATCTTTCTTCATTACTTGCCCTCCTGTATATGTTTGATCTCTATGCTCTCCACAAATGCTTGGAATCTGGTCCTCAGCTGACCGGAGGCTGTGTTTATGTATTCCTTTTCAATCGAGCAAACTGGATATCCAAAGTCACGAGGCAGCACTATTGAATCTATTGTTCTCTCGTAGCTCCAATATTCGCAGAACTTATTTGATTCTACTATTATGCCGTCTGCGTTGTATTCCTTGGCTACATCGGCCAAATACTTTTTACGCTCTCGCATCTCGTTCTGTCCCATAAATCTCGGGCAATGACCTGTTTCAAGATAGTGTCTGGCAATAGCTTCTATCGGGCTTTCGCCTTCCTTTATCTCTATCTCTTCTCTGCCCGGAATTGATCCGTAGCAGAATCTGTCAGCAACTACTAAGGCTCCGCAGCTTTCTATCAGCTTTATAAAATCAGGATCATCATTCTCAGAGCCTGCTAATAAAACCTTGCAGCGGAAATTAGGCTTCGCATCCGGCTTTCTTGTCTTCATCTCTTTTGCAGTCTCACGCAGCTTTGGGAGTATAAGATATTTTGGACAGACCAGAGTCACAAGCATGATTATGCTAAACTCATAGCCCGTTATTGTCGGGTTTTCAAGCTTACGATAGTCCCCGATTTCAGTTACTAAACGGCATACCTCGTTGTGCTCCTCAATTGCTGCTAACAAAGCTTTATCGGATGTGTCTATCCCGAACTTCTCAGATAGCGGTTTTAGAACATGACCCTCAAGTTGGCGCTTATAATGGTCGATGCTGTTTGCTGTCTTTTTAAATGGAACATCTGTAAACTCGCAGAAAAACACTGGATTGTCAATAACATCCATCATCTGCAAATGCTCTTGGAATCTGGTTGTCACTGTGCAGGTCTCAGTTGCAAACTGCACATCTAAAAAGTTGTACCCGCCTTCTAATGCCCGCTCAAGAAGACTTCTTCCGTAGTGGCATGTTCTTCCCGACATATAGTATGTGGCTATATCCGGTGAAGTACATAAAGGTGCTCTCAGCCTTACTCCGACGCAGCCTGGTAAGTCGAGTAGTACCTCAGGCATGTGGTAGCATGTGTACCCTGCAATGATTTTACCATCTTCCTTTGCCTGCCTGACTAGCTCGTTATTAGCCTCTTGAAGCAGGTTGTCAAAGTAGATTAGGTGCTTTAGATCTCTCATTTATTAACCCCCTATAAAATTGTTTACAACGTGCAAAATAATAAAAAAGTCCTTACCATTAACCTCCTGTCACAAAATATATAAACATTAGATTCCTCTAAATTCTCTTAGAAAATGATAAAAACAAAAAATATTAAGTTTTATGATAAAAACAAATCAGCATAAAAACTGTCCTTTGTTTTGTTCTCAGATGCGACCAAAAACACAAAAAACCGCAGGCATACGGCCACAATAATTGTCTATAAGATAACAAATTGTTCATATTTTGTCAAGCAAAAATGAATTTCTCAGATTAATTTGAGCCTATTAAAATTGAAAAATCTCCAAATACTGCCTAATATGGCAATATTTTGGAGATTCTATATTGGTTTGACCAGCAATGCTTTCAGCTGATTTATCAGTTGATTACATGGTCAATCTGTTTTTATTAATTGCTTGCTTTAATCATCAAACACACTAAAACCTGCAGCTGCTGTAAGCGGCATGGAAACAACCATAGTCCCGGCATCTGAATTAGGACCTGCATGTTTTAGTATAGAGGACATAATTGCTTCCTTTTCTTCTGTCTTTGAAACAATAATAATAATTTCTTTTTCTTCCGCAATTGATACCTTGAAAAACTTCTCTTCACAGAGTGCACCGGTTCCCTTAGCGTGAATAACGGTGCCTCCCCTTGCCCCACCAAGCCTGGCTGCGCTCATTACCTGATCGGTATATCCTTCGTTCGCTATAGCCATTATTAGCTCAAACGAAAGATCCATTTCAGGTGTTTTTCTTGTAATCGGGCCCCCGTTAATAAATGCCAATGTTTTCCCTCCTCCAACACTCTTAAGTGGAACTGACATAATGACTCCGTTTCCGGGCGCATCAATATAAAGTCTTTTTCTGTGTTCTGATATGAGCTTCTCACTCATTTGTGAATTGCATAAAGTAAACACGATTCGCTTTTCTCTTGACTCGGCACCAAGCAAATCAATCATGCCTTTTGAAGCTGTGCCGCGTCCATAAGCCACTAGTGCAATAGGAACGCAAAGTTCCGTGCAAATCTCAGTTAGTACATTCATACCGTTAGGATTAATTATTGAAACATTGCAGTTAATATCATCACCCCCAAAGTTCAATTACTTCGGTATCACCAAAGTCCGATTCAGGAACGGTTTCAGAGCTTATCTTTTGCTTATTGTAAATTACTCCCAGCGCCTGAATAGTTATTAGAGGCATCATTGCAACAAGTGCAACAACTCCGAAAGCATCTCTAATAATATTTCCTCCAAATCCGGCGCTGACTCCCATGACAAAGTGAAGCATTAATGTCGCTGTCATCGGGCCTGATGCAACACCGCCTGAGTCGAATGCAATAGCAGTAAAAATATCAGGCACAAAAAATGTAAGCAGTAGTGCAATTGCATAACCCGGAACTAAAAACCAAAGAATTGATATCCCCGATATTACTCTGATAACAGAAAAACCCATGGCAAGTGAAACAGCGATTGAAAGACTGATTCTTATAGCTCTACCGGGAATTGCTCCGGAGCTGACTTCTTCTATTTGTTTTTCAAGTACAACAACAGCAGGCTCGGCAGAAATAATATTCCAACCCATAAGCATTGAAACAGGCACAAGCAGATTTCTTATCCACCCTTGGGTAAATAGTGTACCGATTGCCTTTCCGAGTGAGGTAAAGCCGACATTGACACCTACCAGAAACAATACGAGACCGACATAGGTGTATATAAGTCCGAGAAATATTTTGACAAAGCCCCTAAAAGGAAGCTTCAGATAAAATAGCTGAAAAATAATAAAAATTACAGTTATCGGCGCAAGTGCCCCCGAAACCTCAATTAGCTGTCTCGGAAAAGCTCTAAGATAAGCCATGCTTAGTTCTGCTGTATTAGACCACTGCCCTAATACCTCATTAGCTGCGTGTGCTCCCGTTCCTTTATAAATAAACCCAAGTATTAGAACAGCGAGAATAGGTCCGACTGAGCAAAGCCCGACAAAGCCAAAGCTGTCCTCCTCTGCTGCTTTGTCGCTTCGGATATTTGAAACACCAACACCGATAGCGAGAATAAACGGTACTGTCATCGGTCCCGTTGTTACTCCTCCGGAATCAAACGATATACCTAAGAAATCAGCGTCTGCAAATGCAGCTAATGCAAAAATTAATAAGTAAAAAACAATAAATACCCACTTAATTTTTATGCCAGTAAGCACTCTAAACATCGCAATTGCAAGAAAGGCACCGACTCCAACGCTTACAGTAAAAACAAGCACAAATTTATTAATGTGAGGAGCAGAACCTGCCAGCACCTGCAGATCCGGTTCTGTAAATGAAATAGTAATTCCGACTACAAAGCTGATTATTAATATTAGTGGCAGATTTCTTGACTTTGTTATTGCAGCTCCTATCCTCGTACCGATAGGGGTCATTGCAACATCAGCTCCGAGGGAAAACAGCCCCATTCCAATAACAATAAGAACGGATGCAATAAGATACGAGAGCATTAAATCGGTTGGCACAGGTGAAACAGTCAAGCAAAGAGCAGTTATTAAAAGGAAAATAGGCAAAACAGATGCCAAGGCTTCAGATATTTTTTCTGAAATCAAAGTTTTATGACTTATTTTGTCCAAACTGTTTTCACCTCTCCCTTCCATAATTTGTTTCATATTATATAACACTAGTTCTTCACAAAACAAGTAAATAAAAATATTTGCCAATTTTATTGGTACATCAGCAATAAATAAGTCACCATACATACCCTATATTTGGCAAAACAATACTGACAGAGACAATCATAATCAGAAATTTAAATAGCGTAAAAAAATCCCCCTGCAGCAAAAAAACTGAAAAGGGATTGGAGCTGCTGGGCAGATTCGAACTGCCGACCTCATCCTTACCAAGGATGCGCTCTGCCTACTGAGCTACAGCAGCAAACTAATGCCCACGGAGTTACCCGTGGGCAGTGGCGACCGAGAAGGGACTCGAACCCTCGGCCTCTAGCGTGACAGGCTAGCGTTCTAACCAGCTGAACTACTCGGCCACAAGTTACTATGTGAGTTTACCAAAACTGACTAACATTGTCAAGTGAATTTTTCTAAGAAAAAATAGACTGATTTTTATTGGGGCTCATATTTAAATGAGCCCCAAATTATTTTTTTCAGTAAGCCTTCTGCTAATATAAAATTAGGTTAAAACAAGGCTATTTTGCTGCTATATACGGAGAAATAAGTCCTGCTATTCTGGGAATTGTCATTGTCTGCAAATATACCTTGCCGGGGCCAGAGATTACAGTATCAAACAAACCTTCTCCACCAAACAAAACATTTTTAATGCCCTTTACCACTCGCACATCCATATTGCATGTTGAGTCCATCATAGCTAAAACTCCTGTGTCGCAGACAATCTGCTCGCCCGCCTGGAGATCATATTCCTGGCAAAATCCGTCTATTTCGGCAAATACAATGCCGGGACCTGTAACCTTTTGCATGATAAAGCCTTCTCCGCCTACTAAGCCTGCACCAAGCTTTTTCTGGAAAAATACAGAAAGTTCAATTCCGTATGAGCCACAGAGAAACGCGGACTTTTGAAGAATGATTGATTCTCCCGGTCCGAGCTGGCGCACAAGAATACTTCCCGGAAAAGATGAAGCAAAGGCAATCTCGACAGGCCCTTCTGCTGTGTACTTGCTTAGGAACAGGCTCTCTCCCGAGAAAACTCTGCCTAAGCTCTTGCCTAATCCGCCATCTGCTTTTGCCTCGGAAACAACCGGTCCACGAGACCACGTACGACCGCCGGCTTCACTAATCAGTGATTCGCCTCTTTCTAAGTTGATTATTACTGCAGGTAAAGAGCCGCCCTTTATAGAATACTTCATGATATGCCTCCTTCAATTATTATAATTTCTTACTTTATTATTTTAGCATATTACTACTATTAATAAAACATTTTTTGTTTTTTATTGAGGCTGCTCATCAAATGGAGATTTAGGAAAAGCAGTTATTGTTTTGTAGTTTTTATATATAACCATGCCCGGAAGTGCACAGGGGTGTTTTTTTACATTTCTCACCTCGGTGTAGTCTACACTTACTTTACCGCTTTGCCCGGCAGCTGAGTAATATGCAGCAGCTCCGGCAGCAACCAGCAAATCTGAATCAAAATTCTCTTCGCCAGTATTTCTTAGTATTACATGTGAGCCATGTATCCCTTGAGAATGCAGCCATATATCTGATTTATTTGCTGTCTTAAATGTTAAAAGCTCGTTCTCGATATTATTTCTGCCGATAAATATCTCAGCTCCGGATTTTAAAACATATCTTTGTAATTCGCGCTTTTTGCTACCGCTTTTGCTTTTTTTCTTCTTTAATGCAGAGATAATCCCCTGCTCTTCAAGCTCTTTGGATATTTCTGCTATGTCTTCCGGGTTCTTAGCTACATCAATGCAAGATAACACTCCGGATAAATATTCTATTTTGTCGGAGCTTTCGTTAATCAGTATTGTCAAATATGCTTCTGCAGTACATTTCTTTTTATATTCTTTGAAATAGCGCTGAGCATTTTGCCCGGGGCTTAAATCATCTTTTAAATCTATTTTGACCTGCTGACAATCTTCTGAATAATAGTTGTCACATATCAGATATTTATCCCCTTTTCTTATTTTCCAAATATTAGCATTAATAAGCTCACCTTTGAGCCTGAGTTTATTTGCATCCTTCGTGTTAATAAGCTCCTGCTTTCTGATGGCTAATTTTCGTTTTTCTCTGTCTTTTATAGTGGTTACTCTTTTTTTAATACCGGCAGACACTTTTTTCAGGATTTCTTGCTTATCTCTCTCTTCATAAAATTTATCGAGCAAATTTGACCATGAATCATATTTAACATTATTTCCGATGTTTCCGTATTGTTCTATCGGAATATATGTAAAATCAAACGGTTTGCCGTCTACTAATAGAAGATTAGGCGTAAATTCATTATTCTTTACGATATTTGAAAATTTTAATATTGCCTGCGCAGCATCCCCCTGCTTTTCTGCCTGGTGCTCTATCTCGCGAGCAATAAGAGGCGAAATTCCTGCAAAAGTTTTTAAAACAGCATTTGAATTAATGTAAGTTTTTCCCTCCGTAAATGCGTTTATTGCCTTTGCATCTGCAGAAAATAGAGAAAGCTTATTTAATGCGTCGGGAAGGTAGTATTTGCTTCCCGGCAGTATCCTTCTTTTGCTGTCTGCTGCATATCCGACTTTTTTTAAACAATCAACTATCGTTCCGTCAGTCTCTGTTAATATAATATTTGTAGCATTACCTAACATCTCGACTATGAGCCTTTTGTCTGTTTTTATGCCTAAGTCATCTGTTGCCGCAAGTTCAATTATTGCTATTCTTTCGTTATCGGGCTGATTTATTGCCACAATATCTGAGCCCATAATATGCTTTCGAAGTACCATAGAAAAAATAGGTGCAGTTTCCATATTTGTAAACTGCACCTTTGAAAGATGAATTCTTCCTGCATTTCCTGTTGCAGATATTAATAGTTTCAAGTTTTCATTGTTTTTGCGCAGAGAAAGAACAAGCCTGTCTCTGTCGGGCTGAGTTATTTTATTAATTCTTGCCCCAACTACTGCGGGTCTTAGTTCATTTATGACAGCTGTTAAAAAAATCGCATCACAAGGCATTAAAGTGTCTCCAAGATTATTGTAAATAGCTGTTTTACTCTGTCTGTTTCTTCTCTCAGCCAAAGCCAGCCAAATAATGTTTCAAGCCCGGTAGCAGCATGGTAGCACGCAGGGTTAGTGTTTTTAGGTACTGAATTAACTCGGGCGTTTCTTCCTCTTTTATATACCGCAAGCTCATGTTCAGACAGCTTATCCATAATGGCGTAAGCAGCTTTTGCCTGTGCCGAGGCATTGACAATTGCAATGCTTTCCTTATGTAGCCTATCTACCCTGCTTATGCCGCTGCTGACAAGGTGAGTTCTGACCAAAAGCTCATATACTCCGTCACCAATGTGTGCAAGACTGAGTACACTAAGAGAACTTATCTCAGTTTCTGTCATTAACTATCCTCCAAGCCGTCAAGGTCATCGTCATCATCAAAATAGTTTCCTACATCGGTAGCATTGTCGCCCTGCATTTTAAGCAGCCATTCCTGCCTGCTCATTAATATCTGCCTTGGCTTTGAACCTTCAAATGGCCCTACTACCCCGAGCTCTTCCATCTGGTCAACTATTCGAGCTGCTCTTGAATAGCCTAATCTAAGCCTTCTTTGCAGCATGGAAACCGATGCCTGCTTGCACTCGAAAATCACTTCGACAGCATCGGGCAAAAGCTCGTCATAATCACTCTTAACAGCAGCAGGCTCAGCTTCACTTGTTTTTTCTTCAAATGCCTCTTCTATCTGAGCAGCAACTTCACTGTTGTAATTAGCCTCGCCCTGCTCTTTTATAAACTCTATGACTGTCTCCCTCTCCTGGTCAGAGACAAAGGAGCCCTGAATTCTGGCAGGTTTTCCTCCTCCGAGAGGAGAAAACAGCATGTCGCCCATTCCGATTAGCTTTTCAGCACCTGTGCTGTCTAAAATGATCCTGGACTCTAGCCCTGAAGAAACCGCAAAGGCAATCCGGCTGGGTATATTAGCCTTCATAAGACCTGTAATAACATCTGCTGACGGTCTTTGTGTAGCTATAACCAAATGCATTCCGGCAGCTCTGCCCATTTGAGCTACACGGCAAATGCTTTCTTCAACTTCCTTTGGTGCATACAGCATAAGGTCAGCAAGCTCGTCAACAACGATGACTACCTTCGGGATTGTTTCCTCGCCGTCTGAAGCCATTTGTGAATTATACGCCGCAATATTTCTGACTCCAATTTCTGAAAACGCTCTATATCTTTTTAGCATTTCCACAACTGCCCACTGTAACGCCCCGGCTGCCTTTTTGGGGTCTGTTACAACCGGTACCAGTAAATGAGGTATTCCGTTATATATGCCGAGCTCGACCATTTTGGGGTCAATCATTATCATCCTGACTTCATCGGGAGTTGACTTATAAAGTAGGCTAAGAAGCATCGAGTTAATACAAACAGATTTACCGCTTCCCGTAGTACCCGCAATAAGAAGATGCGGCAATTTAGAAATATTTCCTACAACACTCTCGCCTCCGACATTCTTTCCTATTGCGAATGTCAAGGTTGACTCGGCGCTGCTGAATGCTCGTGACTCAATTATCTCTCTTAAATAGACCTTGTTTACTATTTTATTAGGAACCTCAATGCCCACTGTTGAAAAAACATTGGGTATAGGTGCTATTCTCACGCCTGTAACACCAAGTGACAGGGCAAGGTCATTAGAGAGATTTGTCAGCTTTGTCAGCTTAACCCCATGTTCAAGCTCCAAATCATATCTTGTTATCGTGGGTCCTCTTGTTACACCAACAATGTTTGCAGCCACGCCAAAGCTCATAAGAGCATTCTCCAAACGCTCTCTGTTCTGGCTTACCTCGTCTCTGCCGTCATCATGTGTTGAGACAGGATTGTAGTTTAGCAGTTCAATCGGAGGAAAGACATAGCTATGCTGCCGGTTATCACTTGCTGTAGTTTCTTTATCAGGTGTTTTAGTAACAGCTTTCGGCTCTTCTATTACTGCTTTTGTTATTATCTCAGGTTCAGAAGTCTTTATAGCGCTTGGTGCTGCAACAAATTCCGGTATGTCCGGAAAAGCTTCAGTTTTATCGTCTTCGAGCTTAAAAGTGCCGATTTCGATATCAATCGGAGACTTTTTCCTGCTACCTGAATTAACAAAATCAATAGGGCTCTCAGGAGCTTTTCTTCCGAAAATCCCCCTTCGCTCTTCGTTATTGCTGCCGCCAAAATCGTCAATGGGTATATCGATGCTGCGTTTTGGAGGGCTAACCGCCTGTTCACGGGCATTTATAACCGGAACCTGAGGAACAGGCCTCTTTTTGGGAACTATTTGAGGCTCCGGCTCGGGCATATCTTCTTCAATTCTTCTTTCGTATCTCGGTACTTCTCTGCCGTACCACCAAGCTTTTATTTTGGCTATTGTAATATTAAAGGTAGCCATTGCAAGTATAATAATTATGACGAACAAAACGGGAAATGCTCCAAAAACGCTTAGCAGCATTTCTAAGCTTATTGCTATAAAGCCGCCTATTACACCGCCGCAAAGCATCTCTTTTCCATTTTCGTATAGCTGCACAATCAGATTAAAAACGTCACTGCCAAGTTTTAGAGAAAGCTTGCAGAACAGCAGATGAACAATTGCGCTAAAAAACACCGGCAACAGTAGTGCAGAAACAGTTCTGAATAATACGGGTCTGCCCTTATGGAACATGAGAATGTATGCAGCTATTATTAAAGACAGGGGCACAAGAAAAACACCGTAGCCTAAAATACCCTTTGCAGCATTTGTATATGCATTAATAAAAATAGCATCAACATTAAACGCTCCGACAATAGCAAAGATTCCCAAAAAAGCAAAAATAACAGCAGCTACTTCACGCCTTATAGGATGCTTTACAGCTCTGTTTGCAGCAGGTGTGGGGGTTCTTTTTTGAGCCTGCACAGGTGGCCTTTTTGGTGCAGAACCCTTAGCAGCGGATTTTCTGCCGCCTGACTTAGGCTTTGCAGTTTTTCCGCCTTTTTTTGCTCCGCTTCTGTTGTTCCCAGCTGAATTAGCCATTAAACTTAGTCAATCCTTTCAAAACACCAAAGAAAGTACTATTGTCAGCACACCTGCTCCTATGCAGTAGTATGCAAAATATCCGAACTTAGACTTTTTGGAGATATATTTCATTAAGCTTATTGCAAAAATTCCGGCAATAGTTGCAGTAAACATTCCCACAAAATATGAGGGTACATTAGCCCAAACTATTCCTTCCTTTGCAGCTTTGATTAATGCTATTAAATTTGCCCCCAAAACAGCGGGAAGCGACATTAAAAAGGAAAACTTAACTGCAAAGCTGCGCTCTAAGCCGGTTGCAATTCCCGCTGTTATTGTAGTTCCTGAGCGGGATAATCCGGGAATTGTCGCAACAGCTTGACAAAGACCGATAATTAGGGCATCTGTGACAGTCATACTTTTTTCAGTTTTTATACCGGGCTTCATTTTATCCGCGACAAAAAGCATAGCCCCTGTAAGTAAAAATGATACCCCGATAAAAGTAGTTTTATAATAAAGCTTTTCGATTGAATCATTTAATGTGACAATAAAAAACAGTGGTATTGTTGCCATTACTATCATAAAAAACAGTCTGCCTGCAGCTAAGTTTCGCTCATAAATAGGTTTTTTCTCGGCTCCTCTATTGTTTGCAGGAGCACGTAGCAGCATTGTTCCGAAATATGACAGCACTTCTCTTGCCATGTCTATTATATCAGACCAAAACATTATGCAAATTGAAATAAGTGTACCGAGATGGAGAAGGACATCAAAAAACATATGACCTTCACCGGGCGCTGCAGACCCAAACAGATTCTGTAGCACCGAAAGATGTCCTGAACTGGAAATCGGCAAAAACTCTGCAATTCCCTGTACTATACCCAATAGAAAGGCTGAACCGATTGACATATCATGCCCCCGAAAATAATTTTTGTATTCTAACTGTTTATTTTAGCATAATTACTGCGTTCTAACAAGAATTATGAGATGTTTACACAAACTTAAGCTTAAGTAAGCTTATTCTTTATGCTTTTGACGATATTACCCCTAAAGCTGCAGTTTGAAGGCTATTTTCGCCCATATTTTGCCGGCTTTAGGGGTAATATTTAAGTTTTTAGCAGCACTTTAGCTGCATAGCTAATTGCTAAAAATATTTGTTTTCATAGGGCTCTGCCTCAAATACTGACAAAATACCCTTGTATGTCATATAGCAGTCCAGTTTTGCGACGACTTCAAAAGGTGCGTGCATTGAAAGCACCGGCACACCTGCATCTAAAGTCTCAATGTTACGGTTTGCCATATAGGCAGCAACAGTTCCGCCACCACCTTGGTCTACCTTACCAAGCTCACACATCTGCCAAATAACGTTGTTTTTTGCGTACACATTGCGAATATATGCAACAAATTCTGCGCTTGAATCGCTTGTTCCGGACTTGCCTCTTGCTCCTGAAAACTTAGATAGACCTATTCCGTAGTTTAGTTTAGCGCCATTACGCTTTTCTGTAACCTCGGGATAGTTAGGGTCGAATGCTGCAGTTACATCTGCAGAAATGCAGACACTTCTTGAGAGGCAGTCAATAACTTCGCTATTTTCTGCCTTGCAAAGCTCGGATATTACCCATTCAAACGCCATGCTCTGCATGCCGGAAACTCCCTGAGAACCGGTTTCTTCTTTATCTGCTAATATGCACAGGCAGGTTCTTTGAGGATTTTTTGTATCAACAAGGGCCTTTAGTCCGGCATAAGCACAAACTCTGTCGTCTTGCCCGTATCCGCCTATTAAGCTACGGTCAAATCCGATGTCGGTCACTTCAAATGCGGGAACAACAGAAAGCTCAGCAGACACGAAATCTTCTTCAGTAATGCCGTAGTTCCCTGCTAAAACGCTCATAATAGCGAGCTTTACCCTGTCTTCTCCCTCATCATCATAGGGTGTGCTGCCGATAAGCACATTGAGCCCTTCACCGGTAATGCCCTCTGCCATTGTTTTCTTCATCTGGTCTGCGGCAAGATGAGGAAGCAGGTCTGTGATTACAAAATGAGGGTCACCCTTTTCTCTACCTATTACTACATCTATCACTTCACCATTTTTTAGTGCCACAACTCCGTGTAGTTCCAGAGGTATTGCTGTCCACTGATATTTTTTTATACCGCCATAGTAATGAGTTTTGAAGAACGCAAGTTCGGAGTCCTCATAAAGCGGCACTTGTTTTAAATCTATCTTTGGAGAGTCAACATGAGCTGCCACTATAACACAGCCTGCAGACATGGGTTTTTCACCTATTACTGCAAGTGTGAGTGCTTTTCCTCTGTTGTTAAAATAAAGCTTCGCGCCTTTTTTAATGCAATCCGGACCTGAGTATTTAACAAAGCCGTTTTGCTCTGCTATAGCTATAGAGTTTATTACAGCTTCTCTCTCTGTTCTTGAATCGTTTAGAAACTCTTTGTAGCCTTCGCTGTACTTTTCAGCCTCAATGACTTCTTCCTTTGAGACAAGGTCATAACCATTTTTCTGCTTATAAAAAAGCTCTTCTCTGTAGTTAGTTTTTTCTTCCATCTATTTTACCTCCATTATTATTGACAAACATTTTGCTTCGAACTCTTCCTTGCTTCCGTCATTGCTGAGACACAAATCTGAATTTTCAGCGTAGTATGAGTCCGGTTTTTGAGCTAAAATTCGCTCTTTTGCGTATTCTTCTGATATATTATCACGAGCCATTATTCGCATAATGCGATTTTGCGGCTCGGAAATAACGGATATTATTTTTGTGCATCTGCCTGCAAGATCGCTTTCAATCAGCTCCGAAGCATCTATTACAGCTAAGGTTCCCCCGTTCATTGCATGCTCTCTTATTATTCCCATTACAGAGGAGCTTATGTGCGGATGCGCAATTTTATTTAATTTTTTTAATTCTTCCGGATTATTAAATACTATGCTTCCGAGTTTTTTTCTGCTCAAATTCCCTGACTCAAAGGCATCCGAAAAGTGTTCTTTAAGTTCAGATTGCAAACTTAAATCCGAATTTAGTAGTTCATGATACACAGCGTCACAGTCTATGCATAAAGCCCCCGTGCTCTCCATTACAGACAAAGCAGTACTTTTTCCGACTCCGCTTCCGCCTGTAACACCTATTATCTTAATTTCGGACATAAGAGCTTCAGCTATTTCCCGCTCGCTTACAGCTCCTTGCCTAATAATTCTAAAAGGAGTTTCAGCTAAGCTGATTACTGTTGATTCAACCCCGAGGCTGCATATGCCTCCGTCTATTATGGCATCTATTTTGCCGTCAAAATAGTCCTTTACCTGCTCTGCGCTCACCGGACTTTCTTTGCCCGACGGATTTGCAGAAGGTGCTGCTAAAGGCAGATCTGATTTTTCAAGCAGGCTGAGTGTCTTTTCGTGTGCCGGGCATCTAAGCCCTACTGTTTTGCCTGATGCTCTGACATTTTCAGGTATCTCGAGGTTTGCGTTAAGAACTATTGTGAGAGGTCCGGGCCAAAATCGCTTAGCCAAGCTGTATGCCTGAATTGGAGGAGCAGTAGCGCAGCTGTCTATTGCGCTAGGACCTTTAACCATGAGAGACAGTGGCTTTACTTCCGGTCTGCCCTTTAGCTCATAGATTCTGTCAACAGCCCTCTCATCAAGCCCGTTGCACGCTATGCCGTAAACAGTTTCTGTGGGCACTGCAACAAGCCCGCCTTTTTTAATGATATCGACTGCAATATCTATATTATCTGTTAATATATGAGTTTTCATTACTCGCCTACTGACATGAGCTTCTCTGACTGCTCTGCAGCAGCAAGAGCATTTATAAGCTCATCCAGATCCCCGTTCATTACCTGCTCTAGTTTATATAGCGTAAGCCCGATTCTGTGATCTGTTACTCTTCCCTGCTGGTAGTTATATGTGCGGATTCTCTCGTTACGCATTCCGCTACCCACCTGGCTTTTTCTCTCGGATGCAAGCTCGGCATTCTGTCTTTCAAGCTCGGCATCATAGAGTCTGGATGCTAAAATTTTCATTGCCCTCTCACGGTTTTTGTGCTGGCTACGCTCATCCTGACACTCAACAATTGTTCCGGTCGGTATATGGGTTATTCTGATTGCACTTTCTGTTTTATTTACGTGCTGACCACCTGCTCCTGAAGCCCTGTAGGTATCAATTTGCAAATCGGTCGGGTTAATTTCAAACTCAATCTCATCAACCTCCGGCAAAACAGCAACTGTTGCAGTGCTTGTGTGGATTCTGCCGCTTGACTCTGTCTCGGGAACTCTTTGAACTCTGTGTACACCGGATTCGTATTTTAGTCTTGAGTATGCCCCGTCTCCTTCGATAACAAAGCTGATTTCTTTAATTCCGCCAATCTCTGTTTCGTTAAGGCTTGCAATTTCAGTTTTCCAGCCCCTGGCTTCTGCATACATTGAATATAGTCTGTAAAGGTTAGATGCAAAGAGTGCTGATTCCTCGCCACCCACGCCGCCTCTTATTTCAATAATAACGTTTCTGTCGTCATTAGGGTCTTTTGGCAGCATAAGGATTTTTAGTTTATCTTCAATTTCGGAAAGCTTAGTGTTTGCTTCCTCAAGTTCTGCCTTTGCCATTTCAGCTATCTCAGGCTCATTCATAAGCTCCTTGGCAGCTTCAATATCAGCCTCGCAGCTTTTATATTCCCTGAAAGCTTCAACAATTGGTGTCAGCTCTTTTTGTTCCTTAGCCAGCTTGCTGTATGCTTCTACATCAGAATAGAACTTTGGATCTTCCATCTTTTGCTCTAACTCTATATATTTTCCTTCTAATTGAATAAGCTTTTCGCGCATAATATTTGCCCCTTAAGTATTACGAATTGTTCTTTAACAAATGATAATTTTAACACTAATTACACAAATTGTAAACAAATATGTATTGTATTGTTGAGTCTTTGCTGATATTATGAGTGCCATCACGATATAGGAGTGTTTTATTCTTAAATGGAGACAGTAATCCTGTGTGCAACGGTATTTTTCGGAAGAGTAGTCGATATGTCTTGCGGAACCATGCGCACCATTTTAACCGTCAAGGAAAAGACCGCTTTAGCTGCCCTTGTGGGATTTTTTGAATCTTTTATTTGGTTTGTAATTGTAAGGCAGGCGCTAAACAGCGGAATTTCCGGTGCTGCTATTGCGGTTTCATACGGAAGCGGGTTTGCTGCGGGAACATATGTCGGTGGCAAATTAGCTAAGTGGTTTATTTCGTCAAATATTGTTGTGCAGGTCGTAACCACCAATAAGAACGATGTGCTTATACACGCACTTAGGGACGCTGAATTTGCGGTGTCAGTTTTAAATGTCAATTCATCCGAGTTTTGTGGCGACAAGTACATGCTTTTATCTGAAATAGGAAGCAAACGGCTGAATGAATATAAAGATATTATTTATCTGCATGATCCTAAAGCTTTTATTCTCGTTCAGGAAACCAAGTACGTGTTTAATGGTTTTAATGTTAATCGAAAATAGCTTTTCTTAATCATATATTTAATAAATTGCGCGGCTAAAAGCCGCGCAATTTTTAGCATCTGCAGCAAAAGCTCATACAAAGCTGTGCCGCACAAAACCCCAAACAAAGCTTATTTGTACCAAGCCATGCATTCGGGTCAAACTCCATACTCATATCAGCGTAACTGTTGCCGCCTCGTTGCAGTTCAGAGAGCAGGTTAATATACTCAGGGTTATTAGGTTCCATTCTATTGGCAATTGTGGCATATTCCATTGCCGTGACTTTTTTGTTAAGTCCGACACACGCGATTGCAGCCAGATAATACCAGCGTCCGTCTCTTTCAGCTTCCATAACACCTAAAAGTGCGGTAAGCGCCTCTGTGAAATGACCTGCTCGCAAATAGTTTTCAGCAGCGATATACTCACTTCTGCGCTCTCTTCCGGAAGAACTGTATGTGCCTCTCTGCCAGTTGCCCCACATATTTCCCCACGGTCCGGACCACTGGTTGCCATATTGCCCGCTTTGACCATAGTTGCCGTTTGTTTTGCCGTTTTTTATAGAATCATAAGCTGCATTAATCTCGTTCATCTTCTCAGCAGCTCTTTTATTGCCCGGATTAATATCGGGATGATACTTTTTTGCAAGCTCTCTGTATGCGGATTTTATCTCGTCGTCTGAGGCATTGGAGGGAACGCCTAGCACCTCGTATGGGTTACGACTCATTAACTTCTATCTCCCCTTGCCTCTCGCCGAATTTGGACCTGTATTTTAGCCAAACTCCCGAATAAAGAATGTTATTAAGAATATCAGAATATTTGACTAATGGCAAGTATTCATATTTAGCACTTACATCGCTCATTAGCATCTTAAGAATCTCAAATAGCTCTTCTTTTGATTTATCATCTCTTATCAATAATAAGGGATTGTAATTGTTATTCTCTTTATCAGTCTCTAAATCAATGACTGCATCCATCATATAAATAAACACACCGAGCGAAAAACCTAAGTCTCTAAGCTTATCTTCCCAAATCTCATCTTTTTTATAGACAAAAAGTTCGCCCATAAGCCTGCCAAAGCAGGCTGCTGCAGCATCCGGATCCTCCGACTTTGATTTTTCCAGCGCAGACAGTTCTATTATGCACTTTTCAAAAAAACTGATTTTTTCCGGAAAAGAAGCCTTAACTTTATTGTATTCTTCAAACAGAGCAAAGGCAAATGCTGAGCTTCTTAGCTTTCCTTCATCTTTTCTGTCATCTAAAAGCTTCAGATAAGCCAGCGCAATATTCATTGCAGCTGCATAATCGGTTATTTCATTGCTCACCCATTCATGCTTCTTTATTGGGTGCGGTATACAGCGTTCCAAGCCGGCTTGTGTTTCCGGTTCATACATTGAGCTTAATACAAGCACCAAAAATGCCATATCATATGTAATTGTGAGCCCTGAGATTGCGCTGTGATTTTGGCGCAAAGCTCTGCAAAGCCCACAATAAACTGATTTATATTCTGCTGCCTGATCTTTTGTCAGCAGCTCCTTATTAGCTGTTATATAACCAAACATTATTAGCTCTTAGCCGTGAATGAATTGCCGCATTTACGGCAAACAACTTTTATGTTGCCCTTTCCTCTCGGAACACGCAGCACAGTCTTGCATGCAGAGCATTTGAAAAATTTATAGTCCTTTCTCTGCTGCCATCTTTCATAATGTCCTTTAAAAAAAGCCACAACTTGCATTTTCATAGACAAATACCTCTGGTTTTCAAGACGCCTTTTATATGTGTTTTTTGACAATATGCGATATAGGGTATATATCATTAGTAAAAGCGCAATTGATTGAAGAAGTGAGTATGCTCTGCCTCTTGTAAAAAACGTCAAGGCTATTAAAAATACAGACAAAACAGACGTGAGCTTTGAAAAAGAATCTGCCCCGTTTCTTCCTTGCATGAATAATAACAGTCTGTTTTGCATTTGCTACTCCCAAATTCGTCAATTAATTGTTTAGATATTATATCACTTATAAATTTTTGGCTATTAAATTTTTGTAAATTTTATGTGCTATCTTATATATAATTTACGGCAAAACAAAAAGTGATGCTGCTCTAATTGAGTAGCATCACTTGTTTGGAGGCGCCACCCGGATTTGAACCGGGGGTCAGGGATTTGCAGTCCCATGCCTTACCACTTGGCTATGGCGCCTTAAGCAGATTTTCTGCTTAGAAAAAATGGAGCGGGCAACGAGGCTCGAACTCGCTACCTCCACCTTGGCAAGGTGGCGCTCTACCGGATGAGCTATGCCCGCATATGGTGCCTCAGGCCAGGGTCGAACTGGCGACACGCGGATTTTCAGTCCGCTGCTCTACCTACTGAGCTACCGAGGCAAAAAGTCGAGCCTGAAATCAGATGGTGGGAACAACTGGACTTGAACCAGTGACCCCTTGCTTGTAAGGCAAGTGCTCTAACCAGCTGAGCTATGCTCCCAGGCACGCGACTAAAGCATTATACAAAAACAATTTGATAATGTCAATATCATTTTATGAATATCTTTGAATATTTAGAGCAGCTTTCTTATATCATGAGCTTCGAGTGAATACTTTCTGTCGCAAAATTGGCATGTAACTTCAGTTAGCTCATTTTTTTCAATAATATCAAGAAGCTCTTCTTTGCCACAGCAAGAAATTGCTGCTAATATTCGCTCTCGAGAGCAGTTGCAACGATACTCGACCGGTGCCCTGTACAAGATTCGTGCACCAAGACCACTTAGAACAATTGCTACTAATTCATCTATGCTGTCTTTTACTAAAATGTCTGTCACGCTGCTTAGCTTTGAAATATTATTTTCAAGAATATCAATTGTTCCCTCGGGTGCGCCGGGCATAAGCTGGGCTATAAACCCTCCCGCAGCCAATACTGTTGTGTCTGTGTCTACCAAAACTCCTAAGCCGACAGCAGAGGCAGTCTGCTCACTTTCACTCAGATATTTTGCAAAATCTTCTGCAATCTCTCCGCTTTTAAGCTCTGCAGAGCCAATATAAGGGTCACCATAGCCAAAATCACGGCTGATTGTTATCATGCCGAGATTACCGACAGCAAGACCGACATCAAGTTTGCCCTTGCTATTAAGCGGCAAGTCTAAAAGTGGATTTGAAACACATCCCCTGACATTGCCGCTTGAATCAGACACCGCCACAAGGCTTCCCAGCTCTCCTCCGCCGTTAATCCTCACAGTTATTGTTGCTGATTCTTCTTTCATGAGTTCACCGAGCATAGATGTTCCGCAGAGAGTTCTTCCGAGCGCCGCAGTCGCCACAGGCGATGTTCCGTGTATTTGCCTTGCTCGCTCTACAATACCCCCGGCATTTATTGCAGATATTCTGACAAATCCATCTTCTGAAATTGCTCTTAGTATCTCATCCAATTAATTCACGCTCCACAAAAATCCTAAATTGCCTTACATTAAGATAATAAAGCCATAAAATACATTTGCAATTTTCAGAATCGCTTCTACTTATCTGCAAGCCTACTCAGCACTATTTCGTATCCGCCCGCTCCGTTTTTAAGGCTTCTGTTAACTCTTGAAATTGTTGCACTTGAAGTTCCTATTTGCTCTAATATCTCGTTGTAGTTTAGACCGCGGCTGAGACTTACGGCAATTTGATATCTCTGCGAAATTGCCTCGAGCTCAGTCCATGTGCAGAGGTCTTCAAAAAACGCCTTTGCTTCTTCTGCCGTTTCAAGCTTGAGGACTGCATTAAAAAGATCATCGTTCCGGTTTTTAAAGTCTTTTTTGTTCATATCGCACCTCATTTAATATAGTTGCCACTCTGAAACTATAAATAACTATTAATAATATTTTACAACAGTAGCGTGTAAAAGTAAAGGCAAAAAGGCGTGATATCTAATAATCAAAGTCATGTGTTTTT
>JAAZCZ010000127.1 GCA_012513005.1 Oscillospiraceae bacterium | reverse complement strand
TTTCGTCGCTTGCTATATCGTGCAGCATTGCCGCAAAATATAAAGCCTGCTCGTCAAGATAATAGCCGCAGGCTGCAAGTGTTACTACAATGCGCATACATTGGTCTGCAACTGCTATGCCGTGCCGTTTCTGATTTTCCGATGCTCCCGCTGCTTCCATGAGCCTTATGCAGTTTTCGTGGCTAAGCTCTGGATGAGGCAGCCTTCCTTCTTTAGCAAGATATATGTCATTTTCCTGTATATTAAGCTCTGTTATGCTGCCGTGCGGAAGATTTAATTTAGCCGCTTTATTTAGTTCAATACTAAGAAGTGAGCTGAGCAAAAGCTGCATTGCAGACCTGTGCGAGATTATAGCAACATTTCCGACTGTGCCTTCTGTTATTCTGCGAAAAGCCTGAGTCATTCGCTTTTGGGCTTTTTCTATATTCTCAGCGCCCTCGGGCATTATAAAGGGGTTTTCTGCCCTTTCCCTGTATAGCAGTGGCCAGCCAGATTTTATTTCTGTAAAAGAAAGCCCGTCCCATTCGCCGAAATTAAGCTCATTTAGCTCGGGCAGTTCAAAATTAGGGTAGCGCATTATTTTTGCTGTTTGGGCGGCTCTTTGCAGCTTGCTGCTGTATGACTGCTTTATATCTTCGTCTTGAAGCTTTATGCCTGCTAATGCCGCCTGCATCGCACCTAAGCGAGACAGCGGAGGGTCTGTTTTGCCTATGCAATATGACTCGCTTTCAGGCAAATCTGCCCTGCCGTGGCGAATAAGAAATATTTTTCTCATTATTATACCTGCTTTTTCCTGCTGTTTTGAGCTACTCTGACTGCTCTGAGAAGATTTTTTCGTAGGCTCTCTCCGCAGCCTCACTGACCTCTGCGCTCAGCTTCCTAAATCTTTCCAAAAGCTTTCTGCCCTCTTTTGTAAGCTCACTGCTGCCGCCTGAGGCGCCGCCCTGATTTCTCTCAATCAGCGCTGTGCCTGCCTGTTTTTCGACTGTATTTATTGTTTTCCAGCCTGCGCTGTATGACATCTGCATTCTTTTACATGCGCCACTGACTGAGCCGGTTTCGCCGACCAGCTCTAGCAACATTGCAATTTTTGAGTCGAAAAAAAGTTTTTCCTTGTGCAGGGAAACTTCAGCAACGGGGCGTATGAGCCTTCTGTTGTGAATTTCCAAGAGTGCCTTGTAATCCTCCGGGGTGTCTGCATCGTGGAGTATGCCAAGGTCGTTAACCGGTATCAGTGAGAGCTTTGTGCTGCTGCGTGCCATGGCTCCGGAGAGCCCACCTTCGCCGCTGTCATTAATAAGGTCTTCTATTACCTGACCGCTCATTAAGATCGGGTGACCTCTTTTGCCGTTTGTAACAGGGGCTGCCAGCATAGCTCCGCTTTCTATTAACGCTGTTGCTGTCTGCGCCGAAAAAAGCGGCACATCTACCGGAGTAAACAGCAGCTTTTCACATTTGTCTTTCATATACTTAAGCCCGATGCAGGCAGAGTCGAACATCTCTGTCGTTTCGTATTTTTCGTTTCGCAGGAAAACAACTCCGGGTGAAAACAGATGCTTTTCAAGCTCATCCGCCCTATATCCCGTTATTACAGCTATTCGCTCTGCACCTGCCTGTTTTAGGGTTAGTATGACCCTTTGCGCAATGGAAATTTCGCCGATATGCAGCATCGGCTTAAAGTCGCCCATTCGAGAAGACATTCCGGCTGCAACTACAACCGCACCCAGCTCCATAACTTCGTTCTCCCTTAAAAAATATTCAGTGTTTTCAATGAATTCATGCTATCACAGCAATAGCGACTTGTAAAGATAAACTATTTGACTAGCAACTTTTACAGTGATACACTTAATACAAGTAAAAGTGTATATTTTTGCAATTTATTGTTGCTTTTTACGCAAATCAGTGTGAGTGACCGCCACACGGGTCTTTATCGGGTCCGCCTCCGCAGAGGTCGTTTATGTGACCCAGACCTGTTTCTGTGAAAAATACAATTTCGGCGGGTTTTCCGTTTACATCCTCGGCTTTTAGACGAAGGCAGTTTGCAGTTTCTGTGTAGTCTACCGGCAGGGTTCTTTTGTATTCTATACCGCTTACAGCGTCTCTCACAATTACCGTAATCTCACTTGCCGTGATTTGTAAAAGCTTATTATCCTGCATTTTTAATGGCTCCTTTCATGCACTGTCTTTTTTACAGTATACACGATTTGGCAATGTGCTTCAAGCAGAGTATTTCTAATTTAAAAATATATAAGCTACTTAAGGAGGTAGAATAATGACAAAAAAAGTTCTGATAATTAACGGCGTAACACGCACGTTGATTGTCACCGGCGAGGAGAAGCTGTCCACAATCCTTCGTGAAAGACTGCTTTTGACCGGCTGTAAGGTTGGTTGCGGCGAAGGTCATTGCGGCGCGTGCAGCGTTCTCATCGACGGCAAGGTAACCCGCGCATGTATTACAAAGGTCGGCAAGATTCGTGATTTCGCAGAAATCACAACAATTGAAGGTATCGGCACGATTAATAACCTCCACCCCGTTCAGGTTGCCTGGATGGCATACGGTTGTGCACAGTGCGGATTCTGCAGCCCGGGATTTATCGTAAGTGCTAAGGCACTTTTAGATTCCAATCCCTCCCCGACTCGTGAAGAGGTCAGAGAGTGGTTCCACAAGAACCGTAACGTCTGCCGCTGCTCAGGCTATAAGCCCTTAGTTGACGCCACAATGGCAGCTGCTGCCGTTCTGCGTGGTGAGATGAGCAAGGAAGACTTAATGTTCAAGCCCACCGAGAACGTTATTCTCGGAACCTCCTTTGTGCGCCCCTCGGCTGCAATGAAGGTAACAGGTACATGGGACTTCGGTGCTGACGATGCTCTGCATATGCCGCCCGAGACACTGCGCTTAGCTCTTGTTCAGGCAGAGGTTTCTCACGCCAACATTCTTAATGTTGACTGCACAGAAGCTCTTAAGATGCCCGGCGTTGAGAGAATTATTACCGCCAAAGACGTACCCGGCAAAAACCGCATTAACGGTCTTGTCATGCTGCCGCTCAACAACAAGTGCGACGGCTGGGACCGCCCGATTCTCTGCGATGAGAAAATCTTCCAGTTCGGCGATGCTATTGCAATAGTTGCAGCTGACACAGAAGAGCATGCACGCGAGGCTGCAAAGTATGTTAAGGTTGAGATTGAAGAGCTGCCGGCATATATGAGCGCCCCCGATGCATTAGCTCCCGATGCAATCGAAATTCACCCCGGAATACCCAATGAATACTACGAGACAAACTGCATCAAGGGCGATGACTTTGATTGGGACAGCGTTCCTGATAGCAATATGGTCGAGGTTGAGAGCTACTGCTCACGCCAGCCCCACCTATATCTTGAGCCCGACAACGGCTATGCATACATAGACAATGACGGAATGCTCACAGTTCACTCCAAGTCAATCGGTATCCACCTGCACATGCCCATGATAGCAGACGGTATCGGTGTTCCGATGGATAAGCTCCGCATAGTTCAGAATAACGCCGGCGGAACATTCGGCTACAAGTTTAGCCCCACAAACGAGGCTATCTTAGGCGTTGCCGCACTTGTTTGCCAGAAGCCCGTTTCTCTTAACTTCAATATGTTCCAGTCCATCACCTACACAGGCAAGCGCAGCCCAGGCTTTATGAATGTTAAGCTGGCAGCCGATGATAACGGCAAGCTCCTTGCTCTTTGGGGACGCAACTATATTGACCACGGTCCTTACTCCGAGTTCGGTGACCTATTAACACACAGACTTACACAGTTTGTCGGTGCAGGTCTTGACATTCCGAGTATCCGCAATAAGTCCACAACGGTATTTACTAACCATGCTTGGGGCTCTGCTTTCCGTGCATACGGTTCTCCGCAGTCCTTTATGGGCAGTGATATCGCAATAGACTGCCTGGCAGCTAAGATGGGCATTGACCCGTATGAGATGCGCGCCATGAACTGCTATAAGGCAGAGGCAGACTCCCGCACACCGACAGGCTGCAAGCCCGATGTGTACTGCATGGAAGATCTTTATGATTTAGGTCGCCCGTACTATGAGGAAGCCAAGGCACGCGTTGCTGAAAAGAACGCAAAGTCCGACGGCAAGATTAAATACGGTGTCGGTGTTTCTATCGGTGTTTACGGCTGCGGTCTTGATAACTCCGATGCCTCCGAGTGCTATGCTGACCTCAATCCCGACGGCTCTGTCACACTGCGTAACTCCTGGGAGGATCACGGACAGGGCGCTGATATCGGAACACTCACAACTGCACAGGCAACACTGCGCGAGGCAGGCTTTACCCCCGAAATGATTAAGCTCGACCTCTGCGACACCAAGCATTGCCCGAACTCCGGACCTGCAGGCGGAAGCCGCAGCATGGTCATGACAGGAAATGCAACACGCATCGCCTGCGAGAACCTCTTAAAAGCAATGCGTAAGGCAGACGGCAGCTATCGCACATATGATGAGATGGTAGCCGAGGGCATAGACACACACTACACAGGTGTCTACTCCTACACTGCATCCGTTACACTCAATCAGGAAACCGGTCAGGGTGAACCGTTCTCAGCATATATGTACACCATATTCCTGCCCGAGGTCGCTGTTGACACCGAGACAGGTAAGGTTACAGTTGAGAAGTTTACAAGCATCGCCGATGTCGGAACGATTATAAACAAGCTCGCTGTTGACGGAAACTTCTATGGCGGTCTTGTACAGGGTATCGGTCTGGCACTGACTGAGGACTTTGAGGACCTTAAGAAACACACATCTCTGCTTCGTTGCGGAATTCCTTATATCAAGGACACTCCGGATGAGATTGAGCTTGTTTATCTTGAAGACCATCCTCGTCCCTTCGGACCTTACGGCGCTGCAGGCTGCGGCGAGGCTCCTCTGGACGCACCTCACCCCGCAATACTAAACGCAATATTCAACGCAACAGGTGCCCGCATTACCCGTGTTCCTGCCCGTCCCGAGAACGTGCTTGAAGCACTGCAGAAGGTCGGCAAATAACGCAATTAACCTTTATTATCTTATAGCATTATGATAGAATACAGAGCGGGAGGCACGCCTTTTGTCTCTGTATTCTTTTTTATGAATTTACCTGCTTTTTAGCAGTCTTAAATACAAAACTTATATATGAATGACGCTTCGGGGGTGATTTGTTATGAAAGACCATTTTAAGGAGCGGTCTACGCGTACTTACAGGCAAAAACAGCTTTTCACAAAGGCAGAGCTTGAAGAAAGAGAGAGCGTATGTGTGCATGAGCAGCCCGCTTTCTGCACGGCTGCATGTCCTTTGAAGCTCGATGCCAGGGAGTTTGTGCGCCTTGTCGGCATTGGCGACATAAAAACAGCAAGGGCAATGCTTGAGAGGATTGCTCCGTTTCCCTATATTCTAGCCTCCGGCTGCCATAGCCCCTGCGTTTCAAAGTGCAGATTATCTGAGGTTTCTGAGGGGATTTCAATAGGCGCGCTTGAGCGATATGTTATGGCTAATGCTCCTGCTCCCGCAGGCAAGGGGCTGCTTAAATTCAAAAAGAAAAAGAAAGCAGCTGTTTTTGGCGGCAGTTTATTTGCCCTGGCTGTTGCCGGTGAGATGGCAAACAAGAGCTACCCCACCACCTTTTATGTTGCCGAATCCGAAGCTGCGGATATTATTCGAAGCTGCGCTTCATTTTTATCCGATGGCGACATGGAGACAGAGACAAAAAGGCTGCTTGCCATGGATATTGATATTATTTATAACTCGCAGCTTGGAGCTTCGTTTATTGACAGTCTAAAAGATAAATTCGACCTCGTTTTTGCCTCCTCGGAGCTTTTGGGCGAAAAGCCGGATCAAATAACGCTTATTAATTCCTCAGGTATTATTACAGACTCCGGCAATAATAAAGAAGTTATCGACAGTCTTTTTGATGCTCGCAGGGCAGGTATCACAGCCGACAGGCTGGCACAGAGCTTAGACCCCAAGTCTTCACGAGGTGATGAGGGTCCGTTTGAATCCAGGCTTTACACTGATTTGTCTGAGGTTATTCCCTCTTCTCAAATTGCCGAGAATGAGGGTTATACTAAAGAAGAAGCAATAGCCGAGGCATCTCGTTGCATACAGTGTGCATGCACAGAGTGTATGAAGGCATGTATATATCTGCGTGAGTTTAAAAGACACCCCCGTCTGCTTACCCGCGAAATATATAATAACACCGGCATTATTATGGGCGATCACACACTAAACCGCGCTATGAACTCATGTTCACTCTGCAAACAGTGCTCTGTCACCTGCCCCTTTGGCTACGACATGGCAGATATTTGCCAAAAGGCGCGGGCTAATATGGTCGACACAGACAAGCTTTCCTTGGCGGTTCATGAGTTTGCGCTTTTGGATATGCTGTTTTCTAACTCTGAGGCATTTTTATCTATGCTGCCACCGGATAAAGAAAATTGTGAGTATGTGTTTTTCCCGGGCTGTCAGGCAGGAGCTGTCTCCCCCGAAACTATTATTAAATCATACGCAGATTTGCGTGAGAGACTTACCGGCGATATTGCGCTTATGCTGGGCTGCTGCGGGGCTATTGCACATTGGGCAGGTCGCACAGAGCTTTATGACGAAATGAAGGATTTCATTAAATCCGAGATGGCAAAGCTAAATAACCCAAAGATAATTGCCGGATGCCCCACTTGCAGAAATACGCTTTCTGAATATCTCGATGTTCCCGTTATCGGGATTTGGGATATTTTGTCCGATTTAGGTCTGCCTGAAAACACTGAAAAAGCTTCCGGCAAGGCTGTTATACAGGATGCCTGCGCCGCTCGCTGTGACAGTGAAACTCAGGATAAGATAAGAGATTTAACTAAAAAGCTTGGTTACACCGTATCAGAGCCTCAAAACACAAAAGACCGCTGCTCCTGCTGCGGCTATGGCGGTTTGGTATCTTATGCAAACAGGGATATGGCAAAGGATATGGCAAACGACAGGCTAAAAGGTGTGTCTGATGAGCTTAATTTGACTTACTGCATGGCTTGCAGCGACAGGTTTAAGCGTGAGGGCGCAGATTCTAAGCACATTTTGGAGCTTATTTACGGCACAGCAAAAGACGGCTTTGCCGATATTTCCGAAAAGAGAAAAAATAGGCTTACTCTGAAACAGAGCCTACTTTCTGATGTTTGGGGGATTAATGTTTTGGATGAGGTTTTGGACTTTGAATTAAAAATTAGCGATGAAGCCCGCATTATCATGGATGACAGGATGATACTGGAATCTGACATTATCGCCGTTATGAAGGATTACCACATTAATAAAGAAGCTGTTTATGATGTGAAAACTGAGCTTAGTATCGCTACAAAAAGAATCGGCAATGTTAGCTTTTGGGTTAAATTTACCTCGGAAGGCGAAAACGCCTACAATGTTGTCGGAGCTTACAGTCACAGAATGACAATTTCTAAGAGAGGGAGATAACAGCATGTCTGATGATAAAAAGACTTATTACTCGATTGACCCCGAGGATAAACTATATTGCAGCAAGTGTAATGAGCTTATGGTAAAGGCAGACTGCGCATTTGCATACTTAGACAATGAGTTTCCGGTTGAGATGCCTGTTTGCCCCGTCTGCGGTCTTGTTTATGTGCCGGAGGATTTGGCTATCGGCAAGGTTCTTTCTGTTGAAAAGGTTCTTGAGGACAAGTGATTCATATGTTATGTAAACTATATCCCCTCTCGGCAGATAGTTTATTCGGCGTTTTAGGTGGCAAGCATGTATAGGCATCCGGGCGGAAAAAGGCATACTGATTTTCTGTTTTCTGCTGCCGCTTTATCTCCCTGCCGTATACTGGATATGGGTGCAGGTGACGGCGACACTGTTTCTTATCTTAGAAGCTTGGGCTATGATGCTCTGGGTGTTGATTTAAATCCGAGTGCTGACAGAAGCGATACTGATGCTGAAATTATAGAAGCGGATTTTCTTGCTTGCCCTTTTCCTGACGGCAGCTTTGATGCTCTAATCTCCGAATGCGCGTTTTTTGTTTCGGGTGATTATCCTGCTGCTTTGCGGGAGGCACGAAGGCTCTTAAAACCGGGAGGAAAACTGCTTTTAGCCGATGTTTGTTTTTTAGGCAAGGAGGAGCTTTTAGCTTTGATCTATAAAGAGGGATTTTTAGTTACAGCTATAAAAGACGCAAGCTCCGATTGGAAGGAATATTATTTAAGAAGTATTTGGCAGGGTGAAGACTTGCAGACTAGCTGCAATCTGCCCGAAGGGAAATGCGAGTATTTTCTTACGGTTAGCGAAAGGATGTTACAAGATGGATTTGCAGGATAGAATACTGGAATTATCAAGACAGGGCTTTTTCTGCGCTCAGATAATGCTGCAGCTTGCACTTGAGTCTGAGGGAAAGGAAAATACCGATCTTATCCGCTCACTTGGCGGATTAAACGGCGGTATCGGCAACACGGGCGGAATTTGCGGTGCATTGACCGGCGGTGCCTGCTTCATATCTTACTTTGCCGGCAAGGGTGAGGAGGATGAGCTTACACACCCTGCATATTTTGATATGATTTCTGAGCTAAAAGCTTGGTTTAAGGGCTATGTTGCGGAGTATGGCGGCTGTGACTGCCACACAATTTTAGACGGTGACGAAAGAAATAAAATACAAAGATGCCCCATGATTGTTTTGGCTGTTATTGAAAAATGCATGGAGCTGCTGGAATTAAACGGTGCGCTATGAATAAGAATACTGTTTATTTAAATAACGCTGCCACAAGCTGGCCTAAGCCTGCGTGTGTGCCTGAAGCAGTAGCTCGTGCTCTTAGCGAAAGACCCGGCGCTATGCACCGAGGCGGTATTGAGGACTTTGATATATTTGACAGCGTGCGAAGGCTGCTTATGCCGCTTTTGGGTGTTTCAAATCACAATCAGATTGCCCTCGGATTTAACGCTACTTGGGCATTAAATGCAGCAATATTCGGCATGAAGCTTAGTAAGGGTGACTTAGTATTAACTACAAACGCTGAGCACAACAGCATTTTAAGACCCCTGCATTATTTAGAGCAAAGATGCGGGGTAAAAACTCATTTTGTTCACACTAATAAAAGCGGCAGAGCAGATTTGAGCGAGTTTAATAAGGCTGCTTTTGATTATAAGCCTAAGCTTTGTATTATAACTCACTCTTCTAATGTCACAGGGGCTGTTAATGACATTGCAGAAATGTCACGCATCTCTAAGGCTGCGGGTGCTGCTGTTTTGATTGATGCATCTCAAACTCTTGGGTATATAAATGTTTGTGCCGAGGAAATTTCTGCCGATATGGTGGCGTTTACGGGGCATAAGTATTTGTTGGGACCTCAGGGCACGGGCGGGCTTTGGGTGAGTGAGAACTTAAAATTAGAGCCGCATCTGATTGGAGGCACGGGAGTAAACAGCGACATGCCGACTATGCCGGATGAAATGCCCTTGCACCTTGAAGCGGGTACAGGCAACGAGCCTTCTTTCTACGGTCTGCTTGCAGCTCTTAAATGGGCAGGTGAAAATCCTCTGCCTAAAACAGGTCTTGCCGATAAAATTGATAAGTTAGCCGAGGGGCTAAAGGAAATCGGCGCTTTAGTTATTTCGCCTTCCGGGCTTAAGACACCTGTTATAAGCTTTAATGTGCCGGGTGTTTCCGCTGATGATGTAGGCTTTATGCTGAGTGACAGCTATGATATTGTTTGCAGGTGGGGGCTTCACTGTGCGCCACGCATTTTCCCCGATCTCGGTGTTATGCAGACTCTGCGCTTTTCGCTGTCTCGTTTTACTACTGATGATGAGATAAACTACGCTATTTCTGCCGTTAGGGATATTATCGGATGAGATTTGAAGTTAAAAAAACAAACAACTGCTTTTCGGATGCGGAAACTTATGAATATAAGCTGCCGATTGACGGAGATGCATTTTTGGCTCTGCTGCCGCCGAATTTCAGCAGCCGAAAAAATTTAAAGCTTAGAAGACCTGTATTCTTCTCGGAATCTGAGACAATTAGAATACGGGGCATGCTCGCTTTTGACATTATCAGGGTCAGCTTTCCTTCTGCGAGTTTAATAGATGAAAAAGAAAAACTTGAGGCTTGGTTAGGTGATGTAATTGTCTAGGGTCTTTGCTGAGACTAAAAGTGTCTGCCCTTATTGCTTGCAGACTATAAGTGCTAATAAAGCCGTCGGCGACGACGGTTATATATATTTGGAAAAAATCTGTCCTGAGCATGGATTTTTCAGAACACTTATTTGGGAAGGCAAGATAACAGACTATTTAATGTGGGATACTAGAGGCGATTATAAAACAGTTCCAAAAGCAGCAATGCAGCCAAAAAACGGCTGCCCGCGAGACTGCGGGCTTTGCACAGCGCATGAAAGTGACGGCTGCTGCGTGCTGCTTGAAGTGACAAGCAGGTGCAACCTGCACTGCCCCGTCTGCTTTGCCTCAGCTGGTGAGGGTCTGGTTAACGAGCCTTCGCTTGATGAAATTTGCGCGCAGTATGATATGCTTATTGATCGCGGTGGTCCTTTTAATATTCAGCTTTCCGGAGGCGAGCCGACTATCCGAGATGATATTGCCGAGATTATAGATGAGGGTAAAAAACGCGGGTTTAGCTTTTTTCAGCTAAATACAAACGGGATACGCATAGCTGATGAAGAGGGCTATGCCGAATATCTGAAAAATGCAGGTGTTTCCTGTGTGTTCTTGCAGTTTGACGGTCTTTGTGACAGCAGCTATGAGGCTCTGCGAGGACGCCCTCTGCTCTCTACTAAGCTTAAGGCAATTTTAAACTGCAAAAAACACTTCCTCCCGGTTGTGCTTGTGCCGACAGTTTGTCACGGGATTAATGACAATGAGCTTGGTGATATTATTAAATTTGCTTATGAAAATATGCCCCATGTGCGTGGTGTGCATTTTCAGCCTATGAGCTATTTTGGTCGCTGTGCTATGGAGGTGCCTGTGTATAGGCTGACTATTCCAAAAATACTCAGAAATATTGAGGAGCAGACAGGCAGGCTAATCTTAGCAGAGCATTTTACAGGAGGCGGGGCTGAGAATGCTTACTGCTCTTTTCATGCAAGCTATAATATAAGCCCTGACGGCAGGCTTATTGCACTGCCTTCAAACAGAAACTCGGGCTGCTGCGTTAAAAGCTCGGAGGCAAGAGACTTTGTTGCTAAGCGTTGGAGCTCTTGCGATGCTTCCGAAAATATCGAATATGAAACATCCTTAGATGAGTTTTTAGCTAATCCGTATAAAAACATTTTCACGGTTTCCGGCATGCTCTTTCAGGATGCCTATAACCTTGACTTAGAAAGACTGAGAAAATGCCATATTTGCGAAGTAAGTCTAAAGCGTGGGCTTGTGCCCTTTTGTGCTTTTAATCTCACAAGTGCAGACGGCACTACACTTTATAGGAACAAAGAATGAAGCCTGAAAAAACAAAGCTTGAAAATTGGATTTGTGAGACTGAGAAAATCGCCGTATTAACTCGCCCTGTTTTGGAAGACCTGCAGCTTAGCAGGCTAAATTCTCTTTTGTCTTCCCCGGCGTTTAGGCGCGGTTATTACAGCAATTTGCCGAATAGAATCGAAAGCTTATCGGAGCTTTCATCGCTACCGTTTACAACGCAGGAGGAGCTTTCAGAAAACTCTCGTCGGATGGCTATATGCTCGCAGGCAGATATAAAAAGAATTATTTCCGATGTAACAAGCGGCACTACAGGACCGTCTAAGCGGGTTTTCTATACGGAAACAGACATTATGCACACAATCGGCTTTTTTGCCGCAGGAATATCTGAAATGTGCAGCAATGGAGATAAAGTTTTAATAGCTATGCCGCAGTCAGGTCCGAGCGGGCTTTTTGAGCTTATTTCTGCTGCTGTTTTGAGATTAGGTGCAACGCCTGTTGCCTGCGGTGTCGGCAAAAGCTTTGGTGAGATGGCTGATATTATGAGAAGTAACAGACCTGATGCTTTTATCGGTATGCCGGTGCCGCTTTTTTCGCTTATTCGCTTTATGGGTAGCGACTTTTCAGTAAAAAGAGCTTTAATTTCGGCAGATTCCTGCCCACAGAGTGTTGAAACAGCACTTGTGCGTGCTCTTGGCACAAAGCTCTTCCCGCACTATGGCTCAAGGGAAACAGGGCTAGGCGGGGCTGTTACCTGCTCTGCACACAGCGGAATGCACATTAGAGAAAATCATATAATTGCTGAAATTATAGCACCTGACGGCTTTGCTCTTCCTGACGGGAGTCAGGGAGAGCTTGTTATTACTACAATCGGTCTTTCCGCTATGCCGCTTATTCGCTATCGCACAGGGGATTTTTGCTGTATTATGCCCGATGCTTGCGCTTGCGGCGGGGTTACAAAGAGACTTGGCGCTGTTTTTCGTGATACAAATGATGAAGTTTCAATTTCTTCTCTGGATGACGCATTATTTTCAATTTTGCAGCTTGTAGATTACAGTATTAAAAAGACAGACAGCGGATATGAGATTTTCGCTTTGCATTTGGGAAGTGAAAATATAGCAGAGGAAATTCGTGCTGCCGTTTTGGCTCTTTACCCGAATATTAGCTTTTCTGTCAGCTCTGATTTATGTCTGCCGGAGAGAAAGCCCCTTTATTTGGGCAAAAGGCATATAATTTCTTAATTTATGCGTTTTATTTTTTCTTTTATTGCCCCTGTTTTTAGGGTATACTCATAGAAAAGCTCTTGGAGGAAATATATGAAATATCTGCTTATTATTGGTGACGGAATGGCTGATGAGCCTATTTCCGAGCTTGGTAATATAACACCGCTTGAGGCTGCTAAGAAGCCGTTTTTGGATATGCTCTGTGAAAAAGGAAAAATAGGTACTGTGAGAACTGTTCCGCACGGTATGCCTGCCGGCAGCGACACTGCCATTATGTCTATTTTCGGTTGCGACCCCACAATATATTTATCCGGCAGAGCGCCGCTTGAGCTGGCAGATTCCGGTGGCTTTTTACCGGCGGGCGGGGCTGCTTACAGGTGTAATATGGTCAGCCTCGGCGGCGATGCTGATTTGTTTTCTGATATGAAGATGATATCTCACAGCGCAGGCTCGATTGAGGGTGAGGAATCTGATGCTCTTGTAACCTGGCTTTTTGAGCAGAGCGAATTTGCAAAGCTTGCGAAAGAAGCTAAAATCAGTATCAGACCCGGCTCTTCATTCAGGCATTTAGCGGTGCAGGAGGATGCAGATTTAGATAGCATTGTGCTTTATCCGCCTCACGACCATTTGGGAGAGCAGATTTGTAGTATTCTGCCCGAGGGCAATGCAAACGCCTTAGTTATGAGAGAACTTATGAGTCTGTCTTTTAAGCTTTTATCTAATCATCCGATTAATAAAAAAAGAACAGAGCGAAATCTATTGCCTGCTAACTGCATCTGGTTTTGGGCAGAGGGCAAGGGTGCTGCTCTTCCCTCTTTTACAGACAGGTTTTCGACCGGAGCTACTGTTTCTGCCGTGCCGCTCTGCCGCGGTATTGCAAGGCTGGTTGGGCTTGGGGCTGTGAAGGTTAAAACTGCTACCGGCGAGTGGGATACCGACTACTCGGCAAAAGCTAGGGCGGCACTTAATATACTTAATGAGCATGATTTTGCTGCCATACACTTGGAGGGTCCTGACGAGGCTACTCACAATAACGATTTAATACACAAAATCTTTGCAATTGAATGCCTGTCTGAGCTTGTGCTGAGAAATGTTTTGTTAGGTCTTGACGCCCGCAGCGAAGATTACAGAGTTCTTGTTTTATCCGATCACATGACCTATATGAAAAATGGAGCGCACGGTGAGGCGCCTGTGCCGTATATGATTTATGACAGCAGAGAAAGCACAGGCTTGGGGCTTTCTTATTCAGAAAAAAATGCGAAGCAGGGAGAGCATTTAGACTCCGGAACCTTGCTCATGCCAAAACTATTTATGATATGATTACTAAAACACATGAAAAAGCTGCGGCAAAAATTAATCTATTTTTAGATGTTTTGGGAAAGAGAGAAGACGGATATCACGATATTCGCAGTGTTCTTTGCACTACCACGCTCTGTGATGATGTTTTTGTCAGTCTTTGTGACGACAGCAAAATCTCTGTTTTGTCTGATATTTTTATCCCCGGAAAGCCCGAGGATAATCTTGCATATAAAGCGGCTTTGGCATTTTTTAAATTTGCTGAAATTGAGCCGCGCGGGGTCTTAATTGATATTACAAAGTGGATACCCATGCAGGCAGGTTTAGGCGGAGGATCTGCAGATGCTGCTGCCGTGCTGCGGGCTTTAAACAGGCTTTATGATAATAAGCTTTCTACAGAAACGCTGCTTAAAGCTTCAAGTTCACTTGGCTCTGATGTGCCTTTTTGTCTTTTGGGCGGCTGCTGTTTAGCCGAGGGCAGAGGCGAAATTCTAACTAGGCTACCGGATTTACCCGATTATCCTGTTTTAATCTGCATGCCGTCTTTTACCTGCTCTACTGCTGAGCTTTATTCTAAGTTTGACGTTAGCGACAGTTTGTTGCAGTGTAATTTACTTAACGGCGGGCTTATTTTAGATTCTATTCACGAGGGCGATTTTCACACAGCTTTTAGTCTGGTTTATAATGACTTTGAGTCTGTGCTGCCCGCTGACTGCATTGACACAGTTTCTGCCATAAAAACTGCGCTTACGGAAAGAGGGGCTTTGGGTGCCTGTTTAAGCGGAAGTGGCTCTGCTGTGTTTGGCATTTTTGATGATGAAAAGAAAGCTGCTGATGCAGAAAACAATGTCCGAAAAATATGCAAAGAGGTTTTCTCAGCAAGAATATCAAAAAGGGCTTAGTCTTTATTCTTCCTGCCTATTTTAATTATTATTTTTTGAGGTGTGTAATATGATTTATTATTTCAGCGGTACGGGAAACAGCCAATATGCCGCAAGGGTTATTGCTGATGTTTGCGGATATGACCTTTGCTCATTAAACGATATGATTAAGCACGGGGAAAAGCTCTCAGATGATTCTGAAACTCCGCTTATTTTTGTCGCACCCACACATGGTTGGCAAATACCCCCCGTAGTTCAAAATTTAATTAGGAATGCAAGCTATAACGGGAATAAAAAAGCTTATTTTGTTATGACCTGCGGCTCTGAGGTCGGCAATGCCGAAAGGTATTTAAGGCAGCTATGTACCGATATAGGGCTAGTCTTTATGGGTCTTTTTGAAATTGTTATGCCTGAAAACTACATTGCCATGTTCCCCGTGCCCGATGAGGATGAAGCCGGGCAAATTGTTTCGGCAGCTTATGAAAAGGCGTTAAAAGCAGCTTCGATTATATCTCGGGGCGAGGCTTTCCCCCACCTTGAAGTCAGCGTTATAGACAAACTGAAAAGTGGTGCTATAAGCAACTTTTTTCACAAGCATTTAGTGCGTGACAAGGCTTTTTTTGTTAAAGACACATGTATAAGCTGTTTTAAGTGCGCCGCACTCTGCCCTCTTAACAATATAAAAATGCAAGACGGCAAGCCCGTTTGGGGCGGTGACTGCATGCACTGCATGGCATGTATCAGTGCATGCCCCGTGCAGGCTATCGAATACGGTAAAAAATCTGCCGGCAAACCGAGATACTATCTCACAGAAATTCCGCCTAAATCATAAGCAAAATTAACCAAAAATCGCCTGTTTTGAGGGCTTTTATTGATATTGACATATCCTACTCACATATTATATAATTAATTCTTGCAAACAAATTCCAAATTAATTACCAACTACTGCAGGGCATATTGCCCTTGCTGTTGAGTATAATACCGAAAGGAAGTAAAATTTATGGTTCGCACATACCAACCCAAAGTCAGACAGCGCAAGAGAGAGCACGGTTTCCGCAAGAGAATGGCAACAAAAAGCGGTCGCTCAATTCTGGCTCATCGCAGATCTAAGGGCAGAGCAAGACTTAGCCACTAAGCTATATTGCTTGCCTGTACATTTATCATTCGTGCTGTTGCCGCATAGCGCTTGGAGAGGATAGCTTTTGGAATTCACAAGCTCACTTAAAAAAAACTATGAGTTTAGGCGTGTTTATAGCAAGGGCAAAAGCTCTGCTCAGCCTTGTCTTGTGGTATATGCACGAAAAAACAGAAGTCCCGAAAACAGGCTCGGGATAACCGTTTCCAATAAGATTGGTGGCGCCGTTACCAGAAATCGTATCAGGCGGAGACTGCGTGAGGCTTACAGGCTGAGTGAAGCTCTATTTGTCTGCGGCTTCGATATTGTTATTGTTGCAAGGCACAAAAGTGTGTCGGCAGATTATAACAGACTAAGAAGCGAAATGATTAAGGCATCCTCGGCACTCGGAATTGTTTTGGAGTCAAAGAGCATTGAAAAAAATTCTGCTTTATCTGATTAAATTCTATCAAAAGAATATTTCACGCTATCGCCAGCCCTGCTGCCGCTTTACGCCTACTTGCTCTGTCTATGCAGTTACTGCGATAGAGAAATACGGTGCGCTCAAAGGCGGATACTTGGCTTTTAGGCGAGTTTTGCGCTGCCACCCGTTCCATATTAAGGAACAGGATCTTTATGACCCAGTACCGTAACCCCAATAACAGTCAATTAAGATTGGAGAACAACATATGCTAACTGCAATTGCAAAGCCTTTTGGCATGCTGATGCTATGGCTTTACAAGATAACCGGAAACTACGGTTTGGCAATTATTATATTCGGCATAATTGTAAACCTTATTCTCCTGCCCTTTATGATGAAGAGCAAAAAGAGCATGATGCAGACAACACGTTTGCAACCACGTTTGCAGGAATTGCAGAGACGTCATGAGGGTAATAAGCAGAAATTAAACGAAGAAATGCAGAAGTTTTATAGGGAAGAAAAAATTAACCCTATGGGCGGTTGCCTTTGGTCTCTGCTTCCCTTCCCGATTCTTATAGCTCTTTATCAGGCTATCAGGATGCCTATTACAATAATGATGGGCGTGCCCGCCGGAATGCTGGCTGAAGGCGGAGTGATTTTTGAGAAGTTAAATCAGCTCGGTTTTGACCTCGCTAGCTACGGCACGAGAAGCCAAGTTTATGCTGAGATTTTTCAGTCTAAGTTTATAGCTGAGCACTTTGCCGAGTTTTCTTCGCTGTCAGATAAGCTTGTAAAAATGGACTACAGATTTTTAGGTCTGGATATTTCACTGACTCCCAACTGGAAAATTTGGGAGACCGACTGGAGCAATAGGCTGATTTGGCTACCTGCTTTGGTTCTGTTTTTAATCCCTATTATATCCACTGCTGTTTCTTATCTGTCTATGCAGATTACTCAGAAGCTTAATAAGCCCGTTGAGGGTGCAAATGAGCAGGCAGCTGCTATGAGCAAGAGCATGCTTATGTTTATGCCGCTCATGTCGCTGTGGATAGGCTTTATTATGCCCGCTTCTATGGGTATTTATTGGATTGTCAACAGCACAGTCGGCGTTTTGCGTGACGTTGTGCTGACTAAAATCTACACAAAACAGCTTGATTTGCTCGACGCTGACCGTAAGGAGCGTGAGAGAATTCGTGATGAGGAGCTTGAGCGCAAGCGTCTTGAAACTGAGAGGCTTCGTGAGCTTAATGCCACTACGCAGAGCAGAAACACAAGCAAGAAGAAACTCCAAGCCGGGCAAAAACAGGCTGATGAGGAGCGCCGTGCTGCTATTAAGCGTGAGGAGCGTCGTGCCAGACGCGAGAGACTCGGAATTTCTGAGGCTGAGCAGCCTGAATCTCAGGTAGGCAATCGCCGTTATGCCAGAGGCAGAGCTTATGTTTCCGACCGCTACTCAAACCCCGAAGGTGCCGAAGAGGCAACACTGGCAGCAGCTGAGGAATCTGAGTTCGGTGATTCTATTGACACTGATTTTGACGAGCGCCTGTTTGCAACTGAGGAAGAGCTCACAGCTTTAGATAAAGATTCTGAAAATGAGCTTACAAAAGAGGTGTTAAAAGAAGAAAGCTACCTTTATGAATCCTTTGATGATGAATCAGATGAAGCTGACTTCGAAGCTAAAGACAAAAAGTAGCTAAAGGCTCAAAACTGCCTGCTACTCACAATAGGAGATAGTTAATTTATATGTTAAAATATTTAGACAAAACCGCTAAGACTCAGGATGAAGCTATTGCTCTTGCCCTTAGCGAGCTTGGTCTGGAGCGCGACGACGTGACTGTTGAAGTGCTGGAGCGACCGAAGAGCGGGTTTTTGGGAATAGGCTCCTCCCCCGCAGTTGTTCGCATCGGCTATCACTGTGACGAGACAATATCGCCTGTGTCAGATGAAGCTTTACCTGATGTTACCGAGGCTAAACCTGATTTCGAAGCTGCAGCACAAGAAGCCTCAAAGCCGCTTAAACAAAAAAGTAAAAAAGCTGAGACTGCAGAAAAAGGCGCAGAAATTGCTGCTGAGATTACATACGATGACCCCACAAAGGCTGCAGCTAATGAATTTTTGCGTGGTCTTCTTTCCAGAATGAATATTAATGCCAACATTGATATTAAAGATGCACCTAAGGGCGGACTTTTAATCACCCTCTCCGGTAAGGGCATGGGTGCTGTTATCGGCAGGCGCGGTGAGACGCTTGATGCTATTCAGCATCTTACAAACTTCGCACTAAACCGCGGCGGAGATAAGCGTCAGCGAATCAGTATTGATGCCGAAAATTACAGAGCAAAGCGTGAACAGAGCCTTGTCAGCCTGGCAGAAAAAATGGCTGCTAAGGTGGTTAAATACAAGCGCAGTATGGCTCTTGAGCCCATGAACTCTTATGAGCGTCATGTTATTCACACCGCTTTGCAGGCACATGAAGGTATTTCAACAGCGTCAACCGGTGCTGAGCCCAACAGACGCGTGGTTGTTTCTTATACCGCAACAAGCGCAAAGGAACCTGAAAAAACACCCACAGCCCGCGAGTGGAGCTAATAATATTTGTCTTTGGAGGAATTGCAAATGACATTGGATACAGTAAAAGAAATTCTTGCACAGCAGCTTGAGGTTGACATTGAACTTATCAATGCCGACACGGATATTATCTGTGACCTCGGGGCAGATTCACTTGATGTTGTAGAGCTTATTATGGCAATTGAAGAGGAATATGACCTTGTCATTACCGATGAGCGTGCAACCGGAGTCAGAACTGTCGGGCAGCTTGCAGAGCTGTTAGACCAACTGATTTAAGCTTAATAGAAATAACCGCCTGAGCTTTTGGCTCGGGCGGTTATTTTTTGTTTTGTCAGCTGTTTAGCTTTCTTTTTCTATATGCTTTTTTAGTTCTGAAATAGGTAAATCTGTTTTCCGCGAAACCTCTGAGATATCGTCATACTCCGGTTTCTCTCTTTTTACACCGTAGCCCTCTGATTTCTTCACTCTGATTTTGCCGTGCCGGGTTTCAAGCTCCCTACTGCTTCGTGAAAGCGCGTATCTTGAATATCTTTGTTCTCTAATGCCGAGAGTTGAGCTGTGCTTAAAAAACAGGAGCAAAAGCTCTTTTTTATTGCTTTCATTGCACAGGCAGCAAATCATTGTGCCCGGGCGGCATTTTTTCATACCGACATTAATTGTGTATACATCAAGTGCTCCCGCTGCAAAAAGTCTCTCCTGCAGAAATCCTATATCCTCTGCCGTCATATCATCTACATTGGCACTAAGCTCTGTTATCTGCTCAGTATATCCCTCTTCCTCGCCTAAAATGGCTCTTAACACATTTGCCTGCGGAAGATCAGCACTTCCGCTTCCGTATCCTACTGCCTTTGGTGTAATGCTCGGCATTTTATCTGCAAACTCATTTACATAATATCTTAACAGAGCTGCCCCGGTGGGTGTGCAAAGTTCAAAATTTGTGCCGTCTGAATAGATTGGTATGTCTTTTAACAGTTTTAGTGTGGCGGGTGCCGGAACAGGCATTATTCCGTGTGCGCATTTAACCTTGCCGCCGCCTACATTCACTTTTGAAGCAATAATACGTCTTGGCTTTATGGCATAGATAAGCATTGATACTCCGAGAATGTCGGCAAGAGCATCGGCAGAGCCTAATTCATGCAGGTGTATGTTTTCTATCTCGCAGCCGTGTATATCTTTTTCTGCCTCGAAAATAGAAGTGAATATAACTTTTACATCCTCTATTATCTCTTCCGGCATTTCCAAGCTGTCTATTCTTTCCAGCACAGAATTAATATCGGTCTTAAAGGTTTCGCTGCAGCTATGACTGTGCATTTCCTCTGATTCTTCTTTGCCGTTTATTTTGACACTGACATGTGTGCAGGAAATACCGCATTTTTTATCTGCCTCGGCTTCCACCACTGCCATGCCCTTTAAGGCTGCGTTAATAGTTGCTATGAAATCTGTTTTATCCGGATAAAGCTCAAGCAGCGCCGCCATCAGCATATTGCCTGACGCGCCCATTGCGCAGTCTAAGTATAATATGGACATTTTCTACCTGCCTTTTGTATCTATTGTGAATTTTGGGAAAAGATCTTTTAGTTCTTTACTTATTATTTTTTCCATACTAAGAGCTCTTTTATTATCTTCTTTTTTAAACTGCAAAAGGGCATTATCTTCGCTGAGTCTTATTCTTATATCTTTGAAACCGAGATTTTTTATCATCTCTTCACCCTGCTCAATTTTGACAAGATCGGAAGCTAAAATCTCTTTCCCGCTTCTTATCCTTGTTGCAAGGCAGGCATACGCCGGCTTATCCCATGTGAAAAGCCCTGCATTTTTTGATTTTTCTCTGATTTCTCTCTTGCTGATGTTATTATCTCTTAAGGGAGATTTTATTTTAAGCTCAGCCAGAGCAGACATGCCCGGTCTTTCTGCCGGATTATCGTCTGCATTTGTGCCGTCTATTATTATATTATATCCGTCTTTTTTGGCAGCTTTTATTATTTCACTTAAAATTAAGCTCTTGCACAAGTAGCAACGGTTACATGGATTTTTGGCTATTTCTGAATTTGCCAGTATATCCAGATTTATGATTTTAAGCTTTGCTCCTAACTGCTTTGCAAGTAAGACAGCATCGTTTAGCTCAAACTCCGGCTGGAACTGTGTTTTTACAAAGTATGCAGTAACATCAGCATTGTTCCTGACTACTTCATAGAGCAGATATGCAGAGTCGCATCCGCCTGAAAACGCAAGCGCTATTTTTTTATTTTCTTCAAAAAACTCTTTGAGCGACATATTAGTCTAAGTGGTTTATCATGCTGGCTAAATAGCCCGCTCCGAAGCCGTTATCAATGTTGACGACGCTAACTCCGCTGGCGCAGGAATTTAGCATGGCAAGAAGGGCAGCAACTCCGCCGAAAGCAGCTCCGTAGCCCACACTTGTCGGCACGGCTATTACCGGGCAATCTGCAAGCCCGCCGATTACGCTTGGCAATGCTCCCTCCATTCCCGCGACAGCTATAATAACTCTTGCGGTCATGATTTCCTCGGCATGTGAAAGCAGCCTGTGGATTCCCGAAACACCGACATCATAGAGTCTGACTACGCTATTTCCGAGCACGGAGGCTGTTATTGCAGCTTCCTCTGCAACCGGGATATCGGTTGTGCCGCCTGTGGCAACAACTATTTCGCCCTTGCCATCCGGCTCGGGCAAACTGCCTATGTAGCCTGTTTTTGAAACAGCGTCGTAAACTAAGGGATGCTTTGAAGAAACAAGCTCGGCAGCTTCCCTGCTCATTCTTGTAATGAGTACGATTGGCTGACCAATATTAATAAGAGATTCGGCAATTGCCAATATATGCTCCGGTCTTTTGCCCTCGCCGTAGATAACCTCGGGGGTGCCTTGACGAAGCTCCCTGTGGTGATCTACCTTTGCAAAACCAATATCGTCAATTGGTTCGAGTTTTAGCTTTGTGACAGCATCTTGTGCAGAGAGCTTGCCGCACTCTACCTGTTTTAATATTTCCTCTATCTTGCTCTTTTTCATTTTGACCTCAGATGTTTATTATATATTTCACACTAATTTAGTGTTTTTTTCTGTATTAATCTAATGTGAGCCCTGCCAGATAGCCGCTTGACCATGCCCATTGCAGGTTAAAGCCCCCGCAGTCACCGTCTATGTCGAGAACCTCACCGCAGGCATAAAGACCTTTGACTATTTTGCTCTGCATGGTCTTATCACAAAATTCAGAGCATCTTATGCCGCCTGCAGTTACCTGTGCTTGCGAAAAACTGTCTGTGCCGTATATCGGCAAGACAAAATCAAGACTATTTCGGACAATTTTTGACATTTCGTCCTGAGAAAGCTCTGAAACTATCTTGTTGCTGTCTATCCCCGAGTACTTAATCAGCATTCTGCCGAGCCTGTTGTGCAGTGCTCCGGTCCAAACTTCGGAGGCAGACAGGTTTGGCATTTTTTGCTTTTTATTATTAATGTAATCATACAAATCTGCTTCTGTTCTGTTTCTAAAGAAATTTAGCCTAAGTTCGAGATTTTTATTGCTGTTTACTGCCGCTGTTCTTGAAATATCAAAAATAGCAGGTCCTGATACACCGGTTTCAGTGAACAGTGCCTCGCCCTCGCTCGTAGCTATGGTATTGCCGTTTTCCTCTATTCTTGCTCTTACATCAGCTTTAACGCCTTTTAAAGAGCGCGGAAAATCCGGCTTTGTTTTTATCTGTGAAAGTGCCGGGGCAATTGCTGTGCTGCTGTGCCCAAATGATTTTAGGATTTTATAGCCATCTTGCGAGCCCCCGAGCTTTTCGCCCGCTGCGCCTCCGCATGCAATAATGAGCTTATTGCATTCTATAACCGGCTCGTCTGAATAGATTCTAAAAACATCTCCATGCTTTTTTGCTGTTTTAATAAGGCAGGAGTTTACTATTTCTACGCCCGTAGCCTCTAATGCATAGCGCAGGGTATCCACAACCGAGTTTGCCGAATTTGACAGTGGGTATACCCTGCCGCCTTCTTCAACGGTTGTAAGAAGCCCTATGCTACTAAAAAACTCAATTGTTTTTTGCACCGGCATGCTGCAAAGGGCATATTCAGCAAAGCCGACATTGTCTCCGTGATAGAAGGGCAAGTCGGCTTTGATATTTGTTATGTTGCATCTGCCATTTCCGGTAGCCATCAGCTTTCTGCCAACTCTGGCTTGTCGCTCAATTAAAGTGACCTTTTTACCCTGCATAGCTGCTGTTAGGGCTGCCATAATGCCTGATGCGCCGGCGCCTATGACTGTTAGCTCTGATTTCTTCACTTACCTGCTTTTAGTACCTCAAGAATCTGAGTGAGCAGCTCTGCTTCTGTGGGTGCCGGATCCTCTGCGGGTGCTTCTTCTTCCTTTTCGGCAAGCTTTGCTGCCTGTTTTTCGCGGATTTTGTTAATCTTGCGTACAATTGTAAAGATTACAAGTGCCAAGATTAGGAAGTTTATTATTGCCATAATAAACACGCCGAGTTTTACTACTGAGGGTTCCGCACCCGGCATCAACGGACCTACTGTAACTGCCCATGTGGAGAAGTCGATTCCGCCTAGGAAAAGACCTACCAGCGGCATAATTATGTCATTTACAAGGGAGGCAGTTATTGCACTGAATGCTCCGCCTATGATGACACCGACAGCCAGATCAATTACATTGCCGCGGGAGACAAAGTCGCGAAACTCGCTAAAAAAGCCTTTTTTCTCTTCCATAATGTCCTCCAAAAAATAATATTATAATTTGCAAAACAAAATCCCGCAAACTATTAACTAAATATAATCAGAAGATTAATTGATGCTTAATATAGCCAAAAGCTCCTGCGTTGCTATTGCGGGGGCATAGTCGTTTCTGATTATTTCTTCTCCTAAGCTTACCGCCTGAAAACCCACATACTCTGCGATTTTCATTTCTGCCTCGGAAAAGCCTTCCTCGCCTCCGCTTATTATTGCGACCGAGCTAATATTTCCCATTTCTGAAGCTGCGGTTGCCATGCTGCAGCGGTTATCTCCACGTTCTTGCAGAAATATTGCTGCATCCTTTTTGACGGCAGAATCCAACATATCCGTAAACTCGTTATAATACTTTATGTGTGGTGTGCGGCTTCTTTTAAACTCTGTTGCCGCCGTGTGAGCTACCGCCTGCCAAAGAGGCAAATATTCAGACATATTCCGTTTATTCTTTGATGCGGATTTTGAGCCTGCAAAAAATGATATCTCAGCAGCTCCCGCCATAATACAGTTTCTGATTAGTGTTGTGGCTCTTCTCTCATCAGTTACTCCGGCATAAACAGAGAGTTTAATTTCCGGCTCTTTTGCAAGTAATAAAATTTCGGGGCATTCGTTTTCTTTATTAGACTTGTCTCTAAAAATATGTCTTATTTTTCTGCCTTTGCCTTTTAGTTCTACTTTAATATCGGCATTGTCTGAAGCTCTTGTTTTGGACGTGAGAGTCTCTTCACCTACCTTGACTTTTGCCATGCCGATACCGCCTAATTTGTTTGTGCCGCAGATAAAATACTTAGCTATGACCTCTCACCTCCGTTTTGTGTATTATCTCACAATCTCTTCTTTTATGCAATACTGCGTTAGCTGAGCCATTGTCATAAAAACGAGTTTATTATCTCAAAAATTGCCGTTATTTAT
>JAAZCZ010000126.1 GCA_012513005.1 Oscillospiraceae bacterium | reverse complement strand
TATGCCAAGGCGGGGCTTAAAACCTGCATTTTGGGAGGACATCTAACAGGCATGTTAGCTCACGAGGCAGTGGGTCACACCTGCGAATCCGACCTTGTACTCTCGGGCTCCGTTGCCGGCGAGTATTTGGGTAAAGAGGTAGCGTCTTCCCTTGTCTCCATGACAGACTTTGCATATGAAGCCTATGGCAAGCCTGCGCCCCTGCCTGTTTATGTTGATGACGAGGGCACAAAGGCATGCGACGCTAAGCTGATTGAAAACGGAATTTTAACCGGATATTTAAATAACCGCGAAACGGCAGAGCATTTTAATATGCAGCCCTGCGGCAATGCCCGCGGCTTTATGTTCTATGATGAGCCGCTAATCAGAATGAGAAACACGGCGGTGCTGCCCGGCAGCTCTACATTGGAGGAGATGATTGCCTCGGTTGACGACGGCTATTATTTAATCGGCACGAATAACGGGCAGGCAGACTCAACCGGCGAATTTATGTTCGGTGTAACAACCGGCTACGAGATTAAAAACGGCAAGCTCGGCAATGCGATTATGGATACAACAATTTCCGGAATTGCCTTTGAGATGCTAAAAACAGTCGATATGGTGGGCAAGGAAATTAACTGGGCAAGCTCGGGATTCTGCGGCAAAAAGCAGTGGATGCCTGTCGGGCTTGGCGGACCTGCACTTCGCTGCAAGATTATGATGGGAGGCAGATAATATGAGAGATTTTGATAAACTGCACAATATAGCCTCGCTGGCTAAAAGCGAACTTATGGCAAATGGGGCAGACAAAGCCCTGGTTAAGGCTGCCTGCTCAGTGAAAAACGAGCTTAATGTGGAGTGCGGCGTGTTCACGCTGATGAGAACAGTTGAAGATGATTCGCTCTCGCTCTCGGCAATAGCAGACGGCAGAAAAGGCAAAATTGCGATTAATAACTTTGATGAAAAAGCAATCAGCGCAGCCGCTGCCGACACAATGGCAGTTGCGCAGGCATCCGAGCCTGACAGCGCATGGGTGTTTGCCGAAAACCCCGGTGAAGAAAAAGTTTTCTGCGAGGGCGTTTTTGTTTCCGACAACGAAAAGATGTTTGAGCGCACAAAAGAGCTGCTTGATTTAATTACAAAAGAGCATCCGCTGCTTACAGTCAACATGGTTACCAGCCACAATTTCACAAGGTCTGTGATGCTGGGCTCTGACGGGCTTTTGTATAAAAACGAAGTGGGCTACTACGATTTTGATATTAACTTCGTGGGCAAGGAGGGCGAGGATACCTCCTCCTTCTGCGGCACAAACTTCTCTGTTGCGAATTTGGACACTCCCTTTATTGAGATGTCAAATGTAAGGCAGTCGCTTATCGAGTGCGAGGAGCAGATACACACTAAGGCTCTGCCCGAAAGCTTCTGCGGCACCATGCTTCTAACTCCGGAGTGCCTGACAGAATTTGCATACTATCTGATTGAAAACTATTGCAGTGACCAGTCGGTTATGGAAAACAGCAGCCCATGGCTTACAAAATTGGGCGAAAAGCTGGCAGATGAAAAGCTTCAGCTTTCACTTTGCCCCCGAAGCGACTTTGCAGTCGGTGCCGCTAAATATGATGCCGAGGGATATTTGGCAGAGAATTTTGATGTTATAAAAGACGGTGTTTTTGAAAACTTCTGCATAAGCGACTATGTGGCAAGGAAAAAAGGCATGAAAAGAGCCGGCAACAAGAGCTTTAATTTCTATATTAAACCCGGTGAAACAGCGCTTTCGGATATTATTTCCGGCATAGAAAAGGGCGTTTTGGTGGGCAGGTTCTCCGGCGGCGCACCCTCGTCTAACGGGGATTTCTCCGGAGTTGCAAAAAACAGCTTTTTAATTGAAAACGGCAAAAAGACAAAGGCGCTGCGCGAGGTTATGATTAACGGCAACCTCTCTAAAATATTTGCAAACATAGCAAATATTTCAAAAGAGACCTACAATGACGGCTCGGTTTCCGTACCTTGGGCAAGCTTTGACGGCATCACGATTTCCGGCAAGTAAGAACATTTATAAATTTCTGAAAAGGAGAAAATAAGATGGATTACAAAAACGAATACAAATCCAAGCTAAAAACAGCCGAGGAGGCTGCCCTGCTGGTAAAAAGCGGCGACTGGATAGATTATTCGGTCGGCACGATTTTCCCCACACTTTGTGACGAGGCGATTTCCAAACGCCGTGACGAGCTTTTTGATGTAAAGGTGCGCGGCAACCTGCTCTACGGCCCTACAAAAACAGCCGAATGCGACCCGACACACGAGCATTT
>JAAZCZ010000125.1 GCA_012513005.1 Oscillospiraceae bacterium | reverse complement strand
CTTTTTCCTGAATCTGCAGTGTTTTTGCAGGTAAATAATTCTTTTGCATTAATTGCTTGATTTTTAACAATATATGTGCTATCTTGCATATAATTGATTAGACCAAAATCAGCAAATGGAGGATATATATGGAATTCGGTCAAATTGTAGCCCCGACTATCAAAGAACTGTTTATTGAGAAGATTGAGGGAATGATTTTTTCCGGAGCTCTGAAGCCCGGTGACAAGCTGCCTTCCGAGAGGGAACTGGCTGAGCAGATGAAGATAAGCAAGACCATTGTTCATTTGGGCCTTGAAAACCTTGCAAATATGGGATTTATCGAAGTTACACCCCGCAGAGGCACTGTTGTAACTGATTTTGCGGAAACAGGCAACCTTGAAACACTAAACGCAATACTGCGCTATAACGGCGGAAAGCTCGACAGGCAGATGGCGATTTCTATTATTGAGCTGCGAAGTGCCGTTGAGGGCGGTGCCTTAGTTCGCCTTTCCCGCAACCACACAGATGCAGATATTGAAGAATTGCGCAACATATTAAACGATATGGTGAGTATGGAAAAATCCGGTGCTTCCGCATCAAGTGTGGCAGCTCAGCTTGCTAAGTTTCACTACAAGGTATGTACACTCTCCGGCAACCGCCTATTCCCACTTATAATGAACGCGTTTAGAAATGTCGGCAATGTGCTTTGGGAATCATCTGTGAGATTTTGGGGCGTTTCTGCCCTATATGAGCAGGATATGCACATAGTAAACCTAATTGCCGAGGGCAAGGGTGAAGAGGCTTCCGAGTACTTAGACTCGCTCTTTGAGCATTATATTCAAAAAACGTGTGATAATTATTAGTAATTACGCAGACCCCAAGACTTAGACTTGTTCTTTATCTTGGGGTCTTTTTTTGCAATTTTTATCTGTTTTTGTATGATTTTACACTGAATAGATATAAAAAAGCTGTATCAAAATTTTAGTCTTGATACAGCCGTTATTATTCTGTTTCTATTCTCGGTTTAGAGGCTCTCGAGAGCTTCTCTTATTTTCTGAACGGTCTCGGCAGGGATTTTGCTCTTTGCAAGTTCAAAAACATCTGCTAATGTCTTGCCTTTAACTAATTTGACCATGGGACTTTTAAGAATCTTCGGCTCGATTGCATTGATTGCATCGCAGGCTGCCTGGTTGTTTAGTAATTCTCTGACTGTTACCTTGGAAATATCCATAACTGTACCCCTTTTCAATATTTTGAGGCGCTCTGCCTCCAAGTTCTGTGACATAAATATAACATAGCACAGCTAATATATCAAGTGCCATTTGGCTCTGCACTCTGCTTTGTGCGCCTATAATAAGTAAAAAAACAGATTATATCCTTTTATTGCTTCATCGCTCGGCTTGCGTTTAAAATCGCCAAAACAAGCACTCCGACATCCCCGAAAACAGCTGCCCACATGCCGGCTATGCCCAAGGCTCCCAGGGCAAGTATTGATATTTTTATTCCGATTACAAGTATTATGTTCTGCCTTACTATGCCCATTGTGCGGCGGCTTATTCTAACTGCCTGAGGCAGCTTTTCTAATTTATCGTCCATTATTACAACGTCGGCAGACTCAATAGCGGCATCGCTGCCCAAGGCTCCCATAGCAATTCCGACATCCGCTCTTGCCAGAACAGGTGCATCGTTTATGCCGTCTCCCGCAAATGCAGGTCGCCTATTAGCTTCTATCATACTCTCGATTTCTCTTGTTTTGTCATTTGGCAAAAGCTCTGCCTTGTATTCATCAATGCTTAGAAGCTCGGCTGTCTCCCTCACATTTTGCTCAGTGTCACCCGAGAGCAAAACTGTTTTATCTATCCCGAGATTTTTAAGCTCTGCTATTGCAGCTTTTGCCTCTTTTTTTATCTCATCTTTTAGGTAAACTGTTCCTAAAAGCTCTTTTTTACTGGCAGCGTAGATAGGAGAGCCGCTTGCGCTTCGTGCCGGAACTGTGATATTTAGTGACTCCATCAGCTTTTCATTTCCAACAAAGATTTCTTCACCTAAAACAGTAGCTTCGACTCCCTTGCCCGCAAGCTCTTTAATTTCAGTAGCTTTTATATCTGTTTTTCCCGCTTCAATAAGTGCAAGTGCTATCGGATGTGTTGAATATTCCTCTGCTGCCGCTAACTTCGAGAGCAGATCCTCCCTGCTTATCCCGACAGGAAAGACATCTGTCACTTTTAGTCTGCCCTTTGTGAGAGTGCCGGTTTTGTCAAATACAAAGGTATCAGCTTTAGAGAGGGCTTCTAAGTAGTTTGAGCCTTTTATTAATATACCGCTTCGTGATGCCGTGCCCAGACCTGCGAAAAATGTCATAGGCACCGCAACTACAAGTGCACAGGGGCAGGATACAACAAGGAATACAAGTGCACGAGCCAGCCAAACGGCAAAATCGGCATTGAGCAACAGCGGAGGAATAAGTGCCAAAAGCAGGGCTCCTGCCACTACTATCGGAGTGTAGTATCTGGCAAAGCGGGAGACAAAGTTTTCGGCTCTTGCCTTTTTTTCTGTTGACTCCTCAATCATCTCAAGTATCTTTGATACCGTGCTGTCTGCATATACTCCCGAGGTTTTGACTCTTATTACACCGCTTAAATTAATAGCTCCGCTGATTACGGCATCTCCCATGCCCAAATCCGCCGGAATGCTCTCCCCTGTCAGCGCTGAATTGTCTACGCTGGTTTCTCCGTCTGTTATTATCCCGTCTAAGGGAATTCTTTCACCGGGCTTAATTATTATTGTTTCTCCCGCAAAAACCTCATCAGGCGATACAATAAGCTCCTTATCGTCTCTTAAAACCAGTGCCTGCTCCGGCATGATATCCATAAGCTCAGCTATAGACCGCCTGCTTTTGTCTACCGCTATGCTCTCAAAAAGCTCACCTATTTTGTAAAACAGCATGACGGCAACCGCCTCGGGGTATTCGCCCAGCACGAAGGCTCCTACTGTTGCTGATGACATAAGAAAATGCTCTGCCAAAACCCCTCCTGCAAAGAGGTTTTTAGCAGCCTCTATTATCACATCGTAGCCCACTATCGCATAGGGAACAAGAAACATAATTAGCTTATACGGCATGGGCGCATTAATTAACACTGCAGCTAAGGTCAAAACAGCAGAAATTACTATTAAGCCAAGCTCCTTTTTTTGATGTTTGTTAATTTTAGACCCCTACCTTTCTATCAGTCTGCAATCAGGCTCTATGCGCCTGATTATTTTAGACATTTGCTTAAATAATTTCGCCTTCTGCGTCTTCCTCTAAATCAACACTCAGCTTTTGCATCATATAGCTAAGAGATGCGGAATTTACGCCTTTTAGTTTTTTAATCTTGCTCTCCATTTTAGCAGCGCAGGCGGCGCAGCCTAGGTTTTCTAACTTGTATGCCTTCTTCATAATACTACTTCCCCTCTAAAATATGCTCAAAGCCCTGAGCCATTATCGCTTTGACATGATTGTCTGCAAGTGAGTAATATATCATTTTGCCGGAGCGTCTGCTCCCGACAAGCTCGGCTTTTCTTAGCTTTTTAAGCTGGTGTGAAATAGCAGGCTGAGTCATTCCCAAAAGCTCTGCTATGGCACAGACGCACAGCTCACCCTCAAACAAAGAAAAAAGTATTTTTAGCCTCGTAGTGTCGCCAAACACTTTATAAAGATCCGAAAGATCGCAAAGCAGTTCATCGGTGGGCAGGTCGTTTTTAACCCTGCTCAGTAGCTCGCTGTGATCGTGTTTCATCATATTATCCCCCATTCATATATATAACTGTTCATATGTCTATTTGCTCATATGTTACTCCCTTCAAATTCCTTTGTCAAGAGTTTTTTATAAAAAAATAGCGGGATAATAAATATCCCGCTTTGCAGTATTTTCGGTCTTGCAATCAGTCTAAGATTCTGCCGTCTGTTGATATGGTAACGACCTGCCAAGGAATGAACTTGCCGCTGTTTAGCAGGGCTGCCTTGGCTGCCTGTTCAAGTCCGCCGCAGCACGGAACCTCCATTCGGACAATTGTGACGCTCTTAATGTCGTTTTGCTTAATTATTTCTGTGAGCTTTTCTGCATACGGCACGCCGTCCAGCCTCGGGCAGCCGATTAGTGTCACATGGCCTTTTATGAATTTCTCGTGGAAGTTTGCGTAGGCATAGGCTGTGCAGTCTGCCGCTATGAGCAGCTTTGCGCCGCTGAAATACGGTGCATTAACCGGTGCAAGCTTAATCTGCACGGGCCACTGAGAAAGTCTGCTCGGCATCTCGCCCGAAACGGTAGGTGCAGTCTCACACTCTGCATGGCTTATCTTTTTGGACTGTGTGCCCGGGCAGCCACAGGGCAGCTTGTCCGCTGCTTTAGCTTTTTCTTCCTTCCTCTTTTCCATGTTGGCTTTAACAGCAGCCTCATCGTATGCAGCAGCTTCGCGCTCTTCAAAGCTGATGGCATTTGTTGGACATGTGGGCAGGCAGTCGCCCAAACCGTCACAATAGTCGTCTCGCAGAAGCTTCGCTTTGCCGTTTACCATTCCTATTGCACCTTCGTGGCAGGCTTCTGCACAGGCACCGCATCCGTTGCATTTTTCCTCGTCGATAGTGATTATTCTTCTGATCATTATTGTAGCCCCCTTAGAAGTTTTTTCTTGTGTTTGATTTTCTGCCTTCAGTATACTATATTTATAATAACAAATCAGTTGTTAAAACAACAGGAGGAAATTAAAATGAATCAGAATTTTTCTAATTCTTCAGTATTATTTAGCGGAATTAGTGAGCGAGATATGAAAACTCTGCTAGATTGCATCAGTGCCAAGAGAAAAAGCTATGCAAAGGGCGATTTTATTTTTTCTGCCGGGGATGTAACTGAGTCAATGGGTCTTGTTTTATCCGGGGCTGTTAATATTGAGAGTGTGGATATTTGGGGCGGCAGGAGTATACTGGGGCATGTTAAAGAGGGAGAGCTTTTTGCCGAAACATATGCCTGTCTTAAAAACGAGCCTTTAATGGTGAGTGCTGTTGCTGCTCTGCCCTCTGAAATTCTCTTTTTATCTGCCGAGCGAGTGCTGCACGCCTGCCCTGCTTCCTGCGGTTTTCACAGCAAGCTGATTGAAAACTTTATTGAAGTGATGGCAAGAAATAACCTGAATCTCTCCGGGCGGATTTTCCACACAGCGCCCAAGACAATTAGAGGGCGGCTTGTTTCGTATCTGTCTTTTTTGGTGACAGAGCAAGGTAAAAGCTGCGTTACTGTTCCTTTTAACAGGCAGCAGCTTGCAGATTACTTAGGTGTTGATCGCAGCGCAATGTCTAATGAAATTGGAAAAATGCAGGATGACGGTATGATTTCTGTGAGTAAAAATGAATTTACTCTGCATCAAATGCTCTAATAATAGAGTTTTGCAATTTATTTTCCCGAAATAAAATACTTAGCCCGCAGCAAAGAAAAATGCTGCGGGCAGGTTTTATTTAGTTCATTTCTTATTATCTGACGGAAGTCGGGGCGTAGTTTAACATATTTCTCGATAAGAATATTAAAAACAGTGAGGCAATAAGATTCCAGATTGCGGAAACAGCCAGTATATAAGGTCCGTCTCCCAGCGGCACGGCAGATGCTGCCGAACCTATTACGCCGCTTGCGGTAAGTAATATTCCGAGTGCAATTCCCGGCGCCATAGCTACTATTAACACTATTACGTAAAGGAAGAACATTAAAACCTTTGATGAGTCTCCGAAAAAGCGCCTTATCAGCAGGTTAACGCTGAGCACGGCAGAGCACATGGTGACATGCCACAGGGAAGCTATGGCGATGACCTCCGGGCTTATATTTTTTAATATGCCGAGCGGCACATAGATTACAATAGCCGTTATAATAAAGCCGGGCACGCTCTCAATTATTCCCCAAAACAGCTTTTTAAAGGGCGGCTCTGGAACCAGATAAATATAGGAGCGAGTCAGCTCCCTGCCTATACCTTTTAGTTCAATAGAAAACAGCTGCATATAGGCGACAAAGCCAAGCAGAGGATAAACTCCTGTTTTCTCTGTAACCGTGAAATAGCCGAAGCCGAGGCAAAACAGTGCCAAAAACAGCTCGCTAAATCCTACAAAAAACTTCTTTTGCCGGCGGTTTTCCAGCATCATCTTATACCAAAACACAGAGCTTCCCCAGCCTCCGCCAAGCCCGCTCTTGCCTACCTTGCTGACCTTTGTGCTTGTGGGTGTGCGGTTTTCTTTGACTGCTTCTAGGGTTTTGTGTATTTTTTCCGTGGACTGCAATACATCCTCGTAATAGTCTTGGTCGGATTTTGAGGTTATAAACAAAAGTGCGGCTAAAAATGCTGCCCAGAGCACAAGCCCCAAGGCTACTGCCGACATGTTGCCGACTGATATTCCGAATGCAGCAGTGCCCAGCCAGCCTGCAACAGGAAAGAGCTTTATGGGAAGTGTGGAAGAGAGGCTGACCAAAGTTGTCATCGGGCTTCCGCCTGCTGTTACCAGGTTATACACTATCCAAAGAGCATACGCTCCGACTATGACAAAGAGACCGAGTTTAACATAGCGGCGGCGGTTTTCTGAGCCTGCCGTTAAGATATAAATGAGCATAGCCGCTACCTGCGCCGTGAATATCGTAAGTCCGTAGCCGACTAAAATTGCAATTATTCCGGTCATATTGACGCCGTATGACCTGTTTAGCCAGTTATACTGGAACACGATAAAAAGACCGGTGAGAACCGAAACGCCAAGCTGTTGTGCCATGGCGTAGAATAAGATGCGCATGGGCTTTATTGGTCCTGTGAATAGCAGGTTTACATCTGCCATTTTGAAAATGCTTGTTCCCTCCGAAAAGCCCGAGAATGTTATCAGAAGGAATAAGACGCCAAAAAGAGCTATTATTATAGCCAAAAGTTCGTTTGCGTTTCGGAGTGCTCCGGCGTTTGGCACATCTCCTTTTCCGGAGGTGAAAAAAACCAGTGCCATCATAGCTATCAGAAACAGTGCGTATATGAGCTTGCCCGGGCTGCGGAAGAACCTTTTTAGCATGTTCTTTAGTTTAGCCGCGAGCAGATAAAGAAGAGGACTCATTCGCGCTCACCGCCCTCTGTTATTTCAAAGAACAGCTCCTCCAGACTCTTTTCCGAAGCGTCACTCTCATCAGCTCGCTTCGTTGCCGCAAATGAGCCGTTCATCATGATGTGCGCCACATCCCAATAATCCTCAACGCTGTCTATCATGTGTGTGGAAATAAGCGTTGCCTTGCCGGCTGCTTTTAGCTCGCGGAACATGAGCTTTAGCTCCTTAATTGCATGGGGGTCAAGTCCGACTAATGGCTCATCAAAAATAAGTACATCGGGGTTGTGCACAAGTGCGCAGGCAATAGAAAGCTTCTGCTGCATGCCCTTAGAAAGCTCGCTGCCTAACTTATTTGCCTTGTCATCGAGCTCAAAGCGTCTTAGAATCTCAGCACCGTAGCCGTCATCCTCCATGCGCCATGCTCTTCTTATGAACTCCAAATGCTCAGAGACAGTGAGCAGTTCATAGATAGCGGGCATCTCCGGGATATATCCGATTCTCTTTTTGGCATCTAAGCTTTTATTGTCAAAGCCGCAGACCTCAATTTTGCCGCTAAAACGCAAGAGCCCTGCGATGCACTTGATAATTGTGGATTTTCCGGCGCCGTTAGGACCCAAAAGCACGGCAGTTTCACCGGCATTAACGCTAAAGCTGATGTTATTATTAGCTACGGTTTTGCCGTAGTTTTTTGTGACGTTTTCTATTTTTAAAAGCTCATATGTCATAATTTTCTATCCCTTTTCTTAATGCAATAATTAAATTTTTATCATACTTGCATATGATAATCTATCTGCACTGATTTGTAAAGCAATTACACAATTTGTTAAAAAAAGGATAAAAAAGCCAATATTTGATTCTCCTTTTGGTTGACACGACTCTGCAAAACAGATATTCTTTATTATAAGGAAACACAAATGCTTTTTCTAAGTTATTCTGATAAAGGGGGTGCTGCTATGGATGTACTGGCAAGCTGTTTTAACGCTGAATTGATTAAGCAAGCAGCTGAAAACAATCCGTTTATTAAGCTAAACGATCAGGTATACAGGATAATTGAGCAGGCAATACTGACAGGTAAGCTCTCTGAAGGTACAAAGCTGAGCACTGTGCGTATTGCAGAACTCTTAGATGTAAGCCGTACACCTGTCTCTGATGCTTTAGAGCAGCTATTATCTGAGGGGCTTGTCGTTAGCAAGCCCGGGCGTAGGGGGTATTTTGTTTTTGATATTTCCCACGCCTCGTTAGAGCATCTCTTTATGGCAAGAAGAGCGCTCGAGGGAACAGCAAGTTATATTTGCGCCAGCACCAACATCCACGTTGACCTACAACAACTAAGGAATCTTGCTGTCAGGTTTAGAGATTCATTTAAAACAAAAGACTTTGCGTGTTTTTCACAGCTCGATCAAGACTTTCACAAGCTGATCCTCCGGTCCTGCGGCAATCCTTATCTGCAAAATTTGTATGAGCGCCTAAACCGTTTCATTCGCTATTATTCTGTAAGGTCCCAAGAATACCTGCTTTTCTTAAAGGATGAGCCGGCTTTTGCAACTCTTGCATGTCAGCACATGTCCATATATAGAGCAATTGAAATGGGTATGCCGGTTATGGCTGAGTCCGCTTCTAATATGCATATTGAGACCTGTTTCAATTTGAGCATGCGATATCACGGCATTTTTGGCAACATAAGTCATGGAACTCAAAATACATAAACTGCAGGAGCACAACGCCGTTCTACCTGTAACAACTTAATAATGTATTGTTTTTAATGCCCAATAGCGTTTTTTGCGCTATTGGGCACTTTCAATGCGCCCGAATTGCTGTCAGTCTACATGAGGGCTCTATTTTTGATGCGAAAACAGGAATATGATATGCTAAATTCACATAAATTCATGTTGTTTTACTTTCTTTTTTATATGTTTTTAATAAAGAATTTTCATGCTAACGTGATGCATTTTGGGAGGGGAAAATGAGCTGGAGAGAAAAATACGCAGATAAAATAGTATCGCCTCAGGAGGCGATAAGTGTTATCAAGTCCGGAGACAGCATTTTTTCAACTATGCATGCCTCTTTGCCCTATGCACTACTTGAGGAGCTGGGAGCTCAAAAGGACAGACTAAGCAATGTAAATCTTTATATGGGCTTCGGAGGCAACATATATAGGCCATTGGCAAAGGCGTGTAACGGTCATGTGAATGTGCAAAGCCTCTTCTGGGGTCCTTTGGAGCGGAGCTTTAAGTATCGCATGGGCTCAAATATAGGAATGCAAATAGTTCAGCTTTCTAAGAGCTATGATGACCGAGCATCATTTCATCTTGGGGATGTTGTTATGATGGCCGCTTCCCCTCCAAATGAAAATGGTGTCATGAGTTTTGGCACTACTCCTATTGACACTGCTCTTTGCCTTAGAGCAAAGACTGTGCTTCTGCAGGTAAATGAAAATATTCCCTTCATTATCGGCAAAGACAATATGCTTAACATCAATGATGCTACATACATTGTGGATAAAACCGAGCCGCTTTGCGTTATGGAGCCTTCTGTTCCATCTCCCGAGGACTTCAAGATTGCTAACCTGATTGCAGAGCGCATTACGGATGGTGCATGTATTCAATTCGGCATAGGGGGACTAAGTGCCGCAATGGGTGAAGTCTGTCGAGATAAAAAACATCTGGGTATTCACACCGAGCTTTTTGTCGAATCTATGATGGATCTGATCGAGTGCGGAGCCGTTGACAACTCAATGAAAAAACTCGACAAAGGTATCAGCACTTTTGGTTTTGCATTGGGGGGAGAAAAGCTATACAAGTTTTTGGACAACAATCCAAGCTGCCAGTCCCGTTGTTTCAGCTACTCAAATGACCCGTATTTAATTATGCAAAATGAAAATGTGATTTCTGTTAACTCTGCAATGCAGGTAGATTTGACAGGTCAGGTTGCATCGGAAGGAATAGGCTATAAACAGCACAGCGGCATCGGCGGACAGCTTGACTATGTGCGTGGCTCGCAGATGAGCCCGGGCGGTCACTCTTTCATCGCCTTAGAGTCTACAAGGTGCGACAAATCGGGCAAAAGACATTCAAAAATAGTTCTTTCCCATCCTGAGGGTACGCCAATAACAACGCCAAGGTCCGAGGTTGAATTTATTGTAACAGAATACGGCATTGCAAATCTAAAATACGAAACAATTGAAAACAGAGCAAAAAGGCTAATAGCAATTGCTCATCCGGATTTCAGAGAAGAGCTTTTAGCCGATGCTAAAAGGGTCGGGTATATTATCTAAACTGTGATATAGCAAGTGTACATCTATATTTATTGTTACTAGTGAATCATCTTTACAGCATTTTCTTACATGGTAGCGAGCGGACAATGAATTAGCACTTATCTTACAATAAAAGGAGGAGCGATTTAATGAGAATTGCAATGATCGGCTCAGGTGCAGCAGGAAGTGTTTTTGCCTCTTATCTTCTTTTAGGAGGGGCAGACATCACGCTGGTCGATCCGTACAAGGAACACATGGACAAGGTCGCAGCAGACGGAATGATGTTTATTGTCAAATCTGATACTGTAAGTGAACAGAGGCTTACGGGTTTTAAGACTGCGTATAATGCAAAGCAGATTGGAATAATGGATGTCGTAATCTTTATGACAAAGTCCCACACTCTCAAAGAAGCTGTGAAACAGGCATCCCCCTGCATAGGGCCTAATACTGTTTTGGTATCGCTTCTTAACGGCCTCGGAAACGAGGAGGAGCTCTTAAAGGCAGCTCCGGCAACTCAAATTATCTACGGCTCAGGAGTTCTCGGCACTGAGCTTGTCAGTCCGGGGAAATGCATCTCCTCGCCCACAAAAGAAGGGCTGCAAATGAACTTCGGTGCCCTTGAAAAAAGTGAGCTTACGGAAAAATCCGGAAAAACCCTCGAGGAGCTTTTCAACAAGGGCGGCTGCCCCTGCAAATTCTGGGATGATGTGAAGCCGCTGATTTGGAACAAGGTAATCGTCAACAGCACATTCAATCCCCTAGCTGCAATACTACGAATAAAATCAAAAGATATCATGAAAGACCCTAACGGTGCCGGCCTTGCTATTCAAGTGATAACTGAATGTTGTGAGGTCGCCACTGCAGACGGTTATCCTATGAACGCATCAGAATTTTTGGCGGAGTTACGCAAGAATGCAAGCGGCTCATCTATCGAGGAGTACTATCCGTCTATGGCACAGGACGTTCTCATGTTTAAGCGCCAAACAGAGATCAAAACATTAAACGGCGCTGTTGCCAAACTGGGCAAAAAGTTAGGAGTACCTGCCCCCGCTAACGAAATGATTACTAAGATGATTTCATGTATTCAGAAAAACTATGATAAGCAATACAGCGAGGAGTAGAAAACCAAAAATAGCAAAGTTTAGGAGATGGTTTATCAATGAACAAGCCAAGCTACGTGATTAATTTATGTAAAAGCTGTGGTCTGTGTATTCACTTCTGCCCTACTAAGGCACTGCAGTTTGGCGAGGAGAGAAACAACAAAGGCCACTATTACCCGATTGTCGATTATGCCGCTTGTGTCGGCTGTGGCACATGTGCGGTTGTCTGTCCCGAGGCTGCAATTGATATGCTGAAAGGAGAGGAATAATGGCAAAATTATTTATGAAAGGTAATGAGGCAGTCGGTGAAGCGGCAGTTCGCGGCGGTATTCGGTTTTTTGCCGGATATCCGATTACTCCGCAATCCGAGTTGCCGGAATATCTGTCTTGGAGACTCCCTGAAGTATGCGGCACATTTATTCAGGCAGAAAGTGAAGTTGCAGCAATTAATATGGTCTACGGTGCCGCAGCTACAGGTGCACGAGCAATGACAGGGTCTTCCAGCCCCGGTATCTCGCTAAAAAGCGAAGGAATATCTTATCTTTCTGCGGCTGAGCTTCCTGCTGTCATTATTAATGTTCAGCGTGGTGGTCCGGGACTGGGCTCAATTCAGCCCGCACAGCAAGACTACCTGCAAGCAACTAAGGCTCCGGGTCACGGTGGCTTTAGAATGATGGTCTTCGCACCTAACTCCATTCAGGAGGCCGTTGACCTTGTTTATGAGGCTCCGGAATATGCAGACAGGGATCGAAGTCCCGTTTTGGTGCTGATGGATGGTTGCCTGGGCACAATGATGGATGAGGTGGAGTTGCCTCCGTTTAAAGAACTGCCGGAAACAATTTGCAAGCCATGGACAGTTGGTTATGACGGGACTACTCGCAGTGGCCACTTAATAACACCAATCTATCCTGAGGCAGGATTAGAGGGAAAAAACAAGCTGGCAGTAGCTCGCACAAAGCGATGGGAAGAAAATGACGTGCAAGTAGAAGAGTTTATGCTTGATGATGCCGAATGGGTGATTGTCGCTTATGGAATTGCCTCGCGCGTAGCCAAGCAGGCAATATTAAATCTGCGTAATAAAGGCGTGAAAGTTGGAATGATACGGCCTATCACGCTATTCCCCTTCCCAAAAAAGAGCATTGCAGAATTGGACTATTCTCAGGTAAAGGGACTTATTGATATTGAAATGTCTATACCTGCACTTATGCGTGAGGACATAGAGCTTCAGGTGCTCGGCAGGGCTCCTGTCTATGAGTATGGTCGTAGCGGTGGCGTGCTGTTAGATGACGACAGCACCGAAGCTGCAATTTGGAAAATCATTGAGGAGGCGAGCAGTAATGGCTGAAAAAATTTACACAAAACCCCCCTGCCTCTTGCCTTTATCGAGCGGCTTTTGCCCCGGTTGCCTGCATTCACTTGCAACAAAGCTTATTGCAGAATCAATAGACGAGCTTGGAGTTGCCGAAAAGGTTATTAATGTCTTGCCCGTAGGTTGCTCTACAATGAACAGTCTCTATTGGAAGCTTGATATGGTGACCTCAGCACACGGCAGAGCACCTGCTGTTGCAACCGGAGTTAAGCGTTGTCGCCCTGATGCGCTTGTGTTTGCCTATCAGGGTGACGGCGACCTTGCGTCAATAGGACTGTCCGAAGTTCTTATGGCAGCAAACCGAGGAGAACATATCACAATTTTCTTTGCTAATAACTCAACCTATGGCATGACAGGCGGACAAATGGCGCCTACCACTCTGATAGGTCAAAAATCAACAACATGTGTTTTCGGGAGGGATCCTGATACTACCGGTTTTCCAATTCGCATGTGTGAACTCGTAAAAGAGCTGGAAGCTCCGGTTTATGTTGCAAGATTTGCACTAAACAGCCCTGCTAATATCCGCAAAGCTAAAAAGGGTATTAAGAAGGCTATGCAAAATCAAATTGACGGACTTGGGTTTTCATTTGTTGAGCTTCTTATTAACTGCCCGACTAACTGGGGAATGTCTCCTGTGCAGAGCATTGCGTATATGGAAGAAAACACAATGAAGTACTTCCCCTGCAAGGTTTTTGTTGACAAGACCGAAGAGGAGGAAAAGTAATATGAGATTTACACTATTAGTCGGAGGCAGCGGTGGTCAAGGTGGCATGAGCATGGGCATGACCTTGGCAGAGAGTGCTGTTAAGGGTGGCAAACACGCCAGTTTTATGCCGCTATACGGACCTGAACAGCGAGGCGGGGCAGCAAAATGCACTGTTATTATTTCCGATGAGCCCATTATTTCCCCGCTTCCTCTTAAAACTGACGGGTTAATTGCAATGAACGAAGCTTCATACAAAAAATATATTAAGGAGCTCCGCCCCGGCGGTCTATTGGTCAGAAATTCAAGTCGATCAACCTCAGCAATAAAACGAGATGATATTAGGGTTCTTGAGATTCCGGCGGACGATATTGCAGTTGAGCTCGGAAGCAGCAAAATTGCAGGCATAGTATTAATCGGTGCAATGCTGGGCTTTTCCAATATGATGGACCCCAAAATGCTCATGGACAGCCTTGAAGAAAAATTTGAATCCAAGGGTGATGCAATCGTTGATTTAAACAGAAGGGCTCTATATAAGGGCGTTGAGCTCGGAACGAAAGCAGCTGCCGGTTAATTTAAATATCAGAAAAAATAACAATTTATTATTATAGGAGGAACAAGACATGGCAAAGTATTCATTCGAAACAACCGCAGTAGGCGAGATGCTCGACACCCCGGAGGTTTTGGCACTAATCAAAGAGTATATTCCCGATGTGCTTGAACACCCGCTACTTGAAGTTGGCAGGACATTTATCTTTATTGACGCCCTGCCATACATTGAGGACATGGTGGAAGAGGAACAGCTTGAGCTCTTTAGAGAGGCACTAGAAAAGCTGGAATAATCGAGTTTTATGGGGAAGGAAGCTCTGCTTTTGCAGGGCTTCCTTTTTGCTTTATTATTTCCGGTTTTATGCAATATCTGATTGACAAGCACCTGCTGCGGTGTTAATATGTCATAGCATCTTATGCGCGAGTGGTGGAATTGGTAGACTCGCTAGATTCAGGTTCTAGTGTCCGATACGGACGTGGGGGTTCAAGTCCCCCCTCGCGCACCAAATCAAATACCATCTATTGATAAAAGGAATTTTGTCAGCAGGTGGTTTTTTGTTTGCTCGAAAGTGCCTTATTTACGCTGCTTTCGGACTTTGTGCTTTCTGCATTGTAGCAATAGTTGGTGTTGTAGAATAGCCGTTATCGGAGGATACTTGACACGAACCTGTGGCTGCCAATTGCT
>JAAZCZ010000124.1 GCA_012513005.1 Oscillospiraceae bacterium | reverse complement strand
TATACGGCGGTTTCGGATTTTGCATACCTGTGGTACAACCTCATCCGCCCTCATTCCTTCAACGGCGGACTGCCCCCAGCTAAAAAACAAGTTGCTTAATGACTTTGGACACAGGTGTTACAATTCCCCTTGACCAGGACATTCATAGCTTGCTCAATAAATTTCTATTAATTACTCAAAGTATACAGTTTAGACACACAGGTTTGTACATAAATAGTATCAGGCTAAAACTTATACATCAAGAGGCAGAAAAAAATTGCTGCAAAAAAGACCGAACCCAAATCGGGCACGGTGTACGAAATTTCAAACATTTTAGAAGTAGAATACTTCATTGCTTCGCTGCCTAGCTACATATAAATAAAAAATAAAATTGAAAAAGCCGCTTGGAACTAATGCAAATAATACTCCCGAGCGGCTTTTGCTGTTTTATATCGTGAAAACTAAAACCCCTGACATACAATGTGACTAGTTGCACAACTTCGTCGCGATTATAGCTATCTGTTTCTCAAAAAATCTTTTAGCACACTGATAATTTGACTTGGAACAAACTTTTTCGCTAATCTCTTGAGTCTTGGATTTTCTGATAGTTTTTTTGCAAGTCTAACTAATTTAGATTTTTTTCCGGTAATAGGTTTGCACCTACCTATTAGTATGGCGATGCGGTACTTTTTCAATATCTTTTTAGATGCACCATTAACGCAGTTAATATACTCTTTTCCGGCATTTAGTGCTTCAGGATGCTTGTCAAGATCATCAAGAAAGCTGTCTATCTCACTCCAAAGGCAAAGTTGATCGTACATAAATATCTGAGAATCAATCATTGGCGCCAAGACAAGCCTATATACATATTCCTTCCTGCGCCAATCAGAATAGTCCTCCATTCTTTCTAGTTCTTCAAGCGTATTAAGAATTACAAATCGGTGATCTTTATGCTTTTTAGACCAAAACTCTTTAGATACAGTCTGGCCTTCTCTTCCAATTAAGTAACGATAAATACTAAGATCATAAAACGTAGCTTTTTCTACATACCGCTGAGCAAACGCATTAAACTCCATGTCTACATATGGTTTTTTCTCTGAAATGCTAAACTTTGCTTTTTTAAGACAATCTGTCCTATATGTTGCCGTACTCAATAATGGGCCTCTTTTTCTAAAACCATAGTTTTTGTGTAAGAGATCATCAAAGTGATACAAAGTACCCTCAGTTAGCATTGAGTATTCAATAACGTTCTCTAATTCTGCTTTATCAACATATTCGTACGTGGCCAAAGTAAGTACCAGATCTGCTTTTTCATTTCTTAACCTGTCAATTTGTTTTGCCAAATTTTCAGAGTCAACCCAATCATCGCCATCTACCAATCTAAAATATCTACCTTTTGCCTCTGATATTCCGATATTTATTGTTGATCCATGACCTCCATTTTCTTTATCTATTACCCTTACTATTCCCTTTAGTAGTTTTGCATATTTGTGAGCAATAGAAGATGTGCTGTCATTTGATCCATCGTTGATTACTATTACTTCCATACTTCCGATATTTCTGTGGTTGCATATTGAAAACAAACACTTGTCTAAATAATCTTGAACATTGTATGCAGGTACCACGATTGTCAGCTCAACATTGTCGCCGGAAATCGGCGGTATTATCAGTTCATCTCTAAAACGTTCGAGTTTATTTCGAATTAAACTAACTTCCTCCATAACCGTACGCTCAGAATTGCATCTTGCTTGTGTCTCTTGTGACATCCTTTTGCTTATTTCAATAAACTCATCCGGATGATAATACAAGCGCTCAATGATATCCGCCAATTCCGCCGGGTTTTCCGGATCTGCCAAAGTTTTGTTCTCCGCTTGATTCATAAAGAACGGGTTCGATGTCACAGCGGAGCCAACAACAACCATTCCTGCTGATGCAGCTTCTCCCATTGCAACTGCATGCGAATCATGGCGCGACGGAATAAGCAGAACTCCATTTCGTTTAAAAACTTCAGTTAAATCTTTGTTGGGGATAAATGTTCTATGAAGAATTACATTTGGAAAATTTTTAATAGGCTCAACTAGCTCTTCCCAATAATTTCCATCTCCATAAATCTCAAATGTTAAGTCATTAAAAAACTGCCTTCTGGATAGTTCAAGAATTGCCAAAACACTTTGATCAATTGAGTGCTGGCGTGTATTGTCAAACTTTCTTATTATTAATATTTTTTTCCTATCGTCTTTTTTCTTTTCTAAATATGGAAAAAGTTTTTCATCAATTAGATTGTTTATTACTCTCTTGTTGAGAAAATCCGCATTGTTTAGCTCTGCCCCGGTCTTCATTAGCCACTCTGAAACAAACACCCATTCGACATTCTTTTTTCTGGCATATTTTTGTATGTACGCTTCTCTTTTATCGAACTCTTCGCTTGCTTCCGAGTTAAGCAATGGAGATGTAAAATAAGGTCTGCATATATTGCCAAGCACACGAAATCTCACTTCCGGAGCATGACAAATAAAGATGAGTTGCTCTATCGTAACATATCCGTCAAATATCTGAAATAGTGGCAAATCAACAAAGTGTGCTACTATAACAGTGTATTGTTTTTTTGATAGTAGCTTCTTGAGTGCTCCGTAATCTCCACTAAAGACAGAAACTCCCTCGTGTTCATAAATAGTATGAACCCAGCGGTCACCACCAATTGAAGCAACCTGAAATTTTAGACCTTGCTCCAAATAGTATCTTGAACGAGAGTGTGCAAACGCACACAAGTATAGGTTGTGGGTTGATGGGTAGTCGGGCGTTATCACCAGCACATTAGCTTCAGAGCTGCACATTTCTGTCAAATCAGCTTGTTTCGGTTCTTCAATTACTTCTAACTTTTCAATACATACTGATGACTTAGCAGGTATTTTGAACGTGAAAAATAGTTTCATTGTTGCTGCTAGCGGTAGAGATACAAGACTGTTTAGTGGCACTGGGTGGTCATTTACATATAGGCATCCGCCGCCATTCTGCAAATTCTCTCCCAATAATTCTATTCTGATACCTTTTGCAGATTTATTTTTAATAGTTGTTTGCGAAGTATACTCTATGGGCTGCTCTCCGTCATTATTAATAGCTCGCCCTACAAACTCTTCGCTCCATTTAAGTTCCACCTGACTATTTCCTCCATTTTAATTAAAAAGAGTTCTACTAAAACATGCAGTAAAACATATTATTATCACTATTTGAGTTTCACAGGTAATTTTACACTAAAAAGACACACTGGTTATTGCTAATTTCAGATTATCATAAGAGTTTATTTTTGTCTATTATTTGCATTCAACAACTTATATCTATCACATAAAACCAATAATATTGACATAATTGATTTCACGAGTTAAATATAAGCTTTTATTATTGCATACAAATCATAAATCATTCTATTTTTTCAGTTTGCATTTTTTTATCCAATGACGCAAAAAACCGCAGATAATGCAAAAGCAGATCCACGGTTTTTGAATTTACAGTTTTACACGGCACTTACTTTAACCTAATGAGAAACCGCATAATGATAATCATTTTATCAAATCTCTGTAAGTAAGCACTTGTTGTCATTATGCGTTGTGACAACATCAGGAAATTCTTTTAACATCCAGTCAGTTAATCCCTGTTCAAGGCTTCGTAAAGAATCTACGTTAAATCGTGTTATAGTTTTTTTCATATCTGCAACTGAATCCGAGATTTCACCAACACGTATTTCTCCTGTTTCAAAATATGGCTTGCAAATACCCGTTACTTCTATTGCCGTACTTATAACATCCCTCACGCTATTTGAAACTCCGCTTCCGATATTATACACCTCAAATCCACTTGGGTTTTGAACACACGCTTGAGCAAGAATCTCTATAACGTCATCAATGTATACGTAGTCTCGTTTTGGTGCTAAGTCCATTACTGCTATTTCTTTTACATCTTTATCCATAAGCTGTCTCAATATTTTGGGAATCAAAAAAGAATTGCTTTGACCTTTTCCATAAATATTAAAAGGTCTAAAAACAGTAACTGGAAGTGAAAAAGTCCTTGAATAAAACGATCCCATCGACTCGCAGATTAGCTTTGTTTCGTGATACGGTGACATAGCACAAACCGGATGATTCTCATCTATTGGCAAATACCTAGGTTCTCCATATACATAAGTGCTCATTAATGAAACTGCACAACCATTATTTCGGCAAAACTCAAGAACAGTTGCCGTGGTCATAATGTTTTCGCGAAAGAACTTGTGACTCTCCTTCCAGCTATCGGGTACATATGTTCTGGCAGCAAGGTGATATACATAATCTATACCTGAATAAGAATTCAAAGCATCTGAGTCGCAAAGGTCTCCTTCGTTTCTTGTAAAAGCTATTACTTCGTGTCCGTCTTTTCGAAGCTTGCATATTAGGTGGGTTCCAAGAAATCCTCTTGAACCGGTAACGAGAATTTTCAAATAAAAAATATCTCCCTATTCTTATTAAAGTCTTCAATTGCTCGTTCATAGTCACTAGGTCTGCCAATATCGAGCCAATATCCATCGTGTGTTTCAACACATACTCTCTTTTTCGCATTCAGCAAATCAAACATCAGTGAATCAAATCCATAGTATGTGTTTTTGGGAATGTGCTCCAGTATTCTTTTTGAAACAGCATATACTCCCATACTAACACTGTAGTCAATTTGGGGTTTTTCCTCGAAACCTGTAAGTTCTGAGTCCATTCCTACGTGGAGCACTCCATAATCTACTGTGTTAGAACGTTTATATCCCGATATTGTAAAATACTCGTTGTTCTTTGTATGCTTCTTAAGGAAAGCACTAAAATCCAAATCGGTTAGTACGTCTCCATTCATAACTAAAAAATCATCTGGCAAATCTTTGATTTCTTTTAAAGGTCCCATTGTGCCGAGAGGCTTAGATTCTAAGGAATACTCAATTGAGACTCCCCATTTACTTCCATCCCCAAAATAAGCTTTAATAATATCAGCTTGATGATTCACTGCCATTATGATGCGCGTAAATCCGTGTTTTACCAGGCTGCGCACAAGTATTTCCATTATCGGATAATCGCCGATTGGAACCAACGGCTTAGGTATAACTAGGGTGTAGGGGCGCAATCTGGTTCCAAGACCACCAGCTAAAATAACTGCAACTTTTTCACACATTGTAAATACCAGCCTTATACCTCTTTAGATTATCAGTATTTTTAAACCATTCTATTGTTTTTTCTAAGCCATCGTCAATAGAAACTTTGGGCTTGAAGCTAGTTAGTTGGTTAATCTTACGGTTATCGCACCACAAGCGAAAAACTTCACTGTTTTCGGGTCTTAATCGCTCTTTCTCAACCTTTATTTCAGCGTCGCTTCCCATAATGCTTTTGATTTTACTAACTGTTTCAAAAACACTAATTTCATAGTTTGAACCAATGTTAATTGTTTGTCCTTTAGTAGCCTTATTTGCTGCCAGTAAACAAAAGCCTCTGCAAGTATCTTCAACATAATTAAAGTCTCTTGTGGGCCTTCCGTCTCCGAGATTTATTGTCTTCGCTCCGTTTAATATCTGAATAATAATAGTCGGAATTACAGCTCTTGCAGACTGTCTTGGACCATATGTGTTAAAAGGCCTTGCAATGGTAACATCAAGATCAAATGCATTATGAAAACTCATAGCTATGGCATCGGCAGCTATTTTGCTTGCACTATATGGTGATTGAGGTTGCATCGGATGTTCTTCATCAATAGGTACATACTTAGCTGTTCCATACACCTCACTTGTTGAAGTTTGAATAACTCTTTCAACCCCGTTGTTTATTGCCGCTTGGCATATATTAAGTGCACCCTTAACATTTGTGTCAATGTAGCTCTCCGGAGCTACGTAAGAATATGGAATTGCTATCAGCGCAGCTAGGTTAAAAATAATATCCTGATCCTTTGCTATGTGGTTGCAAAAAGCTGAATCTCTAACATCTCCACAAACTATATCGATTTCTTTTAACCTTTCAGATGTCTCAAGCCACCCCCAGTTGTTTGAAGAATTGTAGTGCGTAAGTGCACGCACCTTTGCCCCTTCCATCACGAGCATTTCTGTCAAGTGAGAACCAATAAATCCACCGGCACCTGTCACAAGCACGCTTTTTCCGTTTAATATACCCATTAAAACAACCTCTTTTCATGACGTGTGTACCTTAACGTATTTTTCATACTAAATATCCATTGAATATGCCAAGTTTCAATTTTCCAAAACAGATGCTTTCCTAACAAAGAATCGCAAACTCATTTACCACCATTTTTTCTTTTGACAGCAGCAAGTTGTTCCTTCTGTTCTTTTACACATGTCCTATAGTTTTCTATTTGATCTAAAAAATACTCTTTAGCACTTTCTAGCTGTTTCATGTAATCTAATATCTCTTGAACTCTAAGCTCTATACTGTCTAGTTGCCCTCGCAAATAATCTCTTTCAATATCCGATTGTCTAAGAGCAATTCTATGGTTCTCTACTTGTATCAATAAATATTTTACTGAGTTATTCAATCTGTTTTGCTCGTTTTTAGAATGTTTAAGAAGCTTAGAAAGGCTAAAAATATCCGCCTTCTCCAAATAAGCATCATTTGATACCATTAGCTCTCTATCCCTCGGAATTCCGTAAATAACAGTCTCATCCGTCCCTACGGTGTGGTGTCTTATGAATATGTCATAATTACTGTTATACGAAAGAATTTGCTCCGCAATTTGCCACAAATCGCTTGGTTTGTGGTATGCACATATAGTCAGCACCGGTGAGTCTACTTTGATATGTTTCTTGCAGCCGCTCAATGCTTCGGACTCGCTTCCCTCAATATCCATCTTAAGAAAGCCAATAGGTTCTTCAATGTCATCGTCTAATGAAACCACGTCCACAGACAAATCCCCGGCTTCCAATACTCGTGAGCTTCCGGGCACTTCTGCTGAAAAGCTTAGTGTTCTGCCTTTATCGTAGACTCCCTTCTTTTTTGCAACAGCTTTTTCTCCTATTTGCTTAGCAAATTCTTCACATAAGTAATATTGCTCTTCCATTGGCTCATATAAATATACCTTGCTGTAATTAGGGCAACGATAAATGAATGATGCCGTTGTGTAGCCATCAAATGCACCGCAATCAACAAATACGCAGTTCTTTGGATACTTAACTATTTGCTCGTCAAAGTATTGTTCGCTACTTTCCGCAAAAGCTCGAGCAGTATACCTGACATCTCTTGTTAGTCTAAATGCCATTAGGTTAATTAATGTATCCTTAGATGCTTCATCCTTTAGGTTATTGTAAAGCCATATGTATTTTTCTATATGCTTATACAGGTCTTCAACTTCCGCTTTTATAACCTCTCCCAATGCTACCCTATATTTTTCACGAGTCTCATTGTTTAGCTTTTCCATCAAAGCAACTATTCCAGATGAATTTTCTTCGGTGTATGAAATGTTTTCAGCAAAGCAGGCACCAAGCAGAGCATTGACTATGGCAGACTCCTCAGCAACCGTCTCTACATATTCTATTATTGAATTGTAGTCAACAAGCTCCACTACTTCTCCTTGTTCTACTTAATAAAAAATCTAAAAATATCAAGAAACCTATTTATTACTCTGCCAACCGCATTGTTGCGCAGAAAATTATGAAGTTTGCTGATAATCCTCCAAGATCTTAACGAATAAATGCTCTGTAGCTGTTTTTCAGCACTGTAATAAACACTGCCTGTTTGCCCTTGATTAGCCCAAAAGCTCGGTTCATTTGCTCCTGAAGAAATTGATTCATATTCTTGGTATACGACAAGATAATCGGCAACAGAGGCATCGAATTCCGATATCGACTCAGCAAGTTTTTTTCTTTTTTCCATCGCTTCATCCATGAAAAGCCTTTGAAATTCTTCATCTAATGTCTCGATTGTTTTTTCAATTGTATACTTGCTGAGAACCCTCTCTCTGCCTGCTTTTCCCATATTGTTAAGAGAATTCTTATCAGTAAGCATCTCTACAATTGCATCAGAATAATCGATTATCTCGTCCTTCGGAAATTCTCTACTGTCAAAGTCGTCTTTTTCCTCTTGTCTGCATTTTATTAATTTCCCCGTGCTGTCATCCACTAGCTCATACTGGCTTCCAATATCTGCACTAATTACAGGAAGTTCCATAAGTTGGGCTTCCATAGTCGTTATACTAAGGCCCTCTTTTATTGAGCACAGCAAAAACAAATCAGCAGCATGGTAAAACGGCACTGCATCGTCTACATTTCCGGTTACAATAACATTTTTGTTAAGCTTTCTTCGATTAATCGCTTTTTCAAGCTCTTCCAGCTGCGGGCCACTGCCAACAACTAAAAAGCAAACATCAGGAATTTGTTTTCTTACAGAATCAGCAATCTCTAGCATAAGAAACGGCCTTTTTTCTGGTACAATTCTACACAAATATAGTACTGTTGGCCTGTTTCCAATTTCATACTTATCCCTAACATTTATCTTGCTCACAATATCAGGTGCAAACTCTTTCTCATTAATGCCTGTGTATACCACTTGCATCTTTTCGCTCGGCTTATTGTACTTGCTTGTTAATATGTTCTTTGTGAAATCATTTGTTACAAAAGTCTTTTCAAGAACAAAGTCTAAAGCAGCAGAGACTCGAGGATATCCGCCTGCACGCCAAAATGTGCCTTCTGCATGCACACAGTCTATTATAGCGATTTCCGGAAATTTCATGCGTAGCCACGGAAGCGCATAATACCCCCAATAACTACTAAGGTTCATCACTATTTTGACATCACGAGTAGAAATATAATAATGAAGAAATCCTGCCCAATCCTCCATAAACAAGAATGCCGGCAGTTCAAAGACCTCACTTGCATATTTTTGAAACTCTTGTCTCCACTCGCTTTCGCCTTGAACAGTCGTAATCACACCTACATCATACTTTTCCTTTGGCAGATTTTTCAGCAAGTCTAAATTAAACTTATCAGCCCCTCCACAAGCCATGTGCGGGATAACGAGCAATATCCGTGTTTTTTTATTGCGAAATGGTAATGCTCTCGCTTCTTCCCATACTTGCGGTTTTGAAAACTCAGACCTGCAATTACCTCCGAATGTAACCGCTCTTAGTCCACCGTGAACATCTTTTGCAAGCTCTTTTATTTTATTCTCTAGCTCTTTTTTTCCTTTTGGATCCTTTTCAATCTTCGCAAGAGCACCGCTTTTTAGTCTTCTATACCAAAACAGCGGTAACCTAATGTGCACAGGTACATACGATTTGGATAGGAGCCTCAGCCAAAGTTGATAATCTTCCCACTGGTTCCTGCTCTCATTTGGATAAACCGTCGGATCGTCAAACACTTTTTTTCTTATCATAGAACAGTAAGGCAGCAAGTTCTCTTGTGGCATGTTTTCAGATCTGAATTCTTTTTGCCATAAATATTCTTGTTCCTGAAAACCTACAGTGTCAGCGAATGCCCACATTGCCTCAGGTTGCCTTTGCAGAGTTACATATGCTGTCTCTACAAAAGTATTAACAAGAAGATCGTCTGCATCAAGGAAGAAAATGTACTCCGTTTTGCTTTCCTTAACCCCTCGGTTTCGTGCAGCAGTTGCGCCTTGATTCTCTTGATTAACCACTCGAATTCGAGCATCTTGTTTGCTTAGTATGCTCAATAGCTCAACATCTTCCGCTCCTGTGCTGCCATCATTAACTATTATCCACTCAAACCAGGGAAACGTTTGGTTCTGGACACTATTAAATGTTTGTTCTAAGTATTTACTCCCATTATAATACGGAGTCACAATGCTAACTAATGGTGTTGCAATAATTTTATCATATATATTGTTAATTGTTCTTCCCGGTTCTTGTGAGTAATCAAACACAACAAATATCTCCTTTTTACCATATTAATAATTCAATTCTAAAATTTGTTGAGTATTTAGAAACATATTTAATACTTACTAATGTAACTCAATAGATTAAACTATGCGCAAAGTTCAAATACAGTCACTAAAATGATTTGCCTTTAATCATCCTATTATTATACCATGTTATGCTAAAAATGCAATGATTAGGGGCTGTATGTATAACACACTTATGTTAATAGATGCATTCAACAAAAAGCAAAATCCCCGAGAAAAACATTCTCAGGGATTTGTGGTGGAGATAAGCGGGATCGAACCGCTGACCTCCTGAATGCCATTCAGGCGCTCTCCCAGCTGAGCTATACCCCCACAGGTGCAAGGGTTATATTAACAGAGCTATGAGGGCTTGTCAAGCTATTTTT